>CAZZNP010000146.1:4082-6823 GCA_964655785.1 uncultured Gemmatimonadota bacterium
GGCCGCGGTATGATCAGGTGCGATCACATGGAATTCGGAGATTCGGCAACAACATAAACCCGGTTGGAACAGGTGTCAACGGCTTGCTGGCGGGCTGGCGGCCTGGATCGGGGACCCGATAGTTGACGGGGCGGTTGCAGGCTTCTATATTTGCGCTATTCCGGGTCGGGCCCCGTCCGTGATCGTACGAGCGCCCACGTCGCCGGAATCCTTCTGAAACCCTTCACAGGAATAACGAATCATGGAGTTCACCCCTCTTACCCCAGAGCAGCGGGAACACTTCCGGGAATACGGCTACCTGATCGTCAAGAAGGCGCTCGATGACGGCCTGCGCAGCCGGGTGGCGGCCGTCGGCGACCGGTTCATGGAGACCGCCGGGCCGATACACAACTACTACGCCAACCGGTACATCGATCTCACGCTGGACGAAGCCCTGGTCGAACTCGTCACCAATAGCCGGACGGTTCCCCTGGTGGTCCAGCTTCTTTCCCACGACATCCATCTCATGATGGGACACCTCATCTACAAGTACCCCCAGCCGGCCTCCGACGAACCGCTCTATCCTGACGGCGACGGACGGTCCTTCCGGAACTGGCACCGCGACCTGAACAACTTCTCGCCGGATCACCCTATCCGCGGTACAGTGGCGGTCCGCGTGGGCTACTGCCTCACGGACTTCCCTTCGCCGGACGCGGGGGCGACCATGCTCGTGCCCGGCAGCCACAAACTGAACGAGGCCCTGCGGTTCAAGGAAGGCGCCCTCGACCCGCCTGAGTTCGTCGAGCCGAAGCTCGAGGCGGGCGACGCCTACATCTTCAGCACCAGCACCTATCACACGCCCGCCGTCAACTTCACCGGCGGTACCACCAAGGGCCTGCTCATCAGCTACGCCTACCGCTGGTGGGCCCAGCAGCATCCCACGCCGCCCGAAGACGTGCTCGACCAGATGGACCCCATAACAGCCCAACTGTTCTGCAAACCCTGGGAAGGCGACGATGTGCCGCTACGTGTCTGGGCCGAAGAGCACGGCTTGCCGGTCGAAGACCCACCCATGCGGGTGTTCGAGTAGCGGGACTGGATTTTAAAGGTTCAAGGAAGTCTGTTGCGCGACAGGTTGACGCGAAGGTGAATCCATTACGTAACGGAAGCACTTTTCCAGCGTTTTGGATCCGATACCCGGGACCGTAGCCAACTGGCTGAGCGATCTGACGGGACTGTCCGGCTCGTTCAGGGTGTTTAAGATGCTACTCAAACGATCAACGCGTATACCCATATTCCTAGCCATACTTGTTGCATCAGATCCAGACAGCATCTTTCGCCGAAAATCCCGGAAAAGGTCATCTGTCGCGGTGGGGTCGTAACGGTATATCTCTACAGGGATGTCGCAGCGTTTCAGATTATTCCGCATAAGGGACAGTGATTCTTCCTCGTCGAGGCCGCCATTGGAAGCGCCGAGGATAGGAAAAGCGATTGATTCGATGCCCTCGTTCTCGTATGTACCAAGGAATTCTTCGAGACCGGCTTCCAGGTATTGGAATTTGGATGGGTACCGCCAGTGGCGTTTTGTAGGGAAATTCAGCACCCACCGGTCCTGGCGCGAACCCGGCGGCGGTCTATACAACCACGACCTGCCTATGTCGATTTGCCCTTTTCTACAGATTTCGACATACTGATCGTACATTTCCGGCATTCGCAGCTTGAATTCCAGCGCGATGCCGGCGCCCATGACACCCTGACAATTGACGGTGTTCACCAAGGTCTGGCATTCGCTTGTGAAGATGTTGCCCCTCACGGTTTTGACACGCGGAGGTTCGGTACCAGAAAGATCCAGGCTTGTCTCATCATTGTTCGTCATGACATCTTCCCTTGTTTACCCATCAGCTAGATCAAGGTGGAGACCTATTGCGTATTCCGTCGTCGTGATTCTCTTACTTCGAAACGCAATCCGAATCAACTGAAAAACATATGCTTGTCAATGGTAACGCGCGCGGACGGAATAGCTCTTTCTATTCTGGTTTTTGCTTCCTGGTCCTGAACAAAAAAGTTTGACCGGCGTTTGATAAAGTTAGCGGAGATTTTACCTGGAACCAGAATCTCTGCCATGCATTTTCTTTTCCCGTCTTCATATTCCGTCCAGTATTGTGCCCGTATACATTCCCAATCAAGTTTGTCAAGATCCTCTATGCTGTCGTATGAAGATGTAGGGTTATTTGCGGCGTTTCCATCGGTGAACCATACGCCCTGTTGCAACATCAGATTGCGTGAAATGCGAAGAATAACAATGTTTTTTAACGTGAATTCCTGAAATATCTGGTACAACATCGCATTTCTCGGATTGAAATACAATGGTACATAGTCATGCAAAGGCCGTTCTCCGATGAAACGTTGGGCTCGCAGGTCCTGTACGTCGGAATTGGAAATGTCGTGTTGAACAACGCCACGTTTGTGTGCGCTGTTATGCGAGAGAAGCCCGTCTCTAACTATAGTTTGTATGTGGTCTAAATGGGTAAAATGGTATAATCCGTCTATTCTATAATAATCCAATTTCTCCTCAGACACAATCAGGTCTCCTCCAGTATTAACTTCTGCTCGGTTTCGATATCAGGTAATCAATATACACACCACGTTTGATCAAAGGTCGCCCAATTGTAAATCCAGCGTTCTCGGAGTGGATTTCATTGTCCTTTTTGGTTCCTCGCTGTTTGGTATGGGTAAGATAAGCACGAGATTGTTTTAAGGGA
>CAZZNP010000147.1:0-6797 GCA_964655785.1 uncultured Gemmatimonadota bacterium
ATGTCAGCCGGTTCATCCATGAATCATTCCTTCTCGAACAACCGCCGCCATGCCTCGTGGCCGGTTGCGACTTTCTCAGGATGCGACCGGCTGCGGGCGATAAACCCCGGGACGTCGTCCCTTCCGGTAGGCTTTCGCCAGTCGCTGTACCGGATATCCAGGCTCCACCGTATGCGGTCCGAAAAATTCGGCGCGGACCGGTGCACCGTGGTGTGCTGCAGCAGAAGCACGCCGCCCCTTGGGATGGGGCAGGATACTCGCTCGCCGGCGGGCAGGGCTTCCGGGTCGATATTTTCAGGCGAATCCTCAAACGGAAGCCGATCGCTGCGATGACTGCCGCGGATCACCTCCAGGCAGCCGTTTTGTCCGTTCGTATCTACTAGCGGCAGCCAGAAATTCACCATGAAGGTCTGCATCACGTCCGGATCCAAAAAGCCGATGTCCTGATGCCAGTCAACGATGGAAACCTTGTCAGGGAGCTTGGCCCGGGAATTGAACTGGGGATGGACGAGGATCTCCGGGCCGATGAGGGATTCGACCACGTCGAGTATCCCGGGCAGCGTCATGACATGGAACATGCCCGCGGTCTTTCGTTTGCCCAGTACGGCTTCCATCAGTTCACTGCAACATCCGTCCATCGCTTCGTGAATCAGGTAAAGCCTGCGCTCAAAAGGCTCATCCGTGAACCGGTCCGCCAGTCTGCCGTCCGCGTAGTACCTTTCCGCCCATCCGTCGACGACTTCGTTCAACTCAGCAATCAGAGGATCGAGTGCAGCGGGGTCGAACAGTTTTTCGATGGGCAGGAAGCCGTCTTCGAGATACTGTTTGATCTGGTGATCGGTCAAGCCGGTCGCCATGGCGCGTATCCTTGAGGTGGTTGGACCAGATTATGTCCATGGGGCGCGGTTAAGTCCATCAGGTGTCGGATCAGGTTAAGTCCATCAGGTGGCCTGACCGGACCACGTTAAGGCCATTGATACGTGAAAACGATATGGTTATACTCTGCAAATGTCAATAAACACGCGCTGAGAAGGACAGCAAGACCGAAGCGTTCATTTAGTATCAATTCGGAGGGCTTTTATGGCTTTCGACCTGGTTCTTTCGGGGGCGACGATCGTCGATCCGTCCCAGCAGAAGAACGGAAAGGGCGACATCGGGATCAGAAACGGCAAAATAGCCGCGGTTTCCGATCATCTCGAAGCCGGCGCCCACACGACCATCGACGTAACGGGCAAATATCTGACGCCGGGATGGATCGACCTGCACGCCCATGTCTACGCCGGCGCCACGACCTTCGGCATCAAAGCCGACGCCCTCTGCCTGGCCACCGGGGTAACAACCATCGTGGACGCCGGGAGCCCGGGATGGACCAACCTGCGCGGTTTTCTCGAGTACATCATCGAACCGTCCCGGACCGAAGTGCTCACCTTCGTCCATATCAGCAGCATCGGACTCCTGAACGCAATGCGCGGCGAAATGGAGGACATCAACAACGCCGATCCCGAGCACACGGCCCGGGTTATTTCGATGTGGCCGCAACATTGCGTTGGCGTGAAGGTCCGGCAGGGGGTATTCCAGGTGGGAAGTCACGGCGTGGAACCTCTCAGGCGGGCCATCGAAGCCGCCGAGATGGCAGGCACCCGGGTCATGGTGCATATCGACAAAGGGGTCGCCCTGCCGAGTATTCTGGAACTGCTTCGTCCGGGCGATATCGTGACCCACTGCTACCAGGGCAAGGGAGATCATATCCTCGGCGGCGACGATAGGGTGATCCCGGAGGTTTACGACGCGAGAAAACGCGGCGTGTTCTTCGACCTGGGCCACGGCGCCGGGAGCTTTCATTACGGGATCGCGAAACGGGCAGTCGAACTGGGTTTTCTGTCCGATGTGATCAGCACGGACCTGCACGTCTACAGCCTGAAATCGCCAGTGTACAGCCTTCCCGAAACTGCGTCGAAACTGCTGAACATGGGACTGGACTTCGAGGAGATAGTCCGCCAGACGACCATGAGTCCCGCTAGCGTTCTGAACCGTTTGGACGAAATCGGAACGCTCAGGGCCGGAAGCGTTGCTGATATAGCCGTTTTCAGCCTGGAAGAGGGTCAGTTTACCTTTACCGACGCCCACGGCCGGCAGGAAACCGGTGTGCGGATGATCACCCCGCACCTCACTGTGCGAAAGGGGCAAGTGTATTATCCCGACGACCTGAAAGACGAGGTCGCGGAAACGGTGATCCGGGCCGAAGAAATGGTGGAGATAACCGGCGTGCCCTACGGCGCCATTCGGGACATCAGGAAGGTGCGGTGAACGGGACCTGGTGAACGGGATTTTCAGTGCCCTTCGGAAGCCGCTGATCAGGCGTTTAAGATCGCAGAATTTTGAGTCGTTATATAATAGTTCTTTAATTTTTATTACGTTTAGTACTATTGTGCTGCGCACTAAAAGCAACATTGAAAGAAAACGGACTGGTAAAAACGGACCGGACGGACTGCATGGGAAACGGGATGGAGCATCCTGAGATGTTATGTGCCTGCGGGAGATGAATGTATCTACGGAAGAATCACGCGACAATCAACTCTATCGATTTAGTACGAATCGTATTATTGAATCTGAATGAACCAAAAGATAAGAAAAACAGGTGGATTGAAGAAAACGGCCGAAAAACAGGAAAGATGAGATTGCTGATCCGGAAGTGAATGTGCCAATAGGAGGATCACCCGGTTACGCGACAATCGGCACTGCACCAGTATACGTAATCGATTTAGTACGATACGTATTATTTATTCCAAAGTAGATTAACAACTAAGAGAGGATGAGAAAATGGGAGAAAACGGCACGAATCCCCGAATCACCAAAATTGAAACCATCGTCTTCCAATACACCGTGGAAAACATGGGCGTGGACTACAATGGATTCAATATGGTCTATGAGAAGGGCGGCAGACGCACACTCGGCGGCGGACTGTTGCGGATACACACCAACCTGGGTATAGTCGGGGAATACCTGGGCGGCCCTTCGCCGTCGGGCGCCGCGGTCCAGTACCTGCTGGGCAGCAATCCCTTTGAGCGGGAGAAGATCTACAACGACCTGAAGCGCGGCCTCCGGCACACCGACCGGACCCAAATAAGCGCGGTCGACGTGGCGCTCTGGGATTTCGCGGGCAAGTACTACAACGCGCCCGTCTACCAGTTGCTGGGCGGCTACCGGACTTCCCTGCCCGCCTACGCCAGCACGTATCACGGCGACGAGAACGGCGGCCTGCACACGCCCGAAGCCTTCGCGGATTTCGCCGAGCAGTGCCGGGACCTGGGTTACCGCGCCTTCAAGATACACGGTTGGGGCAACGCGCCCATAGAGCGGGAGGTCGCGAACGTAAAAGTCATGGGCAAGCGGGTCGGTGACGACATGGATCTCATGATCGATCCAGCGTGTGAATACAATACCTGGGCGGACGCGCTGAAGGTGGGCCGTGCCTGCGACGAAGCCGGGTTCTTCTGGCTGGAGGATCCCTACAAGGACGGCGGCGTGTCCATATTCGGCCACAAGAAGCTGCGGGAACACATCACCACGCCGATCCTGCAGACCGAGCATATCTTCGGCCTCGAGCAGCACGTCGATTTCGTCGTCAACGGGGGAACGGATTTCGTGCGGTCCGGAGTCTACGAGGACGGCGGCATCACCGGCGTGATGAAGATCGCCCACGCGTCCGAAGGTCTCGGGCTGGACGTGGAACTCCACGGCGGCGGGCTCGCCCACCGGCACATCATGGCATCCGTCCGCAACAGCAACTACTACGAACTGGGGCTCGTACATCCCGGAATCAAGAAGACCAAGCCCCCTGTCTACGCGCCCGAATATACGGATGAACTGGAGAACATCGATGAGCACGGATGCGTTCCCGTCCCGCAGGGCCCGGGCCTGGGCGCCGAGATCGACCGGGATTACATCGAGGCGCATCGGGTAAACACGATCGTGCACGAGGCGTAGCGCGAGGCACCGGTTCGAGCCGGCTTCAAGGCGTAGCGCGAGGCACTGGTTCGAGCCGGCCGGGTTCACGCCTTGGCGCCGGCCAGATAGGAGAAATTGACAGTCAGAAGGCACGGATTGCGCCATATTGCCGTGATTTGCCCCTACGAGCCGGCCAGCATCTCACGGACCCGTCGGACGACCTGCTTCTCGTCGCGCGTCATCTTCTCAAGTTCGTACATGTCGTCCGAAAGCTTGTCGCGGTGATCTTCCAGCGGATACAGGTGGGGAAGGTCGAAGAACCAGCTGAAGACGTACCGCTGGAATATGTTCAGGCGGGGGTAGACCTCGGTCCACGGACTGGCATTGTGCAGGAGCCGCGTGGAAAAGACGACCACGTCGCCCGCCTTCATGGGTATCGTGATGGACACGGGCGGGTCGTGCTCGACGGGCAGTCCGGCCGGTTCCGGGACCGTGGACTTGTGACTTCCCGGCACCAGGCAGAATCCCGTCCCCGCCGGAACGTCGGCCAGGGCGATCCACGTGGCCAGGTGGCTGCAGTATATCTCGCCGTCGGCCACCTGGAAATCGTTGTTCGGATTGCGGAACCCGTGGGACGCCTTGACTCCGTCGTCATCCCGATGGAAACGCAGTTCCTCGGGTCCCTTGACCATGTGGGTGAAGACGCAGTGCATCAGCCGGGGGCACCCCCAGGTCAGCCCGGCTACCACGCGGATGATCTCCGGATTCATGTTGAGCCGCTGAAATACCTCGTGGCCGTAGTGGATGTGGCCGATATGGGTCTTGTTCGGCTCCTGTCGCCCGCGCTTGAGCGGCGCGGGCAGGTCCTTCTCGTCCGCGGCCAGCCAGCCGTCCAGGACCGGCCGCATCACAGCCAGGTCAGTGTCCGGAACGACACCGGGCAGCAGCAGGTATCCCTGCAGTTCGAACTGCCACTTCTCGTCGGGCGTCAGCAGGGGCGTCTGATTCTGTTCGACCATACTATCTCCCTGTACCCGTGGCTTCACGATACCGGATTTCTTCAGTCCCGCTCCAGCTTCCACACGTCTGAGACCATGTGACTGCCTGCCGCGATCCAGAGTGCTTCGTCGTATACGAAAACGCTGGTCGCATGGCGGGCCGGCCAGGGTACCTCAGGCACTTCGAACCAGGCATTGCCGTCCGACGAATACCAGACGTCGCTCAGGTCCTCGCGGTTCCAACCTCCCAGCACCCACATTCTTCCGTCGAATACCGCCGTACCATGGTACTGGCGAGGCGACCACGGTGCGTTAGGGTTGTGGCAAATCCAATGGACGCCGTCAGTAGTACTCCATACATCGTTGTGGAACGTGCGCTCGGGCGTATCCGGCGTCTCGTACGTTCCTCCGCCGAGGATCCAGAGGCGTCCGTCATGAACGACACTGCCGCCCACCATCCCCCGGGACGCCCACCGGGGTCCCTTCGGTTCTAGCTTCGTCCACGCCTTTCCGTCTGCCGAAACCCACGCATCATCGTAGAAGCGGTCCGGCCCGCCGGCGAAGCCAGGCATGGTCTGGCCGCCCCATACCCATAGCTTGCCCTGAAATGCCGCCGTTCCGTGCAACACGCGAGGCGTCCAGGGCACCTCGCCAAAGGCCTCGTCCAGCACGCAATGCCAGTCACGACCGTCAACGGACGCCCAGACATCGCCCTGGTGATACCCCTGGTTCGCATCGCCGCCGACCAGCCACATGGCGCCGTCGTGTACGGCGTATCCGCCCGTATGCCGCCCCGCCCAGTCCTTCTTCGGGTCGAATGTGTCGTTCAGGTAGGTATTGGGTTTTACCAGCGACCAGTCGCGCCCGTCAGTGGACCGCCAGACGTCATTGCTGCAGGTCAGGGGGAAATGGACCTTGTCCCGTGGATTCCAGCCGCCGAGCAGCCACATGGCCCCATCGAATACCAGCGCCCCCGCTCCATCGCGCGGCGCGAAGGGCGCGCTGGCAGTCACCTGTGTCCACCTATAGTTCAATTAAAGATCACTGCCCTTCCGGTCAGGCACCCGGAATCGCGTCCAGGTCCTTGCTGCATTGCTCAAGTACCTTCATCAGGTTGAAATCTCCGCCCCATGGTACCAGGCTCGCACCCAGGCCACGGTAGTTCGCCACCTGCTCGGGGGTACCCGCAGTGATTCCCCAGGCCTTGCCGTGGCGTTCGGCCGCTTCCGACACCCGCGAAATTGCGTCGTCCAGCGTCCAGTTGACGTTGGGGTCGGTTTCCAGGCGATGGGTCAGGTCGGCGGGACCGATGAAGACCACGTCAATGCCTTCGACAGCCGCGATGGCGTCCACGTTGCGCAGGCCTTCCACGGTTTCGATCTGGCCCACGATGAAAGTTTCCCGGTTGGCGTCCTCATAGTAGGTGGTCCCCTCCTTCCACACCTCGATACCGAAATCGCCGTCGATACCGGCGCCATCGATACCCCGGTTGCCCAGGGGCGGAAACTTCGTGCAGTCGACGACGTGGCGCGCGATATCAGCCGTCGACATGAAGGGAATCATGAATCCGGTGGCGCCGTCTTCCAGGTACCGGTACAGCCGGGTCCTTTCCAGGGTCGGCGGACGCACCATGCAGTCGATGTTGTGCTGTCGGCACATGGCCAGGATCGACTGCACCTCCCTGGAATCCATGGCACGGTGCTCCAGGTCGAACCACAGGCCGTCGTACTTGAAATGAGCGGCGTAGCGGATATAGAATGGCAGGTAATGGCCGAGTCCCGCCATCCGGACGAAGCCGGAGGAACGGAGCTTGGAGAGGACCTTGCTCGGGCGCATGCTGGATCCTTTCGG
>CAZZNP010000148.1:0-6677 GCA_964655785.1 uncultured Gemmatimonadota bacterium
AACATCTCTTTGGTGACTGAAGTCGAAGCTCTTTAGCAGTGAAAATGCGACCGTTAGGAAGCTTGATCTTATTGGGATTGAGGTCCAAGTACTGGAGAGTGTTTCTCGTTCCTACAATAAAACCCTTCTGGTACCAGATTGGGACATAATGGTTTTTACGGGTGATTTGTGTTTTGTCCATCACGACACTTTCGTTCTTCAGTACCAATCGTAATCAACAATCTCAGCGAGTAGTCGGCTAGACTTGGATTGTGTTAACGAACCGGGAAACTTTAGGCATTTAGTTGTCATTATCACAGTGCATATTTTGGTGCATTATTAAACTTTGTTTACCTTTGGGTGTGATTCCACGTTAATTATTGACACTATCACGAATCCTTGTTGTATTACATTATTGGGTTATTGTGAAGTCAAAAACAAACCTTCATTCAAATGGCCTCTTAGTCGACTGGTAGAATATCCAATGCCGACACCGATACTCACCACGCCAGGGAACTTAGCGCAGATTATTGACAATACGCTTCCACCAGAAGAGTGGGAGTTCTTAAAGCGGAAATCAGAATCGAAATCCGATGATTGACTTAACAGAACTTCAAGAGCTTCACCAACAACTATTAGATAAGAAAGCGAAGCTGCTAGAAAACAAACTCATAACCGTTAGAAGGAGAAAAACAATGGACAAACAGATAAAGATACACGAATCAGAGGCAGAAGCACTGAAGCGTGCTATGCTCGCAGAACTACAAAGGATGGAAGATATCGACAACCAACTCGAGCAAGTAAACCGAGGCTTGGATAACATACAAGAAAGGGCTCGAAAAATCGGCTGGAAGCTTTAATCGGACCCATTAGGCACCCGACCCTTCCCCGCACTACGCCCACGAATGCTCAAGAGTTCCTCCGATCCGCGCCTGATTGATATTGCGAAGAAGACTTGACTCGGCGGTTATTCAACTTTAGTCCGTCAACAACTACGACCCCCTTTGTTTACACTTGGATGAAGTTCCCATTACATAGACTAATAGTCCAACATACCGATTTCGACTGACGTTCACCGTTTCTCATTTCAATGGGAAGGTATTGTGAGATGCCCAATAAGTTACGATCATCTGTGAAGCCTTCCCGGTCTCCCGCGAACTTGCATCATCGGCTCCCACATTGAAGATCGGCTGGTGCGTCTGTATGAGCGGATGAACCGGGTGAATCCATTGACATTTGGCCTGTTGCCGGTGATATAGAATAGGTACTGTGGTTTTTTCGCTGGATTGGTTAACCCTTGCCGGGTTTGGTTAACCCTTGCCGGGTTTGGTTAACCCTTGCCGGGTTTGGCTAATCCTTGCCGGGTTTGGCTAGCCCTTGCCGGATTATATACGCTGGCTTTATCTCCTGAATCTACCTATGCATCGTATCATACCATGTTTACTGCTGCTCGCGTGCCTGTCCGCCCTGGACGCGTACGCCCAGCGGGTCAACTCCATCGGCCAGGAGCTTCCCGAAGACGCCGCGCCGCCGGAGCGGCAGCGGTTGCGGTTCTTCGAGATGGACGGGACGTACATGGAATGGTTCAAGACCATCTACAAACGCAGCCCGGCCACCAATCTCGTTGCCGAACCGCTGGTCCGCCAGGACCATAACTACGATCTGGTGCCGGCCGCCGCCAAATCCTGGGAGGCCACGCCGGACGGAAACACGTGGCTGTTCCACCTGCGGTCCGGGATGCAATGGGACGACGGCCGGCCCTTCAACGCCCACGACTACGTCTTTACCTTCCGCCGGGGGGCCGACCCGGAGAACGCCTACGACTTCGAGTGGCATTACCGCATTATAAAGAACTGGAGCGCCGTCGTCGGCCGGCAGTTGCCCGTCGATTCGCTGGGCGTGGAGGCCATAGACGATACGACGCTGGCCGTGCATACCGAGCAGCCCGTGCCCTACCTGCCCTACAATCTCATCATGAGCTGGGCTTCGCCGGAACACGCGGTGGCCAAGTACGGGGACGAGTGGTCCACCCGGGCGGAGACCCATGTATCATCCGGTCCGTTCAAGGTTACGGAATGGCGAAAGAACGAGGTCATCGTCCTGGACGCCAACCCGATGTACCGGGGTTCGATGCCGCCCCTGCTCGACCAGGTGATCGTCCGGGTATTCTCCCAGTCGGCCGTGCCGCTCATGCTGTCGGCATACACGGCCGACGAGGTGGACATGATCCTCCTGAACGGGCAGGCGTCCCTGGGAAGGGTCAAGAGCGACCCGGTACTCGGCCGCCAGCTGCATTCCATGGTCAACTTCGTTACGTTCTACATGACCATGGATACGTACAATCCGCCCTTCGACGACCTGCGCGTACGGCAGGCCTTCGCCCATTCCATCGACCGGACGGCCCTGATGGACTCCGCCCTGAAGGACGTGGGCGTGGCGGCCTACAGCATGCTGGCTCCCGGTTTTCCCGGTTCGAGGCCGGAAGTCTTCCGGGAAATGCTGCCCTACGATCCCGCCCGCGGCAGGCAGTTGATGGCAGAAGCCGGATATCCCGACGGCAAGGGGTTTCCCCAGGTCGATATCTGGATCCGCGCCCACGATTCACAGGCGACCCGCCTGCCCGCTGAAGCCATCCAGGCCATGCTCGCCGAAGCGCTGAACGTGCGGGTCGGGGTCAGGGTCATCGAACGCAAGGTGTTCACCGACGGCCTGAACAACCACGAAGTGACGCTGGCCCTTGTGGCCTATAGCCAGGATTTCCCGGATCCGGCCAATCTGCTCGGACTCTGGCGATCGAGGGGGCGCCACGCCTGGCACGACGACACCTTTGAACGGCTGATTCACGAGGGCAACGAATTCATGGGGCCGCCCGAAGAAAGGTACGCCATTTACCACGCCGCCGAACGCCGGCTCGTGGAGGACGTGGGCGGGATCTTCCTCTGGTTTCCCGTGGAGCACCGCCTTTGGAAACCCGATTTCTACAGCCCGACCCTCCTGCCCAACCGCCTCGGCATGGAAGTCTGGTCAAACCTGACCTGGATGAACGGATATTTCAGGGACACGGATCGCAAGGCGGAGGATCACCCGGACAATCCCGGCCTCTGGGACTGGCTTAAATCCGCACTGGACTGATTTGGTCCAAGTTGAAGGACGGCGCCTGCCGTCTGATTCTGGTTACCTGAAAAAGGGCAAGCCGTTCCTCCACGGATTCGTCCCGCCACGGAATCGTCCCGCCGCGCTTTTGTACAGACCACGGATTCGTCCAGGCCGCCTCAGTCGCCTATCCGGTTCCGGCGAACCGTTCCAGCGCTGCATCGTCGATCGTTACGCCCAGTCCGGGCTGGTCCGTTACCGGAAACGCGCCGTCTTCCGGTTGCGGGGCCTCCAGCGCGTAGCTGCACCTCGTGGGGTAGGACTCGTGGCCGTGCTCCATGACCAGGAAATTCGGGATGGCCGCGGAGAGCTGGATCGTCGCGGCGATGGACAGCAGGCCGCCGCCGCCGATGTGTGGTGACACGGGGATGTTGTAGGTGTCGGCGAGCACGGCGATGCGTTTCCCTTCGGAAAGTCCCGTTCGCCCGATATCGGGCATCACCACGTCGCAGGTCCGTTTGTCGAAGGCCTCTTTCATTTCGTAACGGGTCCGGTACCACTCTCCATTGGCGACGTGCATGTCCAGCGCCTGGGTCACGGCTGCGTGTCCGGCCAGGTCTTCGGGAAGGGTGGGCGCTTCCAGCCAGTAGATGTCCAGCGCTTCCAGCTCACGTCCTAGCCTGATCGCCTCGGCCACGTCGAATTCGGTGTGGACGTCCACCATGACGGCGATGTCCGGTCCGACCCGCTCGCGGACGGCAGCGGCGATGGCGACGGTACCTCTTCGGTCGCTTGCCGGTGAGAGTTTCATTCCTCGATATCCCGCGGCAACGAGTCTTTCCGCCCGATCGGCAGCCGCGTCCGGATCCCGCCCGGCACATCCCGCGTATAGTTCGATCCGGTCGCGAAACCGCCCGCCAAGCAGTTTGTGCACCGGGAGGTTCAGAGCCTTGCCCTGCAGGTCCCACAGGGCGATGTCGCACGCGGCCAGTGCGTCGATGAAGAAACCCGTCGGGTGGCCCCGTTCCCGCAAGCCTTCGTAAAGGCGCTGCCAGAGGAATTCCACGTCGAATGGATCTTCGCCGGCCAGCATGGGCCCGCACAGGTCATCCACGATAGTCCGCGGGGTGTCGGGGGAAACGGGGCTCTGTCCTTCACCGTACCCCGTCAGTCCGGTGTCCGTGGTTATCCGCACCACCAGGGTCTCGTGCAGGTTGGATTTGAGGGCGTGCCTGTTCACCGGAACGAAATACGCGGATGAATCGCCGGGTGTGGATGAATCGCCGGGTGTGGATGAATCGCCGGGTGCAATGGATTCGTCGGACGCGGAGGTACCGCCGGGTGCGGTGGACGCTCCGCCAAGCGCTTCCGGACTGCCTTCTTCTCGCGGGATTCTAATCGCGAAAGCTTCGACGTTCGAGATTTTCATGTTTATCAGTCCTCGGGACGTTCGCCGTGGGGCGCCATTTTCACCAGCCTGGGTTCGAAGCGGGCCACCGCTTCCACCAGGTCGGTCTGCGCCGCCATGACTTCCTCTATGTTCTTGTATACGAAGGGGACTTCGTCGAGACCTGCGGACATGAGCGTGACGCCTTGCTTCCTGAGCAGCCGGTTGGCGTCATGCCAGTTCAGGCTCCTGATCGCCCGTTTTCTACTCATCACGCGTCCGGCGCCGTGGGCGGCCGAATTCATGGCGCCGCGGCTTCCCTTCCCCCGGACCACGAAGGCCGGACTCGCCATGGACCCGGGTATGATGCCCAGCACCCCCCGGCCTGCCGGTGTGGCGCCCTTCCGGTGCACCACGGCTTTCCGGTCCGGTCCCTGACCGGGTACGGAGATCCTTTCCTTCCACGCGAAGTTATGGTGATTCTCCAGGTCCAGCAACACTTCCGCGCCCAGGTGGCCGGCCATGTGGCGGTGTATGCAGGCGTGGTTGGCCGCCGCGTAATGGCCCATGAGCTCCATGGCTGCCCAGTACTCCTGGCCGGGTTCGGTGTCCAGGTCCAGCCACGCGAGGTGCCGCTGCTCCCTGGTTAGCTCGGGGCGCAGGGACATGGCCAGCCTGCTGTAATGGGCGGCGACCATGGCGCCGGTCCCCCGGCTGCCGCTGTGGGAGAGCAGGGCGAGGTATCTGCCGGTATCCAGCCCTTTCAACGGCTCGTTCAGCGTAAGTTCACCGAACTCGACGAAATGGTTGCCGCTCCCGCTGGTGCCCAACTGGCTCCATGCCTTGTCCCTGGCCTTCCGGGTCACGGGAGAGACGGACCAGTTCCGGTCGAGGACCGGGTGGCTGCGGCGTTTCTTGAAACTGGACCCCACGCCGAAGCGTGTCTCCGCGGAAATGGCCTTTTTCAGCCGGTCCTTACCCCGGTCATGCCGCAAGGTGTCCAGCGGCAGGTCCAGGACGGTCAGCTTCATCCGGCAGGCGATGTCGACGCCTACGGCGTAGGGAATGACCGCGTTGTCGGTAGCCAGAACGCCGCCGATGGGCAGGCCGTAACCCACGTGGGCGTCCGGCATGAGCGCGCCCGCCAGGGCCACGGGCAGGGAACAGGCCCGCTCCATCTGCTGGACCGACTGCGCGTCCAGGTCCTGCCCCCACTGCCGGTAAGGTACTTTGTGCGACATGATGCGCGAATCCCTTAAATTAACCGGTTAGCGGGGACCGGCATGTCCTTCCGCCGCCGCGACGGATCAGAATCCGGCGCCGCGGATCAGAAACCGGCGATCTCCTTGCGAATCGGTCACGGCCGCGACCAAGCCGACCACCGCGACCTCAAGTTACGCCCTGGATCAGAATCCGGCGATTTGGCGTCCGCCGAAGGTCAACCGGTACATGAGCCGCTCATGGCGGCTTTCGTCGAAGGGCGTCGGGGCGTGCAGCGTGCACCGGTTGTCCCAGACCACCAGGTCGCCCGGTCGCCACTGGTGCATATAAGTGTAGTCTGCTCCGGTCGCATGGGCCTGCAGGCCCTTCAGCAGCGCCTCGCCTTCCGCCTTTTCCATGCCTTCGACGGATTCGATGTGGCAGAGGGGCAGGTAAAGCGACTTCCGGCCGGTCTCCGGGTGCCGGGCGACCAGGGGACGCACGATCGGGGGAAACTGCTCGAGGAGCGCCTCGCTGAGCGGAGGCCGATGCGGATTCTTTTTCCTGAGCAGTTCGTTGAGATGATTGTAGGAATGGACGGTCCGGATGGACGCGATGCGTTCTTTGACGTCTTCCGGCAGGTCCTCGTAGGCCGCGGTCATCCCCGCGAAGCCCGTCTCACCGCCCTCCGGGGGCGTGCGGAGGCAGAACAGGCAGGAACCGATCGGCTGTGGATGGCGGAAGGAATCGTCCATGTGCCACAGCAGCGGTGGCGGGTCCGCCTGGATGAAGAGGGAGGTGTACCGGCCGTTTTCTCTCGTGTTCCCGATGCGCAGAATGTCCGGGTTTCCGGGTACAAGGAATGCCGGGTCGTATTTCTCGTTGCCTTCCGGCGTCCCGAAGCGGGTCACGAACTCCTGGAGATCGGCAGGTTCGATGTGGCCCTGATCGCGTATGACGATCAGTCCGCCCGCTTCGTGAAAGGCGTCCATGGCTCTATTGACCATGGCCTCGTCGA
>CAZZNP010000149.1:0-6646 GCA_964655785.1 uncultured Gemmatimonadota bacterium
GGTTTGGTCGGAATGGCCCCTGGCAGCGGGGAGATCATGATCCCGCCGGTCTCCGTCTGCCACCAGGTGTCCACGATGGGACACCGCTCTTTGCCCACGTTCACGTGGTACCAGCGCCAGGCCTCGGGATTGATGGGCTCGCCCACCGTGCCCAGAAGCTGCAGCGTAGGCATGGGGTGTTTCCCGGGCCAGTCTTCGCCCTCCCGGGCCAGTGCGCGGATGGCCGTCGGCGCGGTGTAGAACTGATTGACGCCGTATTTCTCGATGATTTCCCAGCAGCGGTCCGGCGCCGGGTAAGTCGGTATGCCCTCGAACATGATGGTCGTGGCTCCGTTGCCCAGGGGACCGTAGATGATGTAGGAATGCCCCGTGACCCAGCCGATGTCGGCGCCGCAGAAATAGATGTCACCGTCATGGTAGTCGAATACCAGGCGGTGGGTGACCCCCGTATATACCATGTACCCACCGACGGTATGCTGCACGCCCTTCGGCTTGCCCGTGGACCCCGAGGTGTAGAGAATGAACAGGGGATCCTCGGCGTCCATTTCCTCGCAGGGGCACTCGCTATCGGCGTCGGCCATGAGCTCATGCCACCAGAAATCCCGGCCTTCCTGCATGGGAAACGCGAAATCGGGATCGTCCTTGACCCGATCGACCACGATGCAGGTGGTGACCGGCTCGCTCATTTCCTTTTCCGCCGACGCCATGGCTTCGTCGGCCACCGGCTTCATGAAGACCGGCTTGTCGCCCCGGTGGGTCCCGTTGGTCGTGATGACGGTCTTGCAGGTGGAATCCACGATACGGTCCGACAGCGAGTCGGCCGAGAACCCGCCGAACACGATGGAATGCACCGCGCCAATGCGGGCGCAGGCCAGCATGGCCACGGCCAGCTCGGGAATCATGGGCAGGTAGATGGATACACGGTCGCCCTTCCCGACGCCCCGCGACTTGAGCACGTTGGCGAACCTGCAGACCTGCTCGTGCAGTTCCCGGTAGGTGAGCCTGGCGTCCTCGCCCGGTTCGTTGCCTTCCCAAATGATGGCCGTCTGGTCGCCCCGTGTCTCGAGATGGCGGTCGATGCAGTTGTGCACGATGTTCGTCCGGCCGCCTTCGAACCACTTGATGGATATGGGCCCCTCTCTCATGTCGTAATTGTAGGACCGGATCCGGTCCCACTTCCTGAACCAGTGGAAGGACTCCGCCTGCTCGGCCCAGAAAGCCTCTGGATCGGCGACGGACCGTTCGTATTCCCGCTGGTATTCCTCCAGGCTCTTCAGGTGCGCCTTGTCGCGAAAGGATTCATTTGGCTGGTACATGTCGGACATGTTCGGTCTCCGGTCTGCGGGTTGTTCCCTTGGGTACGCCTGTCTTGCCTTTGCCAGGAATCAATCTGTGTTATCAGTACGTTCGGATCGAATGCCGTTCACCGTTCCACTTCCACGTCGATGCGGTCTCCGGTCGACACGCCCAGGGTTTCGGCCGCGTTGCCCCCGTTGACGGCGATCTCGAGCAATCCCGCGCTATCCAGAATCGCCAGGGCCGCGCCGCCGGCCGCCTCGTCGTAGGATGCGCAGACTCGGTCCAGCGTCAGATCGGACAACGTGATCCTGAACCGCTTCTCCCGGGTCGTCTCCAGGAAGAGGGTCTCGTCGATATCCGTTATTATATTGCCATATCCGTCGATATGCAATATGTGACCCGTGATCCCGTCTTCGCGGACCGTCGGACCGGTGACGGACCCTACGTGGTAATCGGCGATTTCGGGGCCGAAGTCTGAAACGGGCCGGCCAAGGGCCAGGTGAGCCGCCACGGGCGCGAAGACGTCCCGTCCGTGAAACGTGTTGCTGATGTCCGGAAGCATGTACCGGGTCTCGGTCACGGAAACGACGCGGAGATCGGGCTCACTGGCGTACACGTGGGCGAAGACGCCGTTGTCCGGGCCGACGAAGCGGTACCGGGGCGTTTCCACGATCAGGGCCCTCCGCTCGCCGCCCACTCCGGGGTCGACGACCGCCACGTGCACCGTGCCATCGGGGAAATAGCCATAGGCCGTGCGCAGGGTGAAAGCGCCTTCGTCGATCCGCTGAGCCGCGATCCCGTGGGACAGATCCACGATCCGGGCCGCAGGGCAGATGCCCAGGATGACCCCTTTCATGGTTCCCACGAAAGCGTCGCGGTGGCCGAAGTCGGTAAGAAGCGTGATCACGGACATGGCTTGGCGTTCTTCTCGTCTCGGGCGGGGGCGTCAGCGCGCGCTTCCGATTCGCTGGCCGGTTTGGCCTGCCCGGCTGGCTCGGACAAGCTGGCCTGCCCGGCAGATTCGACCGGTCTGGTCTGCCCGGCCGGTCTGGCCGGCCCGGCCTGCCCTAGCAGGATGTTCCGCGGCAGGTCGGCGCCGACAGGACTGCCGTCGAAATCGCCATAGGTCTGCGTGACCGTCAAACCAGCCCGGTCCATCATGTCGGCGAGTTCGTCCAGCGTATACATCCTCACGGATTCGTCGTAGCTTCGCTCCGCGCCATCTTCCCTGATCCGTACCTGCTTATTAATACGCACGTGACCGCCTGGCGCCGACGGATCTCCCGTGATCCAGCGCCGCTGCTCTACTTCCATGCTCTCCACGGTGCGGCTGTCGGCCGGGACGAGCGTGGAGATGACGTATTCGCGGTTCAGGTAATCCATGAGGAAACGGCCGCCGGGACGCAGCGACCGCGCGATGGCTTCGAGGACCCGGGCGTTCTCGCCGTCCTCCTGAAAGTAACCGAAGCTGGTGAAGAAGTTGACGACGAGATCAAAGGCGGATATCCCTGGCGGGTCGCGCATGTCACCCTGGATGAACGTGATGTCCAGACCTTCTTCCGCCGCGCGGCGGCGTGCCCGTTCAAGCAGGTCTTCTGACAGGTCGAGTCCGGTCACGCGATAGCCGCGCCGAGCGAGCTCCAGGCTGTGCCGGCCGTCGCCGCAACCGAGATCCAGCACGTCGCAGGACGCGGGAAATCCCATCCTTTCCAGGAGGAAATCAACCTGGCGGCGCGCTTCCTCGTCGTTCCTATGGGGATACACCCGCAGGTAGTCGTAACGAAAGGCGGTTTTATACCAGTCGGATGCCGGACTGCGACGTGAAGCCATGCCCACCTGCCGGGTTGGTTGGTTCGTGTATCGAAGACTGTCCAATATACAATACAGCGGTTTCGCGTCAATCCGCGATTGCCGTTCCGCCCGGTACCACGGCGCTTTCTATTGACAACAGGTACTCAAACGTTTAGTTTTTGGCAGTCCACGCACGGGCGTAACACGGGCGTAGCGGAAATCTCTGCCGCACGACTTCGGCGGATAGCGCCGCCGCCCGGTTTCGGCGGCATTCTCTGCCGCACGGTCCTGACCGGAGCGAATCATGGCCAGTAAAGACAAACGCGAAAACGGTTCCACGATGGACGACGCGGAATTCGAAAAGCTGCTCGATGAAATGGACGAACTGGGACGCCAGGCCGATTTTCTGCGCGAAAAGGTGAATCACCTCATCGAAGAGATGCGGGAGAACGACGTCGTGGTGGACGAGGAAACGGACAGTGAAACCGGCGACGAGGATGGGAATCCGGAAAGTAGCGTAGAAGAGGATGGTGAACGGAAAGCAGTCGATGATTCGGAAAACCCGCACCCGGAAGGACTGTCGGATGCCGGAACTACCCGCTAATCTCGTCGCGCGACTTCCCGGCCGAAGCACTTCCCGGCCGAAGCACTTTCCGGCCAAAGCACTTTCCGGCCAAAGCACTTCCCGGCCAAAGCACTTCCCGCCGGCCGCGGCCGGTTCACGTACCCGCCTGTCCCCCGATCTGCTCAAACACGCCGAAGGCCTCTTCCCGTGAGGGTATGGAATACGTCGCCCCGCGGCCTCGGACCTTGAGGCCGGCCATGACGGTGCCCAGCCGGGCGGCTTCCACGGCGCTCATGCCATGTGTCAGCCCGTACAGCAGCCCGCCGTTGAAGACATCACCGGCACCCGAAGTATCGGACACGTTTTCCGGTACGTAGGCCGGGATTTCGTGGATCCCATCGTCCAGCCCGAGCACGGCGCCTTCCGCGCCGCACTTCACCGCGACCATCCCCACGCCCCTTTCCCGGGCCCGGCCGATCACCGCGCGGGCATCGTTCGTGCCGAAGAGCGCCTCGCTTTCCTCAGGCGCGCTGGGCAGGAGGATGTCCACGTACGGGATGATCTCGTCCAGGGCCGTCCTCGCCTCCTCCAGGGACCAAAGGCCCAGTCTCAGGTTGGTGTCGAAGGCCGTGGCGATGTCGTGTTCGCGCGCAACACGGAAGGCTTCGAGCACGGCCGCCCGGCTGCTCTTCGAAATGGCCTGGGTGATGCCGCTGGCATAGACGACTTTCGCGCCGGCGATGTAGTCCGGTTCGATGTCGGCCGGTTCGAGGAAGCTCGCCGCACTCCCCGCCCGATAGTAGGTGAATTCCCTTTCGCCGCCGGGCAGGATGGAGATGAAGTAGAGTCCGTTCGGCCGATCCAGCGGGGTGGCGCAACGCAGGTCGATCCCTTCCGAACGCCACGCTCCGGTCAGGAAATCCTGGAAAGGGTCGTTGCCGACGTGGGTGACGTACCCGGTCTTCGCGCCGAGGCGGGAGGCCGCCACGAGCATGTTCATGGTGTCGCCGGCGAAGGTACGGGTATAGGTATCGGTACTGGCGAGGGGGCCTTCGCAGAACATCTCGATCATGCACTCTCCGATCGAGATGATGTCCAGCTCAGACGGGCTGCCGGGTATCCGCACGGCGGACGGGCTGCCGGGTATCCGCACGGCGGACGGGCTGCCGGGTATCCGCACGGCGGACGGGCTGTCGGGTATCCGCACGGCGGACCTTACCTCTTCAGGCTCACGGCCACCCCGTCCCGCAAGGGGATGATCGTCGTCCAGACCTCGTCGGTTCCGTAGGCCTTCAGGTTGTAGGCCTGGATGGCCGAAGTCCACCGGTCGTCGGACGGCTCGGTCACGCGTCCGCTCCACAGCACGTTGTCGGTGATCAGCAGGCCGCCGCTTCGGATGCGCGGCAATGCCAGGTCGAATACACGGGGATAGTCGTGCTTGTCCACGTCGTTGAAGATCAGGTCGAAGCTGCCCTCGGCCTGCTCCAGCAATTCCAGCGCGTCGCCCACCTGGATCACGACGCGGTCCGCCACACCGGCGCGCTCGATGAACGCACGGGCCTGCGCGGCGTTCTCCTCGCTGCCGTCGGAGTAGTACACCCGGCCTTCCGGTCCGACCGCCCGGGCAAGCCATATGGTCGAATAGCCGATGGCCGACCCCATTTCGAACACGCGGCGCGCGCCGCTCAACAGGGCCATTTGGTGGAGAACGCGGCCGACCAGGGGCCCCACGATTGGAATCCGCTCCGCGGCGGCTTTTTCTTCCATCTCGGTCAGCACCTCGTCACGGTCGGGCATGAGGCCGGTCAGGTAGCCGTCCAGCGCTTCCGATAGTACGTTGGGCATGGGGTTGTTGCTCCTGTCTTTGTCCCGCATTACTACATGGTATTCCTTAAGCCATCGCGTTTCGCCTTTACATACCTGTGCATGGGCGGCCAGATCAGAAGATCTCGACAGTCACGTACCGGCGGGGATTAGTCTTCAGATCGACGACGAGTTCGTTGAGATTGGTCACCAGGCGGTCCATATTCGCGGCCACCCCGACCACGTCCTCGTACAGGGTTTCATCCTGAACCAGCTTGCCGAGCGTACCCTCGCCCCGGTCGATCCGGGTGATGATGTTGTCGAGTGCCGTCGTCGTGGTCTGCAGCTCGTCCATCATGCTGCTCATCCGGCCCGAGGTGCTTTCCAGGTTGTCCAGCGTGCTCGAGACCTTGGCCTTTTCGGTCTCGCTCAGGTTCTTCGCGTTGACCACCAGCGAATCCATGTTGGCCAGGACCCGGGCGAACTGGGCGCTCTCGCGTTTGATGGCCTTCTGCACCTCGACGGTCAGGTCATGCATGCCGGCGAGACTGCTCTTGATCGATTTTTCCCGGTCGGGATCCAGGAGAATGTTGGCGTTTTTCAGCAGATCGCGAAAGTTCACAGTGACGGAGTCGACCTGTGTGAACATATCGGAGATCCCCGGCGCGGAGGTGCCTTCGATCTTGCCGCCGGGAGGAATCATCTGCTCACTCACGCCTTTGCGGATGTTGATGGATTTCTCGCCCATGACGCTGCGCGAGATCACCTCCACCTGCGAGTCCACCGGGATCTTGAAGGGTTCGTCGATGCGCAGGGTGATGATGGGCGTCAGGCCGTCGAGCGCCACGGACTCCACCTTGCCGATGCGCACGCCGCCCACGAGAATCGGATCGGTGTTTTTAACCCCGACGGCACTGCTCAGGCGCACCTCGACGAGATAAGTATCTCCCGTAATACGCCATTCTTTCAGATAGAAGAGGCCCCAGACGAAAATGATGATCGCCAGGAGAAAGACCATGCCCAGTTTCGCCTCGTCGGGCAGCAGACTGTTTTTCGTATACGTCACCTCGCACCCCCGGTTTTACAGTATCGTCCTGGCGAGCAGGTAGTCCAGGCACAGGATCAATATACACGATACCACCACGGTATTGGTGGTTGCTTTGCCCACGCCTTCCGCGCCCGATCCCG
>CAZZNP010000150.1:0-2117 GCA_964655785.1 uncultured Gemmatimonadota bacterium
AGAAACGGTCCTGGATCCCTTTGCCGGGCAGGGTAGCATCGCCCTGGCCGCGCGGTCGCTGGACCGGCGCAGTATATCCGTGGAACTGAACCCCGAATCCTGCCGGCATATCGCTTCGCTCCTGGCGGAGCCTCACATGCCGAGTTCTGCCAGCAGCCGCCGCAGGTAGGCGACGGCCTTGGGTACCGCCGTCTCCTCGGCTTCGACGTCCTGCCCTTCGTAGACGACCGACATCCACCCATTGAATCCGACCTGCTTCAGGATCCCGAGTATGCGGGGATAGTCCAGCCACGCTTCCTCGCCGGTCTGGATGCGGTAGAACTTCGCCCGGACGTGCACGGCGTAAGGCGCGCTCTTCTCTATGCTGCCGTAGAAATCGTAAGCGGGATCGGGATTGCCTCGCGCGCCCGACGCGCCCGGTGATCCGGCGTACTGGCCCGTGTCCAGGATATGGGTGAACGAGGGGCGATCCACCTGGTTGATGATGCGCACGACGTCGTCGCCGGTACGGGTTACGCAGCCGTGGTTGTGGTTGTGCAGCCCAACGGCCACGCCGCGGGTGGCTCCGTAGTCCACCACTTCGGATATGCCGTAGATCATCCGCGACCAGGTGACGCGGGCGGGGGTGTCGTCTCGTTCCCACGCAGCGAAGATCCGCACCATGGGCACGTTCATACGCGCGGCCACGTCGATCCAGTGCTTGACCATATCGATTTCGGCGGCGATCTCCCCGGCCGGTTTCCCGAAGTTGTTGCTTATCCCCAGGTAGGAGATGGCAAGGCCCCGCTGCAGGCACCGCATGCGCACGTCGCCCAGGTACGCGTCCTCTTCCGATACCAGCGCCCTGGTGTGGATATCGATCCCGTCGAGTTCCATATCGCGGGCCAGGTCGATGAAGTCGAACAGGTCCATGCGGCCTTCCGTGATGGCGTGGCCGTAGCTTAAGGACATGCAACCAAGTTTGATCACTTCGCGGATTCCTCTCTACCCGCGGACGATGGGCCGCCGGGCTGGTTTCCGTCCATTGTGCAGGACGGCTCCAGGAAATTGACCATGACGTATTCTTCCGCCGCGCATGGGCTTCGAGGTGGCGCTTTACGAAGAACAGGTAGAGCTGGGTGACGAAATCGGTCGCCGTATGGTTGTAGAGATACGTGGGAGACAGGGACAGGGTAGTATCCACGTGCGCATACGCCTCTCTTCGATGCCCCTCGATCAGTTCCTTGTTCAGGGATTCGAGTTCCTCGGTGGACACGCTGAATAGGAATTCGCGAAAGGCCTGCAGTTCCTCCGGCGGACAGGTTTTCCGGGAGAAATAGTCGAGGAACTGCAGATCGCCGCCGGCGCGCATCAGGGCGAAGATCTCGGACACCCCCATGAGCGTGCCCAGTTGCACGGTGGTCTGCCGCCGGGCCTCCCAGGTGGTCTCCAGCACGGGCATGAAGGCTTCGATGCGCCGGGAAAACCGGTCTTCCCAGAGGTGGGTCAGGGCGGTTGCGGC
This sequence comes from uncultured Gemmatimonadota bacterium, assembly GCA_964655785.1. Classification (GTDB taxonomy): domain Bacteria; phylum JAAXHH01; class JAAXHH01; order JAAXHH01; family JAAXHH01; genus JAAXHH01. The sequence continues at coordinate 1,502 of CAZZNP010000150.1, forward strand.
CTTGATGCGGACGGCGCGGCCGAGACTGTCGTCGCAGACGATCGCGATGAGCAGCGATTCGATCACCTTGTTGTGTATGCTCTGGCTGATCCGGCTGCCGATGGCGTCTTCCACGTCCGTGAAATCCTCCCTGCCGGCCAGCGCCTCCTGGGCGACCTGGTGCAGCAGCCGGAACAGATTGAGCCGCGCCATGACGTACACCTGCCCGACCGCGGCCCGCATGGGCAGCAGCATGTCGACCGTGAACAGCGTGGCGTTGGACAGCGCTTCGATGAGGGACGATGCATCCCTCCGCTGCTGGCCGAGGGACTGGCTTTCGAGCAGGGAAGGATAGGCGTTCATGACCTTCGCCAGGTCGCTCAACCGTGCGATCGACTCGCAGATCGCCTGGTCGAGGTGCGCGGCGTAGGGATTCCTGCTTTCCTTCAGCGAATCGGTGATATCCCGGATCAACCGCTTTTCGTCGTGATCAAGAACGGGCGTATCGAGGGTGGTTGTGTCCAACTTGATCTGGTTACCCCGCGCGCGGGGTGCGCGCTTGCCTGTTGGTCCGCACCTGTGAATGCACCTGTGGATGCACTCGTAGATGCACCTGTGGATGCACTCGTAGATGCAC
>CAZZNP010000150.1:2217-6528 GCA_964655785.1 uncultured Gemmatimonadota bacterium
ATGCACCTGTGGATGCACTCGTAGATGCACCTGTGGATGCACTCGTAGATGCACCTGTGGATGCCGCAGTTGGTCTTTCTATTCCAGCTATTCCAGGTAGAAAACCTGCTCCAGCGGCACCATGTTTTCGTCGGCGTGCTTGCCGCCGAGGTTCTCGAAGTAGGGCGCCATGAATTCCTGCCAGCGCGCATTGACGTCCTTCTCGGCCATGGTGGCAAGCGCCTTCTCGAAATCCGGCGTCTCGCAATAACCGAAGAGCAGTCCGTCCTCGCGCATGAACAGCGAGTAGTTGTGCCAGCCAGCCTCGCTCAGGGCGTCCAGCATTTCGGGCCAGACCTCCCTGTGGTGCTTCTTGTAATCTTCGATCATGTCTTCCTTGACCTTCAGGATAAACGCCACCCGTTGCATGGTATCTCCTTCACGCTTCGTATTTGTAACCGGCCTTTGATATCGCGTCTCGTTCTGTTACTCACGCTTCGTATTTGTAACTGACGATCTTGATGTTCTCATGATCCGACCGGCGTGCACGCTCCAGGGCATAGGACGATACCGGGAAATAGTAATGGGTCTCGGCATTGAGCGAGATGAATCCCTCGGCGTAGGCGACGTGGCCCGCGCCGCCGAAGGCCCCGTCCGACGTCTCGATGCGTTTGCGCGCGTACGCGCCGCCGTATCCCTGGCTCTCTAGGGCGTCCAGCGACGCCAGTTTCTTGTCGACTACGTCCGTGATGTCGATAAAGACGTCGTTGTAGTACCCGCCGCGGGCTTCCCACACGTTCCGGGGAAGACTCGCCGCGCCGCAGCCCCAGTAGAAGACCTGCGCGACCTGGTGGGGCGGGCGCCGGTCGCCGGGATCGACGGAACCGGCCAGTCCCAGGGCGAGCATCACGATGCGTCCGGCCACCGCGTGGGGGTTCCAGGTGCCCCCGCCCTCGTCGGGGAAATGGGTCAGGACGATATCCGGTTTCAGCTCCCGCAGCAGGCGGGCGAGCTGGCGCACGATCGGCCGCTCGGGCAGCAGCACGGCATCGTCCGCCCCCATGAAATAGACGTCCTCCACGCCGAGAACGCGGCACGCGGAACGCACCTCTTCCGCCTTCACGTCGGACCGTTCCGCCATCATCCGCTTCAGCGTTTCGCCCTCCGGGACCTCCTCCGCGTGGAACATCTCGTCGCTGATTACCTTGTCGTGCACGCGGGCCCCGTGGGTCAGCACCACGCAGCCTACCCAGTCTCCCCGGGCGGTGTGATGGGCCATGGCGCCGCCGGACTGATCGAAGATGTCGGCCGGATGAGCGCCGATGGACAGTATGCGAAGCGGATCACTCATGACGGTACGCTCATCCGATGAAAGGACGCAATCAAGAGGTGTTTACGGGTGTGTTGTACGCTTGACTGTGGCCGCAAGAAAGGCTTTCTTTTCCCAGGCTCACCGACCGGCCGGATTGCCGGCAGACGACGAGGGGATCCGGTTTTCGGCGGTGCCTGAGGTCTCGATATCCCGGAATATAGATCGTCGCACCTGCCCGTCAACAGGATTTTCCACAGGGCGCCCATGTTTGCGCGGCTTGGCATACGGTGGAAAGCGGCCGGTCTGCTTTCCATAACCGATTTCCGATATCTCTGGATATCCAGCAGCATCTGGTGGCAGGCCCGCTGGATGGATGAACTGATCATCGGCTGGGTCGTGCTGGAACTGACCGACTCGGCCGGCATGGTGGCGCTGGTCAGTTTCTGCCGCATGGCCCCCTTCATGCTGTTCGGCCCCTTCTTCAGCACGGTGGTGAGGCACGTCAGCTACCGCTGGCTGATCGTCAACGCCCAGATCGTCAACTGCGTCGTAAACGGCCTGTTCTGGGTCCTCGCCATCCTCGGCGATCTCGCCTTTTGGCACATCGTCTCGGGTTCCGTCCTCATCGGCCTGGGCGGCGCCTACGACTGGTCCTCCCGCCGGGCGCTCATCCCCGACCTGGTAGGCAAGGACCGGACGACGGACGCCATGGTCCTGGAGACGGTACCGCAGAACCTCTCGAGGCTGCTCGGACCGCTCATGAGCGGCGTTCTCCTCGAATTCACGGGGACAAAGGGCGGCTTCCTGGCCCTCTTCCTGTTGCACGTCGTCCAGATCATCGTCATCGTACGGCTCTCCGCGGCAACGGACCAGAAGGGCCGGAAGAAAGGGCGGCTCGGCCCCTGGAAAGACCTGCTCCTCGGCTACCGGTACTCCCGCCGGCATCCAAGGATCTCGGGCGTACTGATCATCACGTTCATCATGAATGCCTTCGCATTCTCCTACCAGGTCCTGCTGCCCGTCTTCGTCCGGGACGTCCTCTTCCTGGGCCCCCTCGAACTCGGCATCCTCGGCGCGGGCACCGGCGTCGGTTCCATCCTCGGCATCGCCCTCATCGACCGGCTGGGACAATACTACCGGGACGGGCTGGTCTTCGCCGTCAGCTCCCTGGTCAACGCCCTGGCCACGCTGATATTCGCCCTGTCGACGTCCTTCCCGCTATCGCTCGCCATGCTGATCCTGGTAGGCGTGGGGCAGACCGGGTTCGGCATCATGCAGTCCTCCATCGTCCTCCGCACATCCAGCGACGCCATGCGGCCGCGGGTCATGGGCCTCCTCGTACTCGCCATCGGCGGTGGTCCGCCCGGCCGTCTGCTCGTCGGCGGGTTGGCCGGAATCGCCGGGGCGCCCCTGGCCCTCACGATCTGCGGCGGGATCGCCAGCCTGGGGGTAGTCGGCATGTTATGGAGACTGGGAGGATTGCGGCGGGACTGAGGTGCGCGGCCGGATATTCCCGCGCGGCCGGATATTCCCGCGCGGCCGGATATTCCCGCGCGGCCAGTTGAGCGGCGGGAGATGCGCGAGCCGGGACGCTCCGGATCGCGGCGGCCGCCAACTACTGAGGTGCGCTCGCACTTACCTCAGCCAGCCCATCCGGTCCTTGCGCCAACCCAGCCGGTCGAGATGGGTCGCCCGGATCGCCTCGATGTGGCGGGTGTGCAGGGCCTGCTTCTCCTCTGTCCACCGGTATTCGTCCAGCAGGTCGTGATCGAGTTCCACACCCAGGCCGGGTCCTTCCGGTACGCGCAGGCATCCGTCCTCGTAGGGCATCTTGCCGCCCTTTATGACGTCACCGACCCACTGGTTGTAGTGGGCGTCCAGGCCGTGGAGCGACATGGGCATGGTGCCGTTGCCGTGTACGATGTGATAGGCGATGGTATATGGGAAGGCGAAGGCGGCGGTGTGGAGGCGTATGGCCGTGCCCGGACCCAGTTCGTAGGCGCTGTGCATGCCCAGTTCCATGCCCATGAACCGGGCGGTGTCGTAGTACCTCTTGAGGGCCAGCGGCCCCGCGTAGGCGTCCGGTGCGGATACGTCGGCGGGCACGTGCCGGCGCATGACGCCTGTGTCCAGCGGCTGGTCCAGCGTCTCGTCGCCGTAACGGCCGGAAACATAGTCGCCGTAGGGACGGGGCACCGCGTCCCGCTTGAGCGGCGGCAGCCATACATGGGAGGAAATGGGGATGCTGGTCATGTGCCGCAGGCGGTGTCCGGCGCGGTATATGTTCTCGAAGCGGCCGCCCACCGGTTCTTCGATCCACTCGATCCGGCAGTCCTCCACCCCCTGCATGAACCGCAGGGCCTCGTTCTCGCTCCACGACGCGTGGGGATCTACGCGGATGTCCACGTCGTATCCGACCTCGTCGCGGATGTTGTGGATGAGCTCGATGTATCGATGGGGCTCGAAATCGCACATGGAAAGCTTGATGATGCGGAAGGTCTCGTCTTCCATGAGCGACTTCACGTGCCGGGGATAGGTGTCGAAGGTCACCTCGTTCTCGCCGTTTACATCGGGGAAGCGGCACCAGGTATACGCCGCGATGGGTATCTTCGTGACCACGGGCGTTTCGAGTTCGAAGACTTCGCGCAGGTATTGGTAAAGAGGCTTGCCCGCGATCTTGCCCGCCAGGTCCCAGTAGGCGAGACCCAGCAGCCCCCGTATTTCGGGATCGAAAGGGTTTTTCTCCAGGACCCGGGAACGCAGCTCGTCGGCCTCGCTGGACAAACCTTCGGCTACGCCCACCAGGCCCTGGTCTAATTCAAATTCGGCGAATGAGAACCCCTCGGCGGACCCGTCCCACCGCTTGGTCCCGCGCCAGGGCATGATTACCCGCCAGGTGCGCACGTCCTTGATCTTCAGTCCGGCCGCACGCCCGCTTTCGTTGATACGGCTCTGCCGGGCCTTGATGTCCGCAACGTTCTCCCGGTCAAAAGCGGCGATGGCATCCACGTCATACATGG
>CAZZNP010000151.1:0-1626 GCA_964655785.1 uncultured Gemmatimonadota bacterium
CATGATATTCAAGAGCTGCCACTCTTCCGGGTAGACGTGATAGCGCCGCGGCATCCCGAGGTATCCCACGATGAACTGCGGGAAGAAGGTCAGGTTGAACCCGGCGAAGATCAGGAAGGCGGCCAGGCGCGACCACCCTTCAGGGTACATCCGTCCGGATATCTTGGGCCACCAGAAGTGAAGCGCCGCCATAAAGGCCGTCACCGCGCCGCCCACCATGACGTAGTGGAAATGGGCTACGACGAAATAGGTGTCGTGCATGTGGATGTCCAGCCCCATGATGGCCAGGAACACGCCAGTCAGGCCGCCCACGGAGAAGAGCCCGATGAAGCCCAGGGCATAGAGCATGGGCGCGTCGTAGGAGACCGAACCCTTGTAGATCGTCGCCATCCAGTTGAACACCTTGATCGCCGAAGGCACCGCCACGAGCATGGTGATGAAGGAGAAGACCATGCCGGCATAAATCGACTGCCCGCTCACGAAGAGGTGATGGCCCCACACGAAAAAGCCCAGGACCGCGATCGAGACGCTGGACATGGCGATGAATTCATACCCGAAGATCCGCTTGCGGCAGAAGGCCGCGATGACCTCGGAGATCACGCCCATGCCGGGCAGGATCATGATGTACACGGCCGGATGGGAGTAGAACCAGAACAGGTGCTGGAACAGGACCGGGTCGCCGCCAAGGGCGGGATCGAATATGCCGATGTGCAGTCCCCGCTCGACCATCATCAGCGCGAGCGTGATGGCGATGACCGGCGTGCCCAGGACCATGATCAGGCTGGTGGCGTACATGCCCCAGACGAAGAGGGGCATCTTGAACCAGGTAATGCCCGGGGCCCGCATCTTGTGGATGGTCACCATGAAATTCAGCCCGGTCAGGATGGAGGAGAATCCGGCGATGAAGGCCGCCATGCCCGCCAGGATCACGTTGCTGTTGGAATAGGTGCTGCTGAAAGGCGTGTAGAAGGTCCAGCCCGTGTCCACCCCGCCCAGCAGGGTCGTCAGCACGCCGAAGGTGCCGCCGAAGATGAAGAGGTACCAGCTCATCAGGTTCAGCTTCGGGAAGGCCACGTCCTTGGCCCCGATCATGAGGGGCATGATGAAGTTCCCGAACACGGCGGGTATCGACGGGATCAGGAAGAAGAAGATCATGACGATGCCGTGCATGGAGAAGGCCACGTTGTACTGGTCCGCTTCCATGAGGTCCGCCTCGGGCGTTGCCAGTTCCAGGCGGATCAGGCTGGCGAAAGTGCCCCCGATCAGGAAGAAGAAGGAGATCGAGAACAGGTACAGCAACCCGACGCGCTTGTGGTCCATCGTCAGCAACCAGGACTTGACCGTGTAGGCCGCGTTCAGGAAGTGGTCGCGGGGCATCCGGTGTTCGGAAGCCCCCGGTTGCGCTATCGTGCTCATTGGGCGCCCTCCGTACTCGGCAGAGTCTTGATGTAGGAAATCAGATTGAAGATATTGGTCTCCGTGATCTGACCCTGGTAGGTCGGCATGATCGACGGATAGCCTGCCACGAGCCGGACCCTGGGATTCACGATGGATTCCCTGATATAGGCTTCGTCGATCAGGATGCGTTCGCCGTCGCGGATCCTGCCCATCAGCCTTTTGTATCTG
>CAZZNP010000151.1:1636-6505 GCA_964655785.1 uncultured Gemmatimonadota bacterium
CCGGGCCCCGGCCTCCTCGGGCGTCTCGTCGGACACGCCGCCGCCCAGCCAGTTCTGGTAGTCTTCGGGTTCCATGGCGTATACGCTTCCGACCATCAACGAGTGTTCGGTGCCGCAGTATTCCGCACAGAACAGGTGGTACTTTCCGGGTTTAGTCGCCTCGAAGGTCAGCGAGGTGTAGCGTCCGGGGATCACGTCGTTCTTCACCCGGAACGCCGGGATGAAGAAACTGTGTATGACGTCCTCGGACGCCATGGTCAGCTTCACCGGCGTGTTGATCGGTACGTGCATTTCGTTTATTTCCCGCTGTCCCGTGGGATGCTGCACATGCCACATCCACTGCTTGCCCACCACGTAATATTCCATGGCGCCGTCCGGGATCTGGTACACCTTGAAGAAGATCCAGGCGCCCCAGGCGAACATGATCAGCATGAGAACGAGCGGTATGGCGGACCAGGTGATCTCGAGTCCCAGGTGGCCGTGTGTCTGGTTCACCGCCTGCTGGTCCTCGGTGCGCCGCCGGTACTTCATGGCGAAGACGAAGATCAGGACGCAGATCAGGGCCATGAAGAACACGCTGACGGCTACGACGAAAAAATACAGCAGATCGACATCGAAGGCAATGGTAGATGCGATCTCGGGATGCAGTTGGAATTGGTTGTTCATACGCTCACTTTACTGTTATGTCCGGTCTCTTTCGCCAACGCGTCCGTCGTCCGGCGCGCCGGTCTGTCCCGGCCTGATCCGGCCGATTACGCAACGGTTCCGCTTTCGCGTCTCGCCTGTTTTCTGCGTCGGTCCCGCTTGAACATGACGATCATGAAGGAACCCATGCCCACCAGCGTGACCAGTCCGGCGACGCGCATCGCGTTCATAATGGCGATCCCGTATCTGCCCTGTTCGGGATCGTAGTTGAAACAGTACAGCATGATCTGGTCGAACACGGTGCCCAGTTTTTCTTCAGAGGACTCGATGATGGCAAGCCGGATGTCTTCCGACGGGTATTCGATCCCGAAGAAGTAATGGGAAACCGTGCCCTGCGGGCTGATGATCATGATGGCGCTGCCGTGCACGAACTGCCCTTCCGATTCATCGTAGACGTAGTTGAAGCCGACGGTCTCGGTCAACTTGTCGATCGCAGGCGCGTCGCCCGTCAGGAAATGCCAGCCTTCCGTCGTGCCGGGCCGTCCGTAACGCTGCGTGTAGACCGCTTTCTTCTGCGACGCCAGGGTGGGCGTTTCCCTCGGGTCGAAACTGACGGTCACGACCTCGAATTCCTCGCCGATGCTGTAGTTCAGCGGTGCCAGGCTCCGGTTGAGCCCGTTGAGGACCTCCGTGCACAGCATGGGACAGTCGTAGTAGACCAGTGTGAGGATGACCGGCTTTTCCCCGAAGTAGCCACCCAGCTTGACCGGCGTGCCCGTCTCGTCTTTGAACTCCAGGTCCAGGGGCAGTGAAGCGCCGATGTTCTGATCAATGCCCACGTGCTGGAGGATTTCGGGCGTTGCGCTGGCGTCCAGGCCGGGCCCGGTTCCGATGTCCTTCATGACCGCCGGTCCGCTTTCCCCTTCCTGTCCGCTGATGCCGTGGGGCGGCGCGAGCAGTACCGCGACCAGGGCAGCGGCACAACCGATATACGCGGCGTATTTAAGATGAGTCCCTGCCATATTCCTACTGTCCTTCCCCGGTCTCCGCCGCCGAGGGCAGCTTGTAACGGTCGTCGGTCGCGATCAGGTGCATGGCCCGATCGATCGGAATCTGAACGATCTCCGCGGTCCGGATCACCCACCCGTAATTATGCAGCTTCTTCGCTTCCGCCTCCTGGAGAGCGATCAGGTCCTCCTCGGGGATGACCTGCAGCCGGGGTTCGGGCGGGATCGCGTTCTCTTCGAGCATAGGAGACGGTACATCGAAGGTCATCGCGTTGTAATCTTCGATCACCACGAACATCAGCCACATGAGCACCATGGAAATGATGGCCAGTGCGGTCAGGCCGATGCCGAACTTGATGACCAGGGGCACGTTGGTTTCGAAAACCTCGTGTCCCCGCTCCAGCGACTCCTGGTCAACGATGTGATGGTTCTTGTGGTTGTTCATGCGATACGCTTACCTATGTCTCCGCGACGAGTGATTTCGAGATTGCTAACCTATGCCTTCGCGACGGGTGATTTCGAGACCGACGCCACGAGTTCCTCGAACCGCGGATCCTTCTGCGGGATCAGCGGGTTCCTCTTCAGTCGATTGAGCACAAAGAAAAACCAGATGGCAAACAGTCCGACCGGGACGATCAGGTCCATCACGCTGACGCCGAATCCATCGAGCCGGAAGTTGGGCGCCACGTGCCAGAAGATGTCCACCAGGTGCATGACCAGGATGAACCAGGCCACGCGCACCAGTCGGCGCGGGTCCCGTTTCCGCGGTATGGACAGGAGCAGGAAGAAAGCGATTACGAACCGGCAGAGCACCAGTACGATCGAAACGACTTCCCAGCCGCCGGTGACGCGGTGCACGTACCAGGGATTTTCTTCCGGCAGGTTCGCCGCCCAGATGATCAGGAACTGGGACAGCATCATGTAGAACCAGAGCAGCGTAAAGGCCAGCAGCAGCTTGCCCCAGTCGTGGAATCGGTCCGCGTCGGCGAGTTCCGATATGGGCTCGTGCTTCCTGAGCCAGGTCATCATGATCACGATGAACGAAAGGGCAGCGCCACCGGCGTTCACGATCATCATGACCCCGTAGAGCGTCGAGAACCAGTGCGGATCGGTGGACATGATCCAGTCGAAGGACGCGAAGGTCATCGTCAGGGCAAACACCACGACGCCGGGTCCGCAAACGTTACGCATCTTGTCCGTAAGCCTGGGGTCTCCCGAGGTGTCCTGGGACCGGGACCACCTGATCAGCAGGAACGCGGCGGTGATCCAGATGGCGAAATAGATCGCGGTCCTTACGAGGAAGAAAGGCACGTTGAGATAGGATTCCTTGTGCTGCAGGATCGGATCGACGGCCACGACTTCCGCGTGCGTCCAGTGGTAGAGGTCGTGCATGCCCAGCACGATGGGAATGAACAGGATCAGCAATACGGGCAGCGTACTCATGGCGGCTTCGAGCAGGCGCTGGATGACGAAGCCCCAGCGGCCGCCGATGAGGTGATGCAGCATGGTGAAGGCCATGCACACCAGGGTGATGCCCGCACAGATCATGAAACCCACCAGGTAGGCCTGGTAGAACCCGCCCATTTCGTCCATGGCGAAGGCGTAGAGCAGCCCGCCGAGTACCAGGACGACGCCGACGGTCAGCGCCCGGGACTGAATACCGCTGATCTGATTGAAAAGGGTGTTGGAGATCGTTGTCATTCTTCCACTTCCACGATTTGCCGAATGCGTTGTTGATCCGAATCCGGAAGTTCGGCAAGGTTGGCGCCCTGGCTCATCTGCAGTGCCCGGATGTAGGCGGCGATGGCCCACCGGTCCGCCGGATCGATGCGTTCCTCGTAACTGTACATGTTGCCGAAACCATTGGTCACCACGTCAAAGTAATGCCCCACTTCCACGTCGAGAAGCCGCTGGCTGTGGAAAGACTCCGGCTGTTTCATGCCCCGCTGCACGATCATGCCGAGACCGTCGCCTGTCTTGCTGTGGCACGGCGCGCAGTAGATATCGTATCGTTCCTGTCCCCGCTTCAGCATTTCGATGGTCACCGGTTTCGGGAAGACCGTGGCCAGCGCGCCGTCGATCTTGCCCGTGTAGAAATGCTCGTCGAGCCGCAGGTGGCCCCGGGGTATGGTCCCTTCCAAAGCGGGACGCACCGAGCGCCTGTCGCCGAAGAAATCGCTCTCCTCGAAGGGTTCGGCGCGCGGCTGGTCGTGCATGTCCTGCCGGCAGGCCGCCGTGACGGCAATGCACAGGACGCACAGGAGACCGGCGTACAGGAGGGTCATGGGGTTATTCTTCAACTTCGTTCACCTCGTGCGGGTTGAGCTCTTCGAGAAACTGACGGGTCGCGTCCTTTTCGAAATAGGGGTCGTCCGCCTCGATGCACAGGAAGAACCGGTCCTGCGTGGCGAACCGGAATCGCTCGATATCGAAAAGCGGATGGTTCGGCCGCGGCAGCTTGTTCATGACCATCATGCCGATCAGCGCGGCAAAGGCAGCGAACAGGACCGTGCACTCGAACATGACCGGAATGAAAGCCGGCCAGCTGTTGAAGGGACGGCCGCCCACGTTGATCGGGTAGTGGATAACCGAGGCGAAGTACTGCATGAAGAAGCCCACGGCGCATCCGGTCAACCCGCCGATGAGGATCACCAGCGCCACTTTGTTCTTGTGGAGATGCTGGATGTCCAGCAACTCGTCGAGCGGGTAGGGCGTATAGGTCTCGATATGATGGTAACCGGCGTCCACGGTCTTCTGCGTGGCTTCCACGATGGCTTCCTCATTCGGGAACTCGGCGATGAGGCCTCGCAGTTGGGGCGTCGCGGGTCCGTGATTCATATCAGGCGTCCTTCTTACGATGCTTCGGGATGATCATCTTCATTTCGGACATGGGGATCATGGGCAGGAACCGGATGAACAGGCACATCATCAACAGGAAGAAACCGATGGTGCCGATGTACAGGCTCCAGTCCCAGATCGTGCCCGCGTAATAGTCCCACGACGAAGGCATGAAATCGTTGGCCAGGCTGGTCACGACGATGACGAACCGTTCCAGCCACATGCCGACGCCGACGATCAGGGAGACGATAAACAGCACGACGGGGCTGCGGCGGGCCCGCTTCCACCAGAGAATCTGGATGCTGACCGCGTTGCAGAAGATCAGCGCCCAGTATACGAGCGCGTACTGACCGGTCATGCGGTTCCACAACATGAATCC
>CAZZNP010000152.1:0-6496 GCA_964655785.1 uncultured Gemmatimonadota bacterium
GGTTCGGGAATCTACAACGTGGCTGTTCAACATGCCACACGCCGGACATCGCATCGCGGCGGCCCTCCACCTGACCTAATTTGTTGAGATTTATTGATTAAGATTCACAACTGGTAGTGGTGTTACAAGACGTAACAGACAAGATATTGTATTGATTGCAATGTTGCAAGTAACTTTTGAAACTTTTTTGTTTTATGCGCAAGTGACCGTCAAGGTTAGTTAAAATGATCATCAAGATTAAACGAAAACGCCCCTCGGCAGGTGATGCGGAGGGGCGTTTACCAACAACGGGTTTCCAATGTCTTAAGCCGTAATGGCCGTAATCTCAGTTCATGAATCTAGAGACTAAACACGATAGATGCGGTAATCGGCATCCATTTTGTGGCCTCGCCTTCCGTCGCTGCGTGACTGTATCGCGCATCAACAGCGATGCCGATAGACGGATTTATGGGAATATGAACTCCGCCACCAACGGTAAAGCTGAAAACTGTTTCCGTATCACTGATACTGATAGTTTCGCCAAGGAGGGAGCCAGAAACCTTCCCCTCCCCTCGCGTCAACCCTATACCTCCCTGCCCATACACACTTATGGGGGTAGTAGAGGAACGTAGCATAACTCCGAGATTCGCGCCGGTGAGTTTTACATCTGCACTCACACCTCGGGGCAACTCGCTATCGTCCGGGCTATACTTGCTATAGTGACCTTCTAGTACAGCATGCAAGTTCTGATATACTGGCACTGACACTCCGCCGCGAATCGCCGGCCCATTATTTATACCCTCGGCGTCTATGGGAATACCAAGTCCGCCTCCTACTATAAACGACGGCGAAATCTCCTGGGCATGAATGGTGTCATGGGTAGATATCGACACCAGCACAAATCCAGCCAGCAAGGTTATCGCTAACCGTTTCATTTGGGTGCTCCTAGGTAGAAGAGGATTATGAAAGGTGTGGTGAGTGGGTTTTTACCAGTTCATGAATTATCTATCCTGAACTAACCAATAAATGTCAATAATATTTCCCGGGGAACCAGGGCCGGCACCTGGGAACCGAAACTGGCGTAACGCCCTTATTGTTAATACGAAGCTACTCCACCCGCAGCGACTCGATCGGATTGGCCGTGGCCGCCCTTACGGCCTGGAAGCTCACCGTCAGCAGGGCGATCGCCATGGCGAGCAGGCCGGCCGCGACGAAGGTCATCCAACCCAACTCGACGCGGTAGGCGAAACCTTCGAGCCAGGCGTTCATGGCGATGTAGGCGACGGGCCAGGCCAATACGATAGCCACGATCACGAGCCGGGAGTATTCGCTGGACAGCAGTGCGATCAGACTGGGGGAGGACGCGCCCAAGACCTTGCGGACCCCGATCTCCTTCCTGCGTCTGTCCGCGGTGAAGGAGGACAGGCCGACGAGACCCAGGCAGGCGATGAGCACGGCCAGCACGGCGAAGCTGACGAACACCCTGCCGAACCGTTGTTCGGATTCGTAAAGGCGCGCGAAGGTGTCCTCCACGAAGAAGTACTCGAAGGCGAAGTCCGGGTTTACTTCGTGCCACGCTTCCTCGATCGCCGAAAGCCCTTCCGACATGCGCTCGGAATCGATTTTGATCATGGCGTATCCGCCCGGGTAATTCGGAAACAGCACCAGCGGTTCGATTGGTTCGTGTAACGTGGCGTAGTGGAAATCCTTCACCACGCCCACGATCGACGGCCGCAACTCATCTTGCTCGTCGGCATCCTGAATCAGCTCCTCGATCCCATCGATCTCCGCGCCCACCGCCTCGCCGGCTGATTCGAAACCAAGCCTGGCAACGACCGCTTCGTTGATTACGATCGCACCCGTCCGGGTCCAGTCGCCGGGAAACGCGGAGTCGTAGAAACGGCCCGCTACCAGTTCAATTCCGAATGTCTCGATAAAGTCATCGTCCGTCCAGGCCTGGTACATATCGATCCTCGATGACTCGTCCTGCCCCGGTCTGCGTACCTTGATCGGAGCCGCGGCGTTCTTGTGCCCGGGAAGGAGAAACGACATAGAGACGTTCACGACGGCCGGTATTTCCTTCACCCTCGCTTTGTAGATCCCGGAATTCTCGATTACGGGCGCGAAGGTCTGAGGCACCGCAACGACATGGTCGGTATTAAGCCCCATGTTCCGCGCGCGTATGTAATCGAGCTGGCTGTAGACCACGCCGGTGCAGATGATCAGGGCGATCGAAATCACGAACTGGCCCACCACCAGTATTCGGCGGATGGCCGTATTTCCCGTACCCGGGGAGCGCATGCCGCTCAGTGCCTGGACCGGCGCCAGGGAGGACAGGTAAAGGGCCGGATAGCTGCCCGCGACAAACCCCACCGCGCCACCAATCACCAGAACGGCTCCTAGGGCGAACCATGCGGTGTCCGCGTCCAGGTACAGGGTCTTTCCGGTCACCAGGCTGAACCACGGCAGACTCGTCACGGCAAGCAGGAGGGCAAGACACACCGCGAGTCCGGTCATGATCATGGATTCGCTGAGGAACTGCCGGACCACCTGCCCTCTGGCCGCGCCGAAGGTCTTGCGCAGGCCGATTTCTCCGGCCCTGCCCGCGGAACTTGCCGTGGCCAGATTCATGAAATTGATGCACGCGACGAGGATGATGAAAACGGCGATGGCGCCGAAGAAATAGACGTACCTGACATCGCTGTTCGGGCCGAGCTCCCGCTCGAGATGAGAGTGAAGATGAATGTCCGTGACCGGTTGCAGCCTGAACGTCAGCGAAGACGCTTTACCGTCGTAGCGGTCGCCGACGTACTTCTCTACGAAAGCGGGCAATTTGGCTTCCAGTTCATCCGGTTCGCTGCCCTCGCGAAGCAGGACATAGCTGTAACACTTGCGCCAGTCCCACACGTCGACCGAACTGTCCGCGTAGTGCTCCTGAATCCGGAACGCCGCGAGGATGTCGAACCCGAGGTGCGTATTGCCCGGCAGGTCCCGCATGACGCCGGTCACCTCGAAATGGAACGACCCCTCGGCGTCCAGGATCTTCCCGATGGGATTCTCGTCGCCGAAGTACTTCCGGGCGATGGACTGCGAGAGCACGACCTGATCGATTCCGGCCAGGGCCGTCCTGGGATCGCCCGCCAGGAGAGGCACATCGAAGACATTGAAGACCGACGAGTCGGCCAGGTAGAAGTTCCGCTCGTAGTATCCCTGGTCGCCGTACTTGATCATCCAGGCGTTGCCCGGCGGGATGAACCGGACCATGTCTTCCACTTCGGGGAAGTCCTCGCGCATGAATTTGGCCGTGGGCATCATGACTTCGGCGGTACGGACCACCTGGCCGCCATCGCGCTCTTCGGAGATCACGCGGAAGATGCGGTCCGCCTTCTCATGGTACCGGTCGTAGCTGAGTTCATCGCGGATATACAGCAGGATGAGGAGCGCGCACGCGATCCCGAGCGCCAGGCTCGTCACGTTGATGAACGAATAGCCCTTCCGGCGGTTGAGATGGCGGACGGCCACCGTCAGGTAGTTGCGGAACATGGCGCGTTCTTGTTCCTGTTCAGTCGTGTGCTCAGTGGTGGACCGGGCGCTGCTTATTCGGCGCGCTCGTTTCGGTCCGGCATCGAATGGGAATAAGCGTTCAAGCGTCCTGCCGCGGTTCTGCCGTGCGGTTCTGCCGTGCGGTTCTGCCGTGCGGTTCTGCCGTGCGGTCCTGCCGTGCGGTCCTGGTCGCGCTGTCTACTCGGTCCGAAGGGAATCGATCGGATTTGCGGTGGCCGCCCTGACGGCCTGGTAACTCACCGTCAACTGGGCGATCGCCATGGCCAGCGCGCCCGCCAGGATGAAGACTGCCCATGAGGGGTCGATACGATACGAGAATCCGGCCAGCCAGCGGGTCATGGCGATGTATGCGATGGGCCAGGCGATCGCGTTGGCCACGACCACGAGCCAGAAGATCTCGTGGGACAGCAGACGGAAAAGGTTCGGAACGGTGGCGCCAAGGACCTTGCGCACTCCGATCTCCTTCGTCCGCCTTTCCGCGGTGAAGGAAGCGAGGCCAAAGAGTCCCAAGCAAGCGATCGTGACCGCCAGCGCGGCAAAGGTGACGAAGACACGCCCAAACCGCTGTTCGGATTCGTACAACCGGGCGAAGGTCTGGTCTACGAACGTGTATTCGAAGGCGAAATCCGGGTTGATCTCCTGCCAGGCTTCCTGGACCGCGGCCAGGCCTTCCTCCATATTCCAGGTATCGACTTTAATCAATACGTGACCGCCCTCATGATCCGGAAAGAGGGCCAGGGGTCCAATCGGATCATGCAGCGAAGTGTAGTGATAGTCCCTCACCACACCGACGATCGTATGCTGGGTTCTGCCTTCTTCTTCCCACCCCTGCCGCTCTTCCATGAGGCGTTCGAATGTCATGCCCACGGCCGCGTCCGCCGATTCGTATCCCAGCCTCTTCACCGCGGCCTCGTTCAGTACGGTCGAACCGGATCCTATCCAATCGCTCGTAAACGAACTATCGAAGTATCTGCCCGCGAGCAACTCTATACCGAGCACATCGGCGAAGTCCGCATCCGTCCACGCCTGGTAGAGTTCGATTTTGTCCGCTTCATCTTCGCCCGATTTACGGACAGTGAGGGGAATTACCGGGTATTTGTGGCCCGGCAAAGTGAAGGTCGCGGAGACGCTTACGACGTGCGGGCTCGCCTGCACGCGCTGCTTGAACGTCCGCGTCTTGTTAATCACCGGTTCGAAGGTCTGCGGGACCGCGATGACCTGGTCCGTGTTGAGCCCCATGTTCTTCGCGCGGATGTACTCGAGCTGGCTGTAGACGATCCCGGTACAGATGATGAGCGCGATCGATATGACGAACTGGCCGACGACCAGGAGCCTTCTCAGCCGCACATTGCCGGCGGTGGTGGACAACGAACCCTTCACGGTCTCTATCGGTGCAAAACCGGATAAATAAAGGGCGGGGTAGCTGCCCGAAACGCATCCGATCAACAGGCCGATGAGCACAGAGGCGCCCACAGCGAACCACGTGGTGCCCGTGTCCAGTCCCATGGCCTTGCCGGTGAGCATGTTGAACCAGGGCAGGGCGATCGCCGCAATGATCAAGGCAAGGCATACCGCCAGTCCGGTCATGGTCAGCGACTCGACAAGGAATTGCCGCGCCACCTGGCCGCGGGCGGCGCCGAAGACTTTTCGCAGGCCGATTTCCCTCGCACGCCCCGCGGACCTCGCCGTGGCCAGATTCATATAGTTGATACAGGCGATCAGGATGATGAAGGCCGCAACGGCGACAAACAGGTAAACGTACGATATATCGCTGTTGGGAGTCAGTTCGTTTTCCAGGCGGGAATGAAGGCGGATATCCGTGGCCGGCTGAAGATTGAGGATCAGCGACGCTTCGTCATTGTCGTACCGACTTCCCAGGTGCTTCTGGACGAAAGCGGGCAGCTTGGCTTCCAGTTCGTCCGGGTCGGCGCCTTCCTCGAGAAGAACATAGCTGTGGGACCGGCGCCAGCCCCATTCGTCGACCGTCCGGTCCGAGTAGGCCTCCTGGATACGGAACGAAGCGAGTATGTCGAATCCCAGGTGCGTATTGGACGGCAGATCTTGCATGATCCCCGTCACCTCGAGATGGAAAGTCCCTTCGGCGATCAGGATCTTCCCCATGGGGTCCTCGTCGCCGAAATACTTCCGGGCGATGGATTCGGAAAGGACCACCCGGTTGTTTCCCGAGAGCGCGGTCCTCGGATTGCCGGTAACCAGGGGGACGCTGAATACCTCGAAGACCGTGGAATCCGCCAGGTAAAAGGACCTTTCGTAGAACCCCTTGTCGCCGTACCTTACCATCCACGCATTCCCGGGAGGAACGAATCGCACCGATTCCACGACCTCGGGAAACTCGTTCCGCATGAACACGACCGTGGGAAGCAGGACGTCGGCGGTACGTGAGACCTGGTCTCCCTGACGTTCATCGGTTACCACCCGATAGATCCGCTCCGCCTTGTCGTGGTACCGGTCGTAGCTCAACTCGTCGCGAACGTACAGGACGATGAGCAGACAGCACGCGATACCCAGCGCCAGGCTCGTGACGTTTATGGCGGAATAACCCTTCTGCCGGTTCAGGTGGCGGACGGCCACGGTGAAGTAGTTGCTGAACATGGAATCCCCTGGACGATTTCGTAACGAGACCCGTCCCACTCGACAGGATAGTTTACGTTTTCCCCATTTCCGGATGCATGACAATACCGGTTGGGGGCATTACAATATCGGTACTGACATGGAGATCGTACCAGTAGAATTTGATGTCGACCAGTATAATGATCCTTTTCCAGGATTTAGCCTTCCACTACATCATCTTCCACAGTATTTTATCACGTACCCGTTTACACCTGGATTCGACCTCAATCCGGAACACGGCCGTGCCACACCTGGCCGCGGTTTCTGACCCGTCATGACCAATCTCTTCTCAGAACAGGCCGAACAACAGCTGCGTCGTGAA
>CAZZNP010000153.1:0-5220 GCA_964655785.1 uncultured Gemmatimonadota bacterium
GCCTCGCTGCCGTCCTCGCGCCAGTATTCCGTACGTACGCCGGGCGTATAGGCCTCCAGTTCGAACCCGGACCGAATGTTCCCGAAGTGGACGCGCCGGCCGTCGGGATAGACCGCCGTGCGGATGAACCGCGGCCTCTTGAAATCATAGGGCTCATCCCGGTCCAGGAAGGGCCGCATCACGTCGTCGGGAACGAGAAAGCCGTGCATGGCTTCTTCGTCCACTTCGACACCCAGGCCCGGCCCGTCGGGCACGCGGTGGAATCCGCCTACAACTTCTATGGGGCTTTTGAGCAGGTGGTGCCGGTACAGGTTGACGCAGGTGATCGCGGGCCAGGTGGCGTGGGTCAGTACCGCGCCGAGATGGGCGGCCCAGGTGGTGGTGAGCCCGTTGCCGACCATCTGGAGCCAGAAGGGCATGTTGGCTTCCGCGGCGAGGATGCCCTGGTACATCACCCGCGAGGCGCCGCCGCTGACTACGAACCCGTCGCAGACCGCTTCGCGGACGGCCGTGGTGTAGGGCGGCGAACCGAAGTGCATGGCGATGGGTCGGCTGATGACCTGCCTGAGCTGGCGGTTGCCCATGATGTCGGTCTGGGGTATGGGCGTCTCGAACATCGCCACGATTTCGAACTCTTCCAGGCCGCGCATGACGGGCATGGCCGCCGCGGCGTTGTGCATGGTGCCGTTGGCGTCGAGGTCCACCCGGAAGTGCCGCGGCACGTTCGCGTCGATCGCCTTCACCTGTTCGTTGATGTCGTGCCAGGGCCGTTGCTTCAGCTTGATGGTGGTGTACCCGTTATCCACGGCGTCCTGCACCTGGCGGACCCATTCGTCCGGCGGTCCTTCGTTGGACCACCAGGAAATAGGCACCCAGTCCCGCGCCTTGTTGCCCAGGAGCTTGTGGCACGGGACCTCGAGCGCCTTGCCGACCACGTCGTACAGGGCCATCTGCAGTCCGGCGCCGATCGTATCGTCCTGCATGAAGTCCGCCGGGCTCTTTCCCATGACGCGCTCCACGCTCCGGTCGGTCACCCGGGCATGGATGTAATGGACGATGGTCTCGCCCCAGCCCACGAGACCGGCGTCGGTAGTGACCTTGCATAGTTCGAAGACGGACCAGTTGTATACCGTACGCTCGGCCATGTTCCGCTGGCCCTGTGTGAACGGCACGGTGACGGTGAATCGTTCCACGTTGGTGACTTTCAGGGGCATGTAGTTCCTCCGAACCGAGGTTTTAATATCGTGTTTTCACTATCGTGTTTTCACTGCCGTGATTTCATTCCGGTTTTTCCAGGTAGGCCGCCAGCAGGGCGACGCACCGGTTCAACCCGTTGCGGGGTATGATCTCGTAACCGTGGGTGTTTTCCGTGGGGATGCAGAGCAGTCCGGCCCGGGGCGTCTGTCCCGAGGCCTTGGCCATGGAGGCGTCCGAGGCGTAGCTTTGCCAGTACGCGCACTGGGGGTCCATGTCCAGTTCGCGTCCGCATGCCAGCAGGCGGTCCGCGATGGACTTGTCGTAGAGTCCCTGCACGTCGCCGTACACGACGACCGGCTCATCGGAAAGGGCCACCCCGTATTCCTCGCAGGCCGGCCCGGAATCCACGGCCAGGGAAATGTCGCCGGGCAGGGTCCGAGCGGCATACGCGGCGCCGTGGCCGCCAATCTCCTCGCAGGTGGTCATCACCAGGTAGGCGTCGCCCGCGGGCCGGACCCCCCGGTCCTTCATGCGCGCGGCCGCTCCGACGGCGATGGCGATGGCCGCCCGGTTGTCCATGAAATACCCGCCGACGCAGTCTTCGATTTCCCAGAAAGCACGCCGTGACCGGGCGATGACCACACGGGTTCCGGCGTGCACGCCCGCCGCCTTGAGCTGCGTGGGCGTCATGCGAGTGAAAACGTACACGTGATTCCAGTCCATGGCCACGTTGCCGCCCTTGATCTTGGTCTCCCATATCCGGGCGGAGTCGGCCGTCGTATGCTGGGGGCCGACGGAGATTACGCCGGGAAGAACGCCGCCGTCCGCGAGGATCTCCACGGGGCCCTGCCCGTAGTTCGCGGGATAGATGCCCCCGAGGGGATTGACCCGGAGCGTGCCGTCCTCGTTGACGCGCTTGACGACCAGGGCCAGCTCGTCCAGGTGGGCCATCACGCGAATCACCGGGGCATCCGACGACGAACCTTTCATCAGGCCGATGACGTTGCCGGCGGCGTCGACCCAGGTCTCGTCGCACAGGGACTGCAGTTCCCGTTCACAGATGGTCCGGACCTCGTCCTCCTGGCCGGACGGCCCCCGGGCGTACACGAGTTCCTGGAGCAGTGAAACGAGACGATCGTCAGTGGACATGGATCGCTCCTTCGGCGTTTGATGCGGCTGGTTTCCGCCGCTTCCCGTTCGCGGCCTGGCGGTTGAGATCGTACGTGGAGAAAGTACTTTTCGGACGCGCTCGAATCAAGGGTAAAGACTTGACAGGCGGTATGTTATGGTTAAACTACCGGTGAACCTCGAATCGGTGATCGGCCTTACTGTTACAACGAACCCATTTCTACATAGATCGATACAATCGGAGGACCAATAGTATGCAAGCAAGTCCGTTGAAAATCCTGATGAGCCTCAGCCTGGCGGCGACAGTCGCCTGCGGCACCGCCGAAGAGCAATCGGCAGAAATGGCGGCCGACGCCGAAATGGCAGGCGCTCCCGAGACACTCACCACCACCCTGACCCCAGACTCCGATCGGGCCGCCATCGTCGCCCACCTGCTGGAAGCCGAAGAGAAGAAGATCAACACCGAGGCCATGGCGGTGAACTTCCCGGACATGGACCGGCAGACCGCCTACGACATCCAGGCGGACATCCTGGCCGAGAAGCTGAAGACCGAAGAACGCATCGGATGGAAGATCGGGTTCTCCCGCATGCCCGAGGACCCGGCCACGCTTGATCCCATATTCGGCCACATCATGGCGTCGAACGTGTTTGAGCCCGGAACGCCCGTGGAAGCGTCGGCCTTTGTGCCGGACTCGGCGACCGTTGAAGGCGAGTTCGTCTTCTGGATCGGGGAGGATCTGCCCGGACCGGAGTTGACCAGGGAGCAGGTGGGTGAAGCGGTAACCGCGGTCGGCGGGGTAATCGAGTTGCTTTCCACGTGGACCAACGGTACGGAAGAGAATCCGTCCACGCGCGACCATGACGTCACGGGCAACGTGTTCCACGTCGGTATCATCCTGGGCGAGACGCGCGTGCCCCTGGCCGAGATGGACTTTACGAACGAAACCGCGACCGTCGAGATCGACAGCGAGGAAAGGGCCTCCGCGCTGGCCACCACGAACATGGGCGTCGATCCGCTGGAGGCGCTGACCTGGCTGGCCAACGAACTGCCCCGTTACAGCGACGAATACCTTCGCGCGGGAGACGTGGTGATCACCGGAACGGTCTTCCCGCCGCCCCGTATGGGCGCCGGCAGCAAGGCCGTGATGAGCTACACGACGCTCGGCACGATCGAGGTGGAGTTAAAATAAAAGACCGATACGTCATCGTCGGCCTGGGCGAATTGCTCTGGGACATGCTGCCGTCGGGCCGTCAACTCGGCGGCGCCACAGCGAACTTCGCCTACTTCGCGTCGCTCCTGGGTGAAGAGGGGATCGTCGCCAGCCGGGTCGGCCGGGATGACCTGGGTGACGCGGCCGTGGACCGCATCGCCGGCCTCGGTCTGCCCACCGGCGCGATCCAGCGGGACGACGCCCATCCCACCGGGACGGTCGACGTAACCATCGGACCGGACGGACAGCCCGATTTCATCATAAATGGCGGCGTCGCCTGGGAGCACATGGCGTGGACGCCCGGCTGGTCGGCGCTGGCCGGGCGAGTGGACGCCGTGTGTTTCGGAACCGTGTCCCGCCACGAGTCGGGTTCGATCGGCGCCGTGACATCTTTCCTCGACGCCCTGCGGCCTTCCGCCCTCCGAATCTACGACGTGAACCTGCGGCAGGACCGTTACTCCCCCGCCCTGCTGCACGATTCCTTGCAGCGTGTCCACGTAGTCAAACTGAACGACGAGGAACTGCGCACGGTCTGCCCCTTGCTGGACCTTGGAGGCGCCGATCTCGAGTCCATGGCACGGCGGCTTCGGGAGGCCTATGGGCTGGAACTGGTCTGCGTCACCCGCGGCGCGGAAGGCAGCCTTCTGGTCAGCGCGTCGGAGACCGCGGTCCACCCGGGCGTTTCCGTCGACGTAGTGGATACCATAGGAGCCGGCGACGCGTTCACCGCGGCCCTGGCCTGCGGATTCCTGCGCGGAACGCCGCTGGATCGAATCGGTGAGGCCGCCAACCGGCTCGGAGCCTGGGTGGCGTCGCAATCCGGCGCCATGCCGGCGGGCGACGACGCGGTGTGCTCCGCTGTACGGGATATCCTGAGGCAAGCGTAAGATAAGCGTAGGGATGCGACAGGCAGGCGCAAGGCAAGCGCGCGACAAAAACCGGGATGCGTTCGGGATGCGTCAGGCTATTCTTCCAGGTAGTAGGTCTCTTCGGCCGGTCGAAGCGGCCTGTTGAGCCAGAGTGGCCGACGCAGTCCGCCCGGACCTGGCGCGGGGCGCGTCTGGTCCAGCCAGGCGCGGTATACCTCGAAGGATTTTTCCGTGTCCACCATCACGTCCCCGTAGGCGTCTTCTTCCCGGGCCTTTTCCACCCTGACCTTCTGGTGCCAGCAATGCATGCCGCTCACGGGGTCCGGGTGCACGGGGAAGGTGATGTTCTGGTGCACGCCTCCGTCCCGCCAGAAGATGCGCGAGGAGTCGCGGTCCGCGCTCTCATAGGGCCGGATTCCGTCCATCACCTTCAGGCGCCACTTCCCGCCGTCCCCCTCCTCGATATCCACCAGGTTCACCGACCAGCGGTTGCCTTTGGCATCCTGCTTGCGACGCCAGCGTCCCAGGTGGTGGGAACAGGCGACCACGCCGGGCTTCATGGCCTCTGTGACCCAGACGCGGTCCACGAAATGGCCGATCTCGGTGGTAATCCGGACCAGGTCCCCCGTCGTAATGCCCATCCGGCCGGCGTCCCGTTCATGCATCCACACGGGATTGCGGTTCGAGATCTCGTTGAGCCACTTGGCGTTGCCGGAGCGGGAGTGGATCAGTGTGGGCAGCCGGAAGGTCGGCACCAGCGGAAACTCTCCGTTCTCGCGGTCCAGCTCGTCGGGATGCACGTGGCTCTTGATATA
>CAZZNP010000153.1:5230-6415 GCA_964655785.1 uncultured Gemmatimonadota bacterium
TGGTCTGTGAGTAGAACTCCTGTTTCAGCGACGGCGTGGGGAAGCCCGCCCTCGGCGCCCCGTCCACCATCACGCCCACGGCCTTGCCGCCGGCGACCAGGGTATCCGTGTCCGGGTCGACTTCGGCGCCCGCCACCACCTCGTCATCCAGTTTCTTGAGGTGTTTCGCGTAGGCCGTCTTCTCCACCTCGAAGGCCCCGTACTTGCGCATGTAGTCGAGGGTGGACAGCCCCTCCTTTTCGGCGGCCTCGGGCAACCCGTCCACGTGGTCGAAGATGTACCGGTAGTATTCGTCTATGGTGATCTTCTCGCCCGGCCGATACGGCGAGATGAAGTGGTCGCGCACGCCCAGGCTGCCGTCGGGATCGATACGCCAGGACAGCTCGATCCAGAACTCGTCTTCTTCCCAGACCTCGCCCGGGTTGGCCTCGTGGGTGAAGGTCACCGGGTCGCCCATGCGCCGCCTCGCCTCGCGGAGGACGGGCTGGCGGAACCCGATCCAGGTGCCGGAATGGGTCTCGTAGCTGATGATGTCGTGGCGCTCGCTGGCGTGGCCCATGGGCAGGACGTAATCGGCGAAATACGCCGTTTCGTTCCACGTGGGCGTCAGGGCCGCGTGCAGTCCGACCTTCTCTTCGTCGCGCAGCGCCTCGATCCACGTGAACCCGTCCGGGTAGGTCCACACGGGGTTGAACACGCGGGTGAAATAGACGGCCAGCTTCCCTCGGCCCTCTTTCAGGAAATGGGGCAGGAGGAAGCTCATCTCGTAGTGGGAGAGGGGGTATTCCTTCGGGAAATGCAGTTCGTTCCAGAACTTCTGGTCCGGCGGATGGTCGAAGACGTTGGGTTTGAACTTGTTCCATCCGCTCGGCGAGGTTCCGCCCTCGGTGCCGACGCTGCCGGTGAGCACGTTAAGGAAGTGGAGGCATCGCGCCACGGCCCAGCCGCCGGCGTTACCGCTGCCCGCGCTGCGCCAGTTGTGGGTGGCGAACCGCGATCCCGCCTGTCCGATCTCCCGGGCGATCTCCACGATCTGGGCCGCCGGCACGCCGCTCTCAAGTTCGGCGAACTCGGGCGTGTATTCGCTGTAGACAGACTTGAGCGCCTCGATGAATCGTTCGAAGGTGCGCGGAGCGTCCGGGTGTTCCTTCTCCAGGTAGGTCTGCCAGTTGACCCACGTCTTCA
>CAZZNP010000154.1:0-6294 GCA_964655785.1 uncultured Gemmatimonadota bacterium
CAGTTCGATCTCTCCGGCGAGTGGTCGCCTCGCTACCACGAGGATCAGCCCGAGCGCATCCCGGGACCGGACATGGTGGAGTTCCAGGGAATCCCCATCAACGAAGCCGGCCGCCTGCGCGGTCTGAGCTGGAGTCCGTCCCTGCTGACGGTTCCCGAGCATCAGTGCAAGCCGCACCCTTCCGACTACGCCCACCGCGGTCCCGGCCGCATGCGTATCTGGAACGAATACGACTCCGCCAGCCAGCAGTTGATCGCGATTCACACGCGACTGAGGTGGCAGGCACCGGAGCGCACCATCTGGATGGACGGCCGGCCGCATCCGCCGGAGTACGCGGCCCATACCTGGCAGGGGTTCTCAACGGGACGGTGGGATGGAGAAATGCTGACAGTGACGACCACCCACCTGAAACAGGGGTGGTACCGCCGCAACGGGCTGGCTCGAAGCGACCGGGCCCACGTCACCGAACACTTCATCCGCCACGACAACTACCTGACGCAGATCGTCCTCATCGACGATCCTGTGTATCTCACCGAGCCGTTCATCCGCACCAATAATTGGGTGCTGGATCCGCGCCAGCAGATTGCCCCCTATCTGTGCGACATCGTCGTCGAAGTGGATCGCCCGCAGGGCACCGTGCCGCATTACCTGCCCGGACAGAACCCGTTCCTGGAAGAGCACGCGGACCGCTACCAACTGCCGCTGGAGGGCGTCCTGGGCGGCGCCGAGACGACCTATCCCGAATTTATCGAGTAAGCGCTTGCAATGAACCGGTACGTCATCAGGAATTGCAGCCGGCCGACCGCGCGTATCCGAACGTCGACGTTGCTGGCCTTCTGGCTCTGGAGCCTTGGCGCCCTTGCCCAGATCGGTGACCAAGGGGCGCAGGGCGAGATCGGCGTGCTGCCCGTGCAGGGCAATGTCTTCATGCTGGTCGGCGACGGCGGCAACGTTACCGTTCAGGTGGGTGACGAGGGTGTCCTCGTCGTCGATACCCTGCGGGAAGAATTGGGCGACCGGCTGCTGGCGGCAATTCGGGAGTTGTCCGACGGGCCGATTCGGTACGTGATCAGTACCCATGCGCACCCGGATAACACGGGCGGCAACGCAACCGTTGCCCAGGCCGGCAGCAACATCGCAGGCGGCAATGTGCTGGGCGCCATCGTGGACGCAGGGGAAACTGCGAAGATCATTGCGCACGAGAACGTGCTCATCACCATGAGCGGCGCCGAAACGCCGCTGCCGTTCGAAGCCTGGCCGACGGACACCTATTTCACCGACAGGAAGGAAGTCTTCTTTAACGGCGAGGCCGTGCAGGTGCTGCACCAGCCCGCCGCGCATACCAGCGGCGACAGCATCGTGTTCTTCCGCCGCTCGGACGTCATCAGCACCGGGGATCTGTTTCTCACGACCCGCTATCCGTTCATCGACCGGGAAAACGGGGGAACCTTTGAGGGGATCATCGCTGCGTTGAACCGCATCATCGACCTGACGGTACCCGCCGACCGCCAGGAGGGCGGGACCATGGTAATCCCGGGGCATGGGCGCCTTTGCGACGAAGCCGATGTGGTGGAGTATCGCGACATGCTGACCATCATTCGGGACCGGATCAGGTACCTGGTGGAGCAGGGTGCCTCGCTTCGTGAGGTTCTGGATGCCCGGCCGACGCTGGATTACGATGGCCGTTATGGCGCAGACTCGGGGTTCTGGACCACGGAGCAGTTCATAACGGCGATCTACGAGGAAATTGGTTAGAAGTAAGGGGTCGCAACCACCAATGAAACTACGACTCGTCGCGACGCTCGCGGGCGCCGTGTTCATGCTGGGAATGCCGGCAGCGGCACATCATTCCTTTTCCGCTACCTACCACATCGACGAGGAAATGACGATCGAGGGCCGGCTGGTGGCCTTCCTTTACCGCAATCCGCACGCCTTCCTGCATGTGAACGTGAGCGAGGAGGATGGAGAAACGGCTCGCTGGGCCATCGAGTGGGGCGGTGCGGCGGTATTGACGTCCCAAAGTGTCACCCGTGAGACGCTCAAGCCGGGCGATTTCGTCGTCGTCACCGGCAATCCGGGCCGCAACCCGGAGGACAACCGGATACGCATGCAGCATATCGAGAGGCCTTCGGACGGCTGGGCCTGGGGCGGTGAATTTGACTGAGCCGCACGGATTGCGGGCCACGGCAATTCTGCTCGCCGTCGCCATGCCGACGATGGTTCAGGGTATCCTGGCCCAGGAACGGGTGACCGCGCGGGAAGTCGCACCCGTGGATCTGACCGGCTACTGGACTGCGGTGGTGACGGAAGACTGGCGCTGGCGCATGGTGACGCCGCCCAGGGGGGATTACGCGAGCGTGCCGCTCAATGACGAGGGGCGCCGGGCTGCCGATGGCTGGGACCCGGCGGAAGGCGACACCTGCAAGGTATTCGGTGCCGCCGGCTTGATGCGCTTGCCGCTGCGTGTCCATATCACCTGGGAAGACGACAATACGCTCCGCATCGATACCGATCACGGCACGCAGACACGCCTGCTGCAATTCGATACCGGAGCGATGACCCCGGCCGAATACACGCCCCAGGGTCATTCCACGGCGCACTGGGGACGCGAGGATATCGGTTTCGACCGGGAGGATTGGCGCGAGGCGGACATCGGAACAATGTTGAAGGTCACCACGACCCGCATGAGTCCCGGTTACCTGCGCAGGAACGGCGTGCCGTACGGCAGCGAGACCGTCATGACCGAATACTACGATCGCCACGCAGCCTACGGCGAGGAGTGGTTCACGGTCACGACCATAGTCAGCGACCCGCAGCACCTGACCCAGGAGTTCATAACCAGTTCGAGCTTCAAGCGGTTGCCTGACGGCTCTGCCTGGAATCCGGTCCCCTGTGATTCGGGTTAGGGAGGAACGGCCATGAAGAGTTTTACGGGTGCCCTGTTCCTGACGGCCATGGTGCCGATATTCGGCGCGGCGACGGCACAGGAGCAGGCACAAAGGGGCAAGGAAGTCTACGACTACTGGTGCATCCAATGTCATGGGAGCTTTCCCGGCACGCCGGGTACGCAGGCCCTGCAGGTGCTCTACGGAGGGCTGAAGCCCGCCGACCTGGAGGAGCGTACCGACTTGCCGGGGGAACTGGTGAGGCTCTACGTGCGCACGGGCGTGTCCATCATGCCGACTTTCCGCAAGACGGAAATCAGCGATGAGGATCTGGAAGCCCTGGTGGCCTACCTCTCGTTCGACTACGAGCCCTAGCGATTGCGGTGGCAGTACCTCCGCGGGAAGTAGGACCCAGCGACCTCGAAGCCGTGCTTGAGGTGTTCGACAGTGTCGTGGGGGCGCTTCACGGAATTGAGTGACCTCGCTACGACGATATGAAGACTGTACCACTGATCTCAGCCGCAGAGGCTGCGCGCAAGGTCAAGACCGGAGACGTACTGGTCGTTGGCGGATTCGGCATGACCGGTACGCCGATTCACCTGCTGGACGCGATCGCCGAGACCGGCGTCAGCGGCCTGACGATGATTACCAACAACATCGGCGAGCCCGGCCTCGGGGGCGGCCGGATGCTGCGCAACGGGCAGATCAGCAAGGCGATCGGTTCCTATTTCACCAGCAATCGCGAAGCCGTCGAGGCGTATCAGACAGGGAAGATCGAGATAGAACTGCTGCCCCAGGGCAGCATGGCCGAGGCGATCCGCGCGGGAGGGGCCGGCCTCGGCGGATTCTATACGCCCGCCTCTGCCGGTACGCCGTTGGCGGAGGGACGCGACACCCGCATTATCGACGGCATCGAATACGTATTCCAGCCGGCGCTGAAGGCGGACGTAGCGCTGATACGCGCCTGGCAGGCCGATACCGCGGGTAATCTCATTTACCGCAGGACCGAAAACAATTTCAACCAGGCTGCGGCGACAGCCGGGAAACTTGTCATCGTCGAGGCGGAGACGGTCGTTCCCGTGGGCGAACTGGACCCCGATCATGTTCATACGCCCGGCTGCTTCGTCGACTACCTGGTCGAGGCTCACACCACGCTCGAGGAACTGGGCAGTTCGGCCTCCGTCGCCGGAAGTCTCAAGAAGGTGAGCGAGGCGCGCATGGCCATGGCGCGCGGGGCGCTGGAAGAACTGAATCCGGGCGACGTCGTCAATCTCGGCATCGGCATCCCCACCCTGGTGGCGGACCTGATCACACCGGAGCACGGCATCATCATGCACACCGAGAACGGCATGCTGGGCGTCGGTCCGGAGCCGGAGTCCGGCGGGGCCATGGATTACCCCGTCAACGCCGGCAAGATCCCCGTGACCGCGTTGCCGGGCAGCAGCTATTTCGACAGCGCAAGTTCCTTCGGCATGATCCGGGGCGGGCACGTGGATGTAGCGATCATGGGAGGTTTGCAGGTGGACGAGAGCGCGAACCTCGCCAATTGGGCCGTTCCCGGAAAGCCGCTTCTTGGAGTAGGGGGCGCAATGGATCTTGCCTCGGGCGTGAGAAAGCTGATCGTGACGATGATGCATACCAGCCGGGACGGGGCCGCGAAGATCGTTCCGGAATGCACGTTGCCGCTGACGGCGGCCGGTGTCGTGAGCGTAGTCGTGACGGAGCTGGCCAAGTTCCGTTTCGTGGATGGCCGGCTGGCCCTGGTCGGCGTCACGCCCGGGGCATCCCTCGACGAAATTCGTGCAAGAACAACGGCGCAATTTGACGTTCGGGTTTGACGGGCCGGGTACCTCGCCGGGGCGGCACCAGCTTTCGCCGGGCGCAAGGCGGAACATGCCTAGCATACATAATCTAATACATTAGAAAGCGATAATATACTTATGAATAGAAAGACAAAAAGTTGGCTATACAACGCAGCGCTTGGTGTTTTGCCAGTCTTCTTCGGCGGATCGGCCAACGCCCAGATGCCACCCGCGCCGCCGGACGCGCTGGAACAGTACCCGATCTCCGAACATGATCGGCGCGTCAGCGCAATCGAGTCCTTCGACCAGGTGCTGGAAAGCTGGGAGCGCCGCGCCGGGACCGGCAACATCATGAGTTCGTACGACGTGCAGTTGATCGATACTTACGACCCGGGCGAGCGAAAGTTCGAGCCGCAGCCCGGCAAGACGTACTTCTACGAAAATCTGGGTACATCGACCGCCTTTTATTCCGCCGGCCGGCGGGAAGCAGCGGTGGAGGGGAACCAGGTCGTGGTCGGGGACGCCGAAACCAAGGAAGTTATCGCATCCTACATGTTGGCGCCCGAAATGCGCAGCAGCATGCACACTACGTTCATGTCTCCGGACGGACGGTATGTCTACATCATCGGCTCGCCGTCGGGAGAACCCACCGGACTGGCGGGACTCGCCGTTTCGGCGTCCCTGATAAAGGTCGACGCCCTGACGCTCCAGCCGGTCAAGCAGATGAACGTGGGAGGACGATTGCACCACGGTCAGATCTTTCGGGACAGATACCTGTTGATAGACACGTTCGCCCGGGACGACGATGGGCTCGACCTGTTCCTGTTCGATCCGGAAACGGACCGGATCATCGGCGGAGTGCGCGACGAGGATCTTGGCGGTGCAACCTACACTGCCTATACGGATGACGAGTACATC
Source organism: uncultured Gemmatimonadota bacterium (assembly GCA_964655785.1). Taxonomy (GTDB): domain Bacteria; phylum JAAXHH01; class JAAXHH01; order JAAXHH01; family JAAXHH01; genus JAAXHH01. The sequence continues at coordinate 5,606 of CAZZNP010000154.1, forward strand.
TACGTGCTCATGGAACCGGTGGGCTACGGTCCCATGTCGCTGACCGGATACATCGGAGCAGTCAATCTCGGGTTGGGACAGGTCACGGCTCTGCGCCCATTCTGGGTCTCTCGAATCGATCCGGACACCTGGGAAGTGGTGGACGAATACCCCTATCCGGGATACCGCGGCGACAGCGAGTACATTTACGTGCCCGGCGGCGGTTCCCACAGCCTGACCAAGATCGAGCTTGCGACCGGAGACATCGCATGGCACCGGTCGACGGGCATCGGCCCCTATGGCGCATCGTTCAATGCGGATCAGTCGGAGATCTGGGTGGCGGACAAGGGCGAGGCGAACGGCTTCTTCGGGCGCACGCTGACCGTCTTCGACACCGCGACCGGCAATCCATTGGAAACGCTTTTCTCCGGGTACGTGGTGGACCACGTGCTGCTGTCGCCCAACGGCAGGGAGATGTGGGCCACCGCCAATGGGGACGCGCAGATCTTCGTATACGACGCGGCTACGCGCGAACAGACCCACGTCATCGACATGCCCAACTGGGGCGAACCTCACGGCCTGGTCTGGGTGCACTACGATGCTGACGGGAATCCCCGGGTCGTCAGGGACCAGGGGGGATTCCGCGGCGGTATCGACCCGGTCGCGGGCAACGTCCTCGACTACTGAGCCGTCTGTGTGTCGGCGTCGTC
>CAZZNP010000155.1:0-6017 GCA_964655785.1 uncultured Gemmatimonadota bacterium
CCGACGGTCTCGCAACGGGTGAGGGTGGCGCCCTCGAAGGGACGGTATCGACGGTGCAGATGGGCGTGGGAGAAGTCGCTCACATTGTCGATCACCATCGAGTGGTGGGCCGACCAGGTGAAGCTGAGCGGTACACAAGCCCACCGCGCGGGTCCCTCAAGCTCGGGGATGTCCGGGATCTGGCGCAGTTGCGCCTGCTCCGGTTTACCGGGGAACAACCAGATCAGACCGTAACGGACCTTCACGGGATAGGTTCTGAGCGAGAGTTTCGGGAACCCTCGTCCGAAGCGGTCGTGGGGAATCTCGACACAGCGCCCGTTTTCATCATACTGCCAGCCATGGTAGGCGCACACGAGCCGGCAGCCTTGCATCTCACCCAGGGAGAGTTTGAGCTGGCGATGCGCACAGCGATTCTCGATCGCGTGAAACGAGCCATCTATCCCCCGAAACAGGGCAATGGAACGTTTCCAGAAAACGACCTCGACCACTGTGCCCGGTTTGACTCGGCGCGCTTCTTCAACCGCGTACCAGTAATCCGGGTCCATACCTGCGGCGCGCGCTTGCTGACGCAAGCTGCCGGCCTCCTCGAAGCCGGGTGGCGCACTCGGTGCCGGGCTCATTTCGAGCCCCCGACGGAAGGCATCCGTATATCTCGGCTCGGTATGAGGTTTTCCACTTGTTCCGTGGCGTTTGCGCGCGGGCGTTTCGCGAGCGGATTCGTGATCGCGTTGCGGTGGTAGTGAAAGGCGTAGGCCTCATGAACCGCAGCGCGGATACTGGTGGGCTGATAGCCGAGTTCCCGTCTCGCTTTGTCGATGTCGGCGTGACGGCGCTTTTGTAACAGGCGGATGGCACCGGGGGTGAAACGCTGGGGAAAGCTCGGGTGAAACCGGCTCAGATAAAAGCTTGCCGCTTCCGAAAAGACGAGCATCAGGCGGGTCGGGATTCGCCGGTGCGGTCGCGGCACGCCTGAGACCTCCTCGAACAGCTCCAAGATGTCCGAGATGGTCTTGTACTCGCTGCTGAATATGTACTTTTCACCCGAGCGTCCATGCTGCATGCACAACAGATGTCCTTCGACAATGTCCCGTGCTGCGACAAACTCGAAACCGCCATCAACGTAGGCATAGAGCTTGCCGTTCGTGTAATCGCATAAGGTCCTGCCCAACCGCGAGGGAAAAAAATCGCTGCCCCCGATCACCGCACAACACGTTGCAACCACAACATCTTGTCCCGCCGCCGCGGCGCGCCAGCACTCGTGCTCGACGAGTGCCTTGCTACGCTCGTAGGGCATCGTGCGTTCCATGGGATAGAATGGCATCGTCTCGTCGCTGGGAGCGGACGGATCATCCAAATCGTAACCGACCGCACTGAAAGAGCCCGTCACCACCACCCGGCCGGCCTCCGCCTCCCGCGCCGCTTGCAGCACGTTGCGGGTACCGAGAACGTTGCACTCGAACACTTCCCGGCGATGGGCGCGGTTGCCGTCGATGGTTGAAACCTTGGCCGCGCAGTGATAGACGCCTTGGCAGCCCGCGAGCGCGTGCCTGGCGGCATTCAAATCTCGGAGGTCACCAAACGAGTGTTCAACCTCGAGGCCTTCCAATGCTTCGTTGTTGTCCTCGTGTCTCAGCAACACCCGGACTCGAACGCCATCGTCAAGCAGTCGGCGCACGAGATTGGCGCCCACATGCCCGGCCGCGCCGGTGACGAGAGCGGGCGGCGTGGATGAGCCGGCAGGTGTGCTTGATGGTGAGGTCATCTACTCTAGTGTACTACCCCCTACTTGAGGTCGGGTCAATACGTGTGTAAATGGAGTAGTAGGTTAGTTTGCGATGTAAGTTGTTGTTTCTACTAACCAAAAAGTTTCAAGTGGAGACACGACCGTTGGAGAAAAGGATAGTACCACGGCGTATAGCCATTGTCGGCGGCGGCATATCAGGGCTGGGGGCGGCATGGGTGCTGCATCACCACCCGGACCGATTCGATTTCCGGCTGTTTGAGGCGCAGGACCGGATTGGCGGGAATGCGATCACTGCCGATATGCCGCAGGATGACGGCAGTTCCGTTCCCTTCGATATTTCCGTCACCGCCTGCATTCCGTCGGTATATCACCATATCCTGTTGTTGATGAAAAAGTTTGGCATTGAACTGATCGATACCAGATTCAGTTACAGCGTGAAGTACCGTGACCGTGTTTACGCCCACGATTTCGACTCCGACATCCGAGAGCAACTGCAATCCGAGATTGTAAAGTTTCAACGAGTCCTGAGGCGTCTGAAGTGGTTCGGTTGGCTGAGCCGGTCCCAATCGAAATTTCTGAACGCCCTCAATCCGTTCAACTACATCAGCATGGGGACGGTCCTGAATCTGGCCGGTTTCTCCGGGGACTTCAGGTACAAGATACTGAAACCCATGTTCGTCAACTTCCTGATGGCGACCAATGTGTTTGATATGCCCGCATCTCTCTTTACGCGATATCTCGAATTCTTTGATATCGAAACCGCCACCCCTATGCAGACGTGGGACCAGGGAACCCGACATATCTACGAAAACCTGTCGACCAATTTCCGGGACAAGATCTACCTCAACCGGCCGGTCCGAAAGGTGTATCGCCAGGCGTCCGGCATCGTGGTCGAGGACGAAGACGGCGTGCAGGAGACGTTTGACGAGGTGATCTTCGCCAGCAACGCGAACCAGACGCTGATGATCCTCGACAACCCCACGCTGCTGGAGCGCTATATTCTCTCGTCGATACGGTACGAGAGCGAACTGCACAACCATACGGTCGTGCATTCGGACGCCTCAGTCCTTCCGGACAACGAAGTGAAGCCCCTGAAAACGCGGAGCAATCATATCGAGCAATACGGCGCCAGACCGGACAATTATGAAATCACCTACATCATGCACAACCAGCAGCCATGGGCCAATCGGTCTGACAAGCCCTGTCTGGTGACCTACAACCCCATCAGCGAAATCGATGAGAAGAAGATCATCGGAAAGCGGTGGTTCCAACACATCGTGCATGACGTACGCCATGTTGCCTTGCTCGTCCCCTTGTTCCGCTTTATTCAGGGCAAGAGACAAACCTGGCACTGCGGCGCCCATACGCTGGTCAACAGCCAGGAAACCTGCTTCGTGAGTGGGCTCGCCGCTGCAACACAGATCGGTGCGGATTATCCCTTCGACGATCCCGAGGCAAGGCGAATGTTCAACTATTACGGGAGTATCATGTATGGTTGGGGGTTCAGGAAAGCGAGGGGCTGAAGACCACGAGTGTATTGTCGCAGAGAGGGGAGGGGCACGAGACGGGTCACATGCTACCAAGCGAGCTTTTCTAATGGATGAGTGTGGGTTCGAGGGGGTGCCGAAGGCCCGTCACCCGGAACTTGAACTTCTTGTTGGGGCTGGTCTTGGGTAGCGGACTCAGCTTCAACTGGTAGTCCTTGGGCACCAGTTCCAACTCCAGGTGGCGGGCGATCAGCAACAGGTTGGCGGCCATTTGCAGTTCGGTCCAGCGCGATCCTCCACAGACATGGGTGCCGACGCCAAATGGCGAATAGGCCCCGGTTTGTCTGTGTTCGTTGCGGGGCTCCGCAAATCGATCGATATCGAACTTGTCCGGTTCCGGGAAATACTCCTCCATGTAGTGCGTGGCGGGAAACGCGACGAGTACCGTGCTGTACGCCGGTACTTCCATGCCCTCGATCTCGAACGAGTTCATGGCCGTGCGCATGTGTGCGGAGATGACCGGGTGCAGCCGCAGCACCTCCATCGCGAACCGGTGGGTCGCATCGATCGCCGATGGAGTCAGATCGTCGCCGATCGGGTCGCCGTTCGAGAACAGCGCGTCCGCTTCGGCGACAATCTGTTCCCGATAGGGCGGGTTCTTGAGCAGCTCGTAGATGGCGAAAGCCATCGCGCTTCCCAGGTAATGACCGGCGATGATCGGCGCGACGAACGAGAACCCGAGGTCGGTTTCGGGTAGAAACTGCGGGTCGGACTGATGCAGGTCCATCAGATCGTCGACCAGATCCCGCCGCTTGCCCTCCCGCTGCGCCGGAGTGTGCGAGGCGTGGATCTGGGCATACAGCTCCAGCACGCGATTGCGGTAGCGGTTCATCCTTGGTGTGCGCAGCGTGAACTTGGGGAGGAGCTTCATGGCATGGACCAGCAGCGCCCGGTATTCGAACTTGAGAAGATCATCGAGGATGTCGGAGGGCTCAATGCTGACGCTGAGGTGGGCGATCTGTTCGCCGATGAGCCGCTGGCAGGCCATTTCTCCCGGCAGGGTCTTTCCGATCCCCCATCCTCCAAACGAGCTTCGGCCGAGTGCGAACAGTTCGTGCAGCCGATCGCTCACGACCGTGCGCGAATTGCCCGCCCGCACGGCCTTGCGCATGCGAACGTGATCGGCCCCGTCCATGCTGGCGATGGATCGCGCCGTACCCCACTCCGTCTGAAAGTCCTCCAGGTAGTCCCGCGTCCGCAGGTGGAGACGGCCTTTCTTCGAGACCCATCTGTTCGTTTCGACACCGGCGAGCACCACTATCCGGCGACCGGGGACCTTGAGCTGAAAGACCGGTCCCAGTTTCTTACTTTTTTCGGCCATGAACTTCGGCAGGTTTCCCGACCGGAATGATTTCGAGGATATCATGTCCCACAGGCTCACGCCCGGCAGCGGGCGACGCCGTGCCGCCCGCATGCTTTCGGGGGGGCGATAGGAACTGCGCACGGCCGGGCCTATGGCTCGCCCGATCAGGTCCATCCCGCTGAAGAGCTCGATGCGCTCTTCAGCAAGTTCGTATTCTTCGGAGTCCATCATGGCGCGGAAGCCACCGCAGTAGTGCACGAGGCCGATGATGGGAACGTCGCGTGGATCCGGAATCTCGCCGTCGAGCAGCGTGCGCATGATCCGGCCTTTTATCTCTTCGCCTGACCGGCCATCCACTAGGGGGTAACGACCAGTGCGGGTGACCTTGGCGGACAGGGTCCAGAACCCGCCGTCATCGGAATCGAAAATACCCGCTTTCACCAGGCGATCGACCGCCACGTCACTGATGTCATCTGCCCGGCGGGCGATGCGTTCAACCCAGTACTGTGGTGTATGTATCTGTTCTTCACCGGCTATCTCTACGAGCGTGGGATCCAGCAGTTCGTCTCCGGTGGGGGTCGCATCGGTCAGGGTAAGCGATGTCTGGTCGGAGTCGATGCGGTCCTCCATGGCGAGGTCCATCAGCACGGCGCCGGCGAGCGCACATGACATATTCCACTCCGGGATAGGTACGAAATAGCCCGACTCATCGTTGTGCAGCAACAGGAGTAGTTCTTCAGCGAATCTCATATTCCGTTCTCCTCCGATTGATCTGCAGGGTCCGGCCTCCCTGTCAATTCCGGGGCTGGCCTGCACGTCTCGGCCTCCAGTTCCGGATAGAACTGCCGACAATATCGACGGTATTTTCCTATGGGACCGTCCGCCCGGCACAGCCTGGGGGTGGGCCGATACCGCTTCCGGTCCCAGATCACCACGTCCTGCAGCACTTCCTGCTTTTGCTGTGAAAGCAGAATGTGATTCATCAGCCTGTGGCGCAACTTCATCGGTACGAAACCCAGACCCGTGATGAACCGTCGGGGCTTGCGGATTTCCTGCACCTGGCTGACCAGCACAAGATCGATGAGGGTACCATCAACAGGTGTAACAAGTACCCACAACCTCGCATGCATATCGATGGTTTTCTCATGGATTTCAACAAGGGAGTAGCCCAGTCCATAGACGTGGGCGACGGCCGAGACTTCGTACACGAGGTCCTTAACACCCAGGATCCTGCGAACGCGTTTGAAGTCGAAGCAACTCTTCAGGTAGGCGCCGTCCACTGTTACCGAACTGACCGGACTCACATTGTCGTAGCCGTGTACGTAGCGCAGGTGTCCGAGGTCCACGGAATTCTCCGCTGTTTCCTGGGGATGGCCGCGGAACCGCAGGGTCCGGAAGCCCAACTCGCTCCACTCCGGACCGG
>CAZZNP010000156.1:0-4329 GCA_964655785.1 uncultured Gemmatimonadota bacterium
ACTAGAGCAAATGCGCATACTCATTACCGGGGCTCGCGGACAGCTGGGTACGGACCTGCAGCGTTCGCTGACGGAACACGAACTGATACCGTGCACGCACGACGAACTCGATATTACTGAAAAACACGGGGTGTATGGCCGGCTGAAGGACCACCGGCCGGATGCAGTAATCAACGCGGCGGCGTACCACAGGGTCGACGAGTGCGAGTCTCATCCGGACAAGACCTTTGCCGTCAATGCCTTCGGTCCCTGGCACCTGGCCATGGCCTGCCGCATGTACGGGGCGAAACTGGTGCACGTCAGTACGAATTTCGTCTTCGACGGCACGGCGGACCGGCCGTACCGGGAGGATGACCTGCCCCAGCCGCTCAACGTATACGGAACGGCCAAGCTGTCGGGGGAACACCTGGTCCGGTCGAACTGGGGCCGTCATTTCATCATCCGGACCACCGGCCTGTTCGGCCACGCCGGCGGGGGTGGAAAAGGATACAATTTCGTTGACGCCATCATCCGGGCGGGCACGGAAAGACGGGAGGTGGTCGTGGTAAGCGACCAGGTGATGTCGCCCACGGCCACGGCGGACCTGGCCCGGGCGCTGGGGGAACTCATCACGACCGACGCCTACGGCACGTACCACGTCACCAGTGGCGGCGCGTGTTCCTACTTCGACTTTGCGCGGACCATTTTTCGCAAAACGGGGATCGAAACTGCCGTGAAACCTACGACCACCGAAGCGTACGGCGCACCGGCCGCCCGTCCCCTGTACACCGTTCTGGACAACCGGCGGATACAGTCCCTGGGCATCGCGGAGATGCCCTCCTGGGAGGACGCGCTGGACGGATACCTGGCGCGGCGGCCCGCCCACGGCGCCGAAACGATCGGCAACCCATGATCATTACCCAGACACCCCTGCGCATCAGTTTCGCGGGCGGGTTGACGGATTTCGCCGATTTCTACGAACGGGAAGACGGCCTGGTCGTCAGCGCGGCCATCGACAAGTACATCTTCGTGATCATCAACGAACGATTCGACGACCGAATATACATCAACTACTCGAAAAGGGAGGCCGTCGATCATCCCGACGAGATCGAGCACGACCTGATCCGGGAGGCGCTGCGGCTGACCGGCGTGAACCGGGGCGTGGAGATCACGACGCTGACGGACATCCCCTCCGAGGGATCGGGCCTGGGTTCCTCGAGCAGCATTACCGTGGGCCTGTTGAACGCCCTGTACGCCTATTGCGGCAATCCGCGGCCCACGGAGAAGCTGGCGCGCGACGCCTGCGAGATCGAGATAAACAGGTGCGGACAGCCCATCGGGAAACAGGACCAGTACATCGCGGCCTACGGCGGACTGCGCGGTTTCACCTTCCGGCCCGGCGGCGTGGAGGTGGAACGTCTCGGCCTCGCCGACGGCGACGCGGAGCGGTTGAGCGACAGCCTGATGCTGTTCTACACCAACAAGACACGCAAGGCGGAAACCATCCTGCGCGAGCAGAAAGCGAATATGTCCGACAAATTCGCCTTCGTGAAAGAGATCAAGTCCGTGGCGCAAAGCGTGCGGGAAGCCCTTGCGGCTGGACGGATCGACGACATGGGCGAACTGCTGGACCGGGGCTGGACATGGAAGTACAGGATGTCCGGCCTGGTGAGCAACGCGGAGATCGACTCCATGTACCGGCGCGCGAGGGACGCCGGCGCCACGGGCGGCAAGGTATGCGGCGCGGGCGGCGGCGGATTCCTGCTTCTGTTCTGTCCCCCGGCCTCCCGGTCCCGGGTGCGCGAAGCGCTATCCGGCTACAGGGAGCTCCCAATCAACCTGGAGCGGGACGGCACCAAGGTGATCTTCAACATGCGAAGGCAGGTATCGAAATGATCCGCGAATACCTCGAATCGACCCGGGAGGTCCTGGGCCGGATCGAAACCCGTGAAGTGCAGGAACTCATCGACCTCCTGATGGACGCGCGGGAGAAGGGCCGGCGCATCTTCGTCCTGGGAAACGGCGGCAGCGCAGCCACGGCTTCGCATTTCGCCGTGGACCTGGGCAAAGGCACGCTCCGCGGCATTGAGGACCAGCCCCGTTTCCGGGTCGACAGTCTCACCGACAACCTGCCCTACGTCACGGCCTGGGCCAACGACTTCGACTACGACCTGGTCTTCGAGCAGCAATTGCGCAACCTGGGCGCGCCGGGCGACGTGGTCATCGCCATCAGCGCATCGGGGAACAGCCCCAACCTGGTCCGCGCCATGGAATACGCCCGTTCGGCCGGGATGGTTACGGCCGCGATGACGGGATTCTCCGGCGGAAAGCTGAAGGAGCTGGCCGATCATTCGGTCCACGTCCCCGTCGACGATTACGGCATGGCGGAAAACATGCACATGATCATCGTCCACATTATCATCACGCAGACCACGGCCCGCGTAGCAAACGGCGAATGACCCTTCATTCCTTTGCCAAGATAAATCTCGGCATTCACCTGCTCGGCAAGCGGCCCGACGGCTACCACGAGATCGTCACGCTGATGGAGACCGTAGACCTGGCCGACGACCTGGAGTTGACCGGGCAGGAGACGGGGACGACCGTCACGTGCTCCGACCCGGCCGTGCCGACGGACGGGCGCAATCTGGTTCACCGGGCGGCCGACCTCGTGCGGGAACGTTTCGGACTCGGCGACCGGGGCGTGCGCATCCACATCGAGAAGCGCATCCCGGTGGCGGCCGGACTCGCCGGCGGGAGCGGCAACGCGGCCGCGACATTGCACGGTCTCAACGCGCTCTGGTCGCTGGGACTGGGGAAAGAAGATCTGATGGACCTCGCCGGCGAGCTTGGGTCCGACGTGCCCTTCTGCCTGTACGGCGGCGTGGCGGTGGCGACCGGGCGGGGCGAAAAGGTCGACTGGCTGGATGCCGCCGGTTCACGAAGCTACGTACTGGTCTGCCCGCCCCTCGAGGTCGCCAGCGGATGGGCTTATGGCAGATGGAAAATGGAATTGACAAAAGACAAGACCTGTATTAACTTAATCTCTTCTGTCATGCAGACAGGAGACGTCGACGGACTGGCGTCCTGCCTGCATAACGACCTTGAACCGGCGGTCCGGGCGGCCTTCCCTGAAATCGACAGGGCGAGGAGCCTGTTGGCGGGTGCCGGGTTGAAGGGCGTTCTGATGTCCGGCAGCGGTCCGTCTGTCTTCGGACTGACCACCGGCCGGGCCGAGGCGGAACGGATAACAGACGATTTGCGGGGACGGGTCGAGCCGTCCTGGCGGGTCTACGCGGTCTCCTCGAAATCCAGGCGGGATGCCGGGGTTTAGTCGAGGAGCCGGAGGGAGGGCGGAGCATGGCGGTCGGTTTGAAGATTCTGTGTGGAAATTCAAACGCGCCGCTTGCACACGACATTTGTAAATATCTCGGCGTAGCCCTGGGCAAAGCCGCCGTTTCGCGTTTCAGCGACGAAGAGATCCGGATACACATCAACGAGGACATCCGGGGAACCGACGTGTTCGTGGTCCAGTCGACCAATCCTCCTGCGGAGAACCTCCTCGAGTTGCTGTTGCTGCTGGATGCGGCAAAGCGGGCTTCGGCGCGACGGGCCACCGCGGTGATCCCCTATTTCGGCTATGCCCGGCAGGACCGGAAGGCGGGGCCTCGGGTTCCGATTTCGGCCAAGGTCGTCGCAAACCTGATCGCCGCCGCCGGAGCGGACCGCGTACTGACGATGGACCTGCACGCGCCCCAGATCCAGGGTTTTTTCGACATCCCTCTGGATCATCTGTATTCCGCGCCCGTGTTTACGCGCCGGCTTCGGGAACTGGGGTCGTCGGACGACCTTGTGATCGCTGCCCCGGACGCGGGAGGCATGGCCATGGCCCGGTCCTACGGCAGGCGGCTCAACTGCCCCCTGGCCCTGGTGGACAAGCGGCGGCCGAGACCCAACGTGTCCGAGGTCGTCAACGTGATCGGCGAAGTGGAAGGGAAGAACGTAATCATTCGCGACGACATGATCGACACCGGGGGAAGCCTGACCGGTGCGGCCCAGGCACTGAAGAATAACGGAGCGGAAACGATTTACGCGGCGTGCACACATGCGCTGCTCTCAGGAAACGCCGTCCAGAAGGTGGAGGATTCGGTACTGGACAGCCTGATCGTCTCGGACACGATACAACTGAACGAAGCCAGACGGTGCGGCAAGCTGGAACAACTGTCCGTCGCGTCGCTGTTCGGTGAGGCGATCAAGCGCATACACGAAGAAAAATCCGTCAGTTCGCTCTTCGAAACGTCGGATCAGGCCTGAGTCGGGCCGGACCATGAATCGGCCCAGGCTTGAATCGGG
>CAZZNP010000156.1:4429-5898 GCA_964655785.1 uncultured Gemmatimonadota bacterium
TGAGTCGGCCCAGGCTTGAATCGGGCCGGACCTGAGTCGGGTCATCCGTCCGGCGCCAAGTGTACGGGAGTTGTACCGGCGCCAGACCGCAACAGAACACCGGGAATCGCACAGGAGAAGGAAATGAACCAGGTATCGTTAAAGGCCCGTCAACGGACGGATACCGGCAAGCAGGTCGCCAAAGCGCTTCGGCGGGACGGCGGACTGCCCGCCGTGGTCTATGGCAGCGGGGAGCCTCCGACGGCACTGACCCTCGACTACCGCGAATTCGAGGGATTCCTCAGGAAGACCAGGGGCGAAAGCGTCGTCATCAACCTGGAAATCGAGGGTATGGACGCCAAGAAGGCCCTTCTGCGGGATTTACAGCGGGACTACCTGAGAAACCAGTTGCTGCACGCCGATTTCCAGCAGATCAGGATGAGTGACCAGGTCACCACGGAGGTTTCGCTCGTGATGATCGGCGAGCCGGTCGGCGTGACGAGAGACGGCGGGGTACTGGACCAGTCCCTGCGGGTGATCGAGATCAGCTGTGTCGCTTCCGAGATTCCCGAGCACCTGGAAGTGGACATCGCAAGCCTCGGCTTGGGCGAGACGATCCATGTGAGCGATCTTACCTTCGAGAACGTCGAAATCGTGACTGACGGAGAGGTCGCCGTGGTGTCCGTGCTCATGCCGATGGCCGAGGAGCCTGAGGAAGAAGAAGTAGAGGAAGAACTGGAAGAGCCGGAAATCATCGGCAGGGCCCAGGAAGATGGCGAGGGCGAGCAGGAAGACGGGGACGAAGAATAAGGCAGCCCGGTTATGTGTCAGCATGGCGAATCCGGATCCTCGCGGCCTGAAGGTCCGTCCATGCATGCCTTCATCGGCCTCGGCAATCCGGGCGTCCGGTACGCGGGCACCCGCCACAACGCCGGTTTCGACGTGATCGACACCTGGCTTCGGCGGCTCGACCTTGAACTCGCCCCGGTAAGCGATCGGTTCCACGGCACCGTTGCGACGATCGCCGGGCAACCCGTGGCGCTGGTCAAGCCGATGACCTTCATGAACCGCAGCGGTTACGCGGTCAGGGAGGCGGTTTTACATTACGGACTCGGCGTCGATCGCATCGTGGTCGTCTGCGATGACGTCAACCTGCCTTTCGGGACGCTGCGTCTCAGGGCGACGGGCAGTCACGGCGGCCAACGGGGCCTTGAGTCCATCATCGACACGCTGGGAACGGATGCTTTCGCCCGCCAGCGCATCGGGATCGACGTTCCCCGGGACGCCGATACGCTCATCGATTACGTGCTGGAGGCGTTTACCGAAGAAGAAGCGACCGATCTGCCCATCGTCCTCGACCGGGCCTGTGACCAGCTCGAGTCGTTCGTCCGCGACAGCTGGGGCGTGGCCGCGAGCAGGTTTAACGGTCCTTCTTTCACGGACTGACAGGCCGATCGGAAAGACAGGCCGATCGGAAAGACAGGCAATTC
>CAZZNP010000157.1:0-5537 GCA_964655785.1 uncultured Gemmatimonadota bacterium
TGTGGATTGCGGGTGAACCGGCAGGTCTAGTGGCAACGTATCCTATCTTCAGGCCCAATGTGCCGTATACCTTGCGAGTTCCACCGATCCATCGACGTGTATTTCATTTCTTGTCACGAGGACGGTGTGGAACCCGGACAGCCTTCTTGTGAGGCTGAATGGGTCCGCACAATCAGTTAACCGTAAAGGGTATCCAACTTATGCACTCCCGGCTCCAATCCACCCGCAAATTGGTTCCGCATTTATCTAATCGTAATGTAGGGTCCATGCAGAAGACTGCCCACAATTCGCCACCCAAAAAGAACGCCATACGAAATTCACTCCACGCCCTCTTCTTTGTCGCACCGTTCGCGGTCACCTTGCTTGCCCTGACCTCCTGCGGCAAGGACAGTCCCACCAAGTCGACCGGACCGGCGAACGTTGTCGTGACGCCGGCCGCGGTCACACTGACGGCGATCGGCCAGTCAGTGCAACTCGACGCGCAGGTGCAGTACGAGGCCGGTGCGGCCTCGTCGGGCCAGGCTGTGGTCTGGGCGAGCCGGAATCCTTCCGTGGCATCCGTGAGCAGTGGAGGGCTCGTCACCGCGCACAGCAACGGAACGGCGGATATCACGGCCACGGCGGGACAGAAACAAGGTAGGTCTACGATTACGGTATCTCAGTCGGCACGGACGATTACGATCGAGCCGTCGTCAGTAACGCTGACCGAGGCCGGCGAGACCGCCCGGCTGCAGGCTTCGGTGCTGGACGAAAACGGCCAGATCGTCGATGGCGCGGAGTTGAAATGGGCGACAAGCGACAAGTCGGTGGCGACCGTAAGCGAAGACGGCCTGGTTACGGCCATAAGGAGCGGAAGTGCGGCCGTTACCGCCACCTCCGGAGAGGTTTCAGCCAACGTGACCATTACCGTATCCATCGATATCAGCGATCGCGCGACGCTGATCGATTTCCACCATGCGTTGGATGGCCCGAATTGGGAGGACGCTGAAAACTGGCTGAGCGAAGAACCCCTGACCGAATGGCACGGCGTAACGACCGACGCCAACGGAAGGGTGATCCGGCTGGAACTGCGGTCGAACAACCTGTCGGGCAGCTTGCCTGGAAGCCTCGTCAATCTGTCCCTGCTGCGGGAACTGGACTTGGCGGGCAACCAGGTGTCAGGCGTCATTCCGGTCGAACTTTCCCAGCTCGACGAACTCAGGATCCTCGATCTGGGCGGCAATGAGATGTCGGGCTCCGTTCCCGATGAGCTCGCGTCTCTTGCCAACCTGGAAATACTGAATCTCGGCAACAACAACCTGTCTGAATCAATACCCGCGGAACTGGGGCAGGTGCCCGGCCTTGAGCGACTGGACCTGGGCGGCAATGATCTGACCGGTTCGATTCCAGCGGAGCTGGGTCAACTCGCCAATCTCGAGTTCCTGAACCTGGACCGAAACGAACTGACCGGATCGATCCCCGCCGCACTGGGGAACCTGTCGAATCTGGAGTTAATGCACCTGGACACGAACAAGCTGACCGGTCCGATCCCACCGGAACTGGGTAATATGGCCGCACTGGAGGATCTGGTGCTTTGGCGGAACCAGCTGTCCGGCACGATTCCGGTCGAGTTGAGTCAACTGACGAACCTGCAACGCATCGATCTCGACGAGAACAAGTTAACGGGACCGGTGCCCGCGGAACTGGGACAGCTACCAAACCTCGAGATACTCTATCTTAACTCCAACAAGCTATCGGGCGAGATCCCGCCGGTGCTGGGCGATCTTCCCAGGTTGCGTCTGCTGAGTCTCTATGGAAACGAGCTATCGGGGCCGTTGCCGGCAGAACTGGGTCAACTCCCCAATCTCGAATTCCTTTACCTCCATAACAACCAGTTGTCCGGACCGATCCCATCCGAGCTGGGGCAACTCCAGGATCTCGAAGCGCTGTACCTGTTCGGCAACGAACTGACCGGATCCGTTCCGCCCGAACTGGGAATACTCGACGACCTGGAAGTCATGTACCTCCATGACAACCAGCTCACCGGCATGATACCCGGCACGTTTTCGGACCTTTCGGACGTCACCCACTTTTTCTTTCACGACAATGACGGGCTGTGCTTGCCGAGCACCCCGGCCTTGTTGACCTGGGTCGATGGTCTGGATGAATGGATGGGGTCGCGGTGCGACGAAGCCGGCTTCGCCGAGGGGCTGCTCATGGTGGGCGAGGGCACCGACCGGCTGTACAGGCTGAACCCGAATACGGGGGAAGCCAAGCCTCTGGGAGAAGCCGAGCGATTCGGCGTCGACGAGTACCAGCCCTACGGCCTGGCCGCGCATCACGGCACGTTATACATGACGGGTGGATGGAACGCGGCGCTGTACACGCTGGATCCGGACACGGGCGTGGCCACGCGGGTCGGCGACGCCGTGGAATTCGGGGTCGGCGAAACCCAGCCCATGGGCCTGGCGTCCCACGACGGCACGCTGTACATGGCCGGCGGGACGAATACCCGGCTTTACGCGCTGGATACCGTGACGGGGGAAGCCACCCCGGTCGGGAATGCCGAGGGATTCGGCGCAGGTGAAGACCACCCATTCGGCCTCGCGTCCCACGAGGGCGATCTGTTCATGGTCGGCTACAACTCGGCCAGACTGTATGTATTGGATACTGCTACGGGAACCGCGTCACCTATTGGCGACGCGTCTGACTTCGGTGTCGGAGAAGACCTGCCGACCGGGCTGACTTCACACCGAGGCGTATTGTACATGACCGGCGGGTGGACGGCGAAACTGTATACCCTGGACGCGGAGACGGGGATCGCGGCGCCGGTCGGGAACGTCGATGAGGACGTCAATCAGTTCGGTGTCGACGAAGACGCGCCGACGGGGCTGGCGTCGCTGGTGAGAGTATCGGCGAGGAGGAGCGTGTCTGAGGTGGTTCCCGTTTTGTATAAGGAATGAGGTTTTTCTTTCGGAATAACCAATTTGGAAATGCCCGTTCGGTCCAACGCCGGAACCGTTTAATGCTTGTTCCATAAAATGCCCGTTCGGTCTAACACCGTAACCGTTTAATGCCTGCTCCATCGGAAAAGCAGGCGTTTGTAAGTGGATTACAAGAACTGGACTATGAGAAAAGCGTTGGTCTGGCTGGCGGGCGTTGCTTTGGTCGCGCTCGTAACTATCGTCTCAGTCGCGTACTTTTTCGATCCGGCGAGGCGCACTACCGAACCTTAATTCTCTGGCTTGTCCAGAACCGTTTCCGGTAACAAGCTTATCTCGGAAAATGACCCGCCCGTTCGAATGTCCCTTGAAGAGGGTTTCGGGCACATCGGGGGACATAGGTTCGTTCTTTACGGCACGGCCGAAGTCGAGCAGCACTTCTTCGTCGAGAAACATCCGGACGGAACACTGAAGAGCTTTTTCTGGATACAGTTCGAAGGCTTCCTGCCCGATAACGACTACACCTACGACTATTCGGACTCTCCGCTTCGATTGCGGATCGGGGATTTCGATTTCTATTCCGACACCGCGGCTGGAGTAACAAACAGCTTTATGCCACTCGGATGGCCCGGAACCGACGGCTATCTCGCCCGTAAGTTCGCGGCCGACAAAGGCTATGCCATGCCGGACGACTACGCCTACGCGCGGCTTGTTCACATTCCGGACCACGCCAGCCGCAAAGAACTATTGATCATCTTCATGGAAGACCTGGCGCCAACGGGTTGGACCGGCGAGGCGTTGCGCGAGGGTGGAGAACACGAAGGCCGTAGGCCAGAGATCGAGGCCGCCCATCTTGACAGGATCAAGCGCGTGATGTCGTTGGATCGGACTGGGTGATGGTACGGTAGGGAAATTGACGGGGCTTGAAGTCCACTTGCGGCTTTAAGTACGCACAGGAAGGCGATAAACGACAAATGAGTGTGTCGTTCAGATAACCGTATTTACCTTACCGATGTAATTCCCAATACAGGACTACTCACTCCATTGTTTCACGCAAGCATCAACCGCTCACCCTTGGGTTCGGGGATCGGATCACCGAATTCACGGGCCGTATCGAGCCAAAGATCAATCGCTTCCTTGACCTGCTTAAGCGCAGCCTCCTGGGAGGCGCCGTGCGCCATGCATCCAGGTAGCTCCGGCACCTCCGCCACGAAAGCTTCGTCTTCGTTGCTCCAGTAAAGAATGACTTCGTATTTGTACATCAGCTTGCCTCTCCCAGTTTGTGTTTCACAATGATACGGCGTACCTGTTGTACTTGGTACGGCTTCACTTGGCTGCCATCCCGTTGTAAATTGATCCGGTCCGGAACTCCTGACATTCTGAAATGGTGATGACTCCCGCGAATCCGCTCGGCGAACCCCAACCGAAGCAGGAGACTACGCAAGGCGTCGAAGCGGATGTTTGCATCCGATCGACCTTCTATGATCCTTCGAAGCAAGGCATCGTCCCGCATTCCGGTCCTCCGATACGACTTTTTACAGGCTCCAAACGTTCCTGAGATCGCGCTGTTCCAGGATGGCCGTGAGGTTCGTCCTGGCGACATCGGCGGCGAAGGCGCTGTCGCGGAAGACGACGATCGTGTCGCCGGCTGGCACCATCTCTTCGTGCCATTCCGCGATTCCATGGCGAAGGATTCCATGCCGTCTCCGTCGATCAATTTCATCGAGACACGCGATCAACCGCTTTGTCAATCCGCTTTTACTCTAGGTTTATTGACTTCAAAGATAGTCGAAAACTTGCGTTTCTATATCCAAGGAATAATGTTAATGACATCGTGATGAAGTACGAAGGTTATTGTGATGCAGGTTTTAGCCGTGGTGAGTATATAACACGTGTCATCCATCTGTTCGAATTCGGCCTGCGGCTTGTAGTCCAGAGACGAGTGTAAGCGCTTGCGATTGTAGAACGTGTCTATGAAGAAGCGGATGCGTGATCAGGCTTCTTCCAAGGATTCGTACTCGTAGAGATTGTACCCTATATCGCTCGTTTCTTCTTCAGTTTCGTTCTTCATAAACAACGCCTCACGAATCAGGTTTGTCTTCTAAATAGATACTTCCGTTCTCCGTCCAACAAAACCACAGACTACCATCACAGCCATTCGAAAGAAGTGAAATGTCGCCATCCGCTTCATCGTGTATAACAACACCACTATTGGGATTGTGCTGTGCGTTAAGGTATACGTTCAGCGTCGTTTTATTGGGATCAATCTCCATAGGGGTAAATTCTGGAACAATAAATTAACATTGCCATTCGCAATTCGATTTTTCATTTCACTGTATCACCGTTAATTTACCGAGGAACATCATCATCCTTGTAACCCGACTCAAACTCTTGTTTTGGTTCAGTTCATCAATCTGTGCCTTAACAATATCATGGTTTCATCGTTAATTTTTGTATTATATATACTTATGCTAAGAAAAATCAAGCATAATCGTCTGCAAAACACACACTGATGTTGACAATGGGCTGGCAGGTGCCTATAACTGGCAGATGCCTATAATTTGTGGCTCTTCGCTGTTTCATGTGGGTAAATTGAGATCGAGCTTGCCTGCGATG
>CAZZNP010000158.1:0-5531 GCA_964655785.1 uncultured Gemmatimonadota bacterium
GATCGACAGCATCATGGCCCAGGGCGAAATCGCCCGGCGGATCGGTATCCCCGTCGGGAACGGGGAGCGCCTGAACACCATATGGGAGTTCCAGGAACTCCTGGCCCACGGCGGACCGCAGTACGTTCGGCCGGACGTGGCCCTCGCGGGCGGGTTGACGCACTGCAAGAAGATCGCCGCCATCGCCGAGGCCCATCACTGCGCCGTCGTAACGCACAATTTCCTGACGCCCCTCATCACCGCCGCCTCCGTCCACCTGGACACCTGCATCCCGAATTTCGTGACGCAGGAGTACAGCATGGGGGACGAATCGGAGTCCAGCAGGGTGTACCGGACCCGCATCCGGCGCGAAGGTGGATACATTCCGATTCCCCGCGATCCGGGCCTGGGCGTCGAGCTGGACGACGCACTGCTGTCGGACGCGGCGTTCACGCCGATGAATACCGCGAATACGCTGCTCAGGTCGGATGGTTCGGTGGCCAACGCGGTCTGATGAAAACGGCCCGGCGAGCGCAATAAGCGAACGGCCCGGCGATCGGGCGGCGTTGCGCAACAGTGAGCACCCCAGCGAACGGCCCGGCGAGCGGGCGGCGTTGCGCAACAGTGAGCACCCCGGCGAGCGGCCGGGGGACAGAGAGCGTACATGCGTCGATTCAGCATTTTGCATCCGCTCTGGATGGCCTTCTACGACGGGGCGATCTACGAGGATGTGGCCCGGTTCTGGCAGAACCGCGTATTTTTGTACCTTCTCCTGCTGCTGGCGGTGACCTGGATCCCCATCACGATGCAGACTCAGAACCAGGTGGACGAATGGGTAAGCCGTGAAGCCCCTTTTTACATCGACCAGATCCCGGACCTGAGCCTTTCCGGCGGCGAGTTGTCCACCTCCTCCTTAACGCCGACGTTGCTGCGGGACCGTGAAGGGACGGTCCTGGCCGTTATCGACCCCACCGGCCGGTACACCTCTTTGGATGACACCGAAGCGACGGTGCTGGTGACGCGGACACAGATCTTCGTCCGGGGCGAAGGCGACCAGGTCGACGTAAGCGCCCTGCCGGAAGGTCCGCCGGAGACGCTGACCAAGGAGGACCTGTACGTAATCGCCGACTGGACCCGGTCCCTTGTCAATACGCTGCTCTTCCCCGTCCTGCTCGTTTTTTCCTTCGCGTACCGGACGGTGCAGGGGCTGATCTACGCACTGGTGGCCTCCTTCTTTACGTCGTCCACCGGAGGGAACCTGCCGTACCGTACGCTGCTGAACCTGGCGCTCATCGCCATTACGCCGGCCGTCGTGCTGGACACCGCGCACATGCTCATGGAATCGCCGCTGCCGGAATGGTTCTGGTGGCCGGCATGCGTGCTGCTGTCCCTGGGCTATCTCCGGTTCGGCATCCGGGTCACGCTGGAATCCGAACGGCAGGCCGCGGTCTGAAGCGTCCGGCAAACCGGTCGCGAAACATAGTCGTCGGGCGAAACACAGTCGTCGGGCGAAACGTGTCCAGAGGCTAAGCGGGAACGACGCACCGATCAGCAGTCTTCCGTCCTTTCACCCATAAATGAGGGAAACACCGTGAAACGCATATTGCTTCTTATCAACCATCACAAGCCGCCGTTCAGCCAATTCGCCGCCATGTTCGAACGGGTCGTGAACGGCGCTACTCATTTCACGCTGGAGGTGACCGACGACCGGGACGCCCTGCGCGACCCGTCGAAATACGACGCCTTGGCGCTGTACATCGCGGCCGGAGAACTGACAAGGGAGCAGGAGCAGGGGATCACCGGTTACGTGCGGAACGGGGGCGGACTGCTGGCCGTGCACACCGCGAACGCGGGACTGGCGCAGTACGCCGACTATACCGAGATGATCGGCACCGAATTCATCGGCCATGATCCGCTGGGCGACTTCGACGTGGAGACCGATCCCGCCTTCGACGACATCCTGCCCCGCCTGAGCCGTAGTTTTCGCGTAGAAGACGAATGCTACAACATGGACATCAAGACGGAGGCGCCGCTGAGGTGGTTCCAGCACGGAATATGGAAACTGGAACGCAAGCCCCTGGGCTACTTGCGGGACTATGGGGAAGGCAGGATTTTCTACACCGCCCTGGGCCATGACAACCGGACCTTCGTGCATCCCGACTTCCAGGACCAGTTGATCAAGGGACTGCGTTACGTGTGCGGGATGACGGACGGGTCGCCCATCCGCATCGGGCTGGTGGGGTACGGACCGCTGTTCGGCATGGGGAAGCACCACAGCGATCAGATCGCCGCGACGCAGGGTTTCGAGCTGGCGGCCGTATGCGACAAGGACCCGGCACGGCTCGAGGCCGCCAAAGAGGAACAGGGCGATGACCTGCCCATGTTCCTGGATTCGGCGGATCTGGTGAAAGCCGGATTGATCGACCTCGCCATCGTCATCGTACCCCACGCCTTCCACGCGCCGGTCGCGAAACCCCTGCTCGAAGCGGGCCTGCACGTGATTACGGAGAAACCTTTCACCGTGCATGTTTCCGAGGCGGACGAACTGATCGACCTGGCCCGGAGAAACGGCGTCATGATCTCCGTATATCACAACCGGCACTGGGACCCGGACATCCTGTCCATGAAGGAGATCGTCGACCGGGGCGACATCGGCGATGTATACTCCATCGAGAGCGCACTGGTGGGATACGGACTGCCGGGCCAGGCCTGGCGATCCCACAAGGCGGTTTCCGGCGGGGCGATGTACGACTGGGGCGCCCACAATTTCGAGAAGATCCTGCAGCTGGTACCGCGCTACGACGGACAAGGGAATCGGATCAACAAGCGGGCTGCCCTCTTCGGAAACTACATGAAGCGGGTCTGGCACAGCACCACCAACGAAGACTACTGCCGGGCCTACGCCCGGTTCGATTCCGGGCTGGAAGCTCAGTTCACTACCTCATCCATCCATGCGTCCCGCAAGCCCATGTGGACCGTCCAGGGAACCAGGGGGTCCATCGTCATGGAGGGCGGAGACGGATCGGGCACGGTGACGATGGCCTCGGCCGACGGGCGTCACCGGGTCGTCGAAGTGAAACCCTATGAGCGGGGAGCGGCCTGGCACGGTTACTACAAGAACGTGGCGGACCACCTGCTCGCCGGCCTGCCCCTGGAGATTACAGGGGAATGGGCAAAGGGGCCCATACAGTGCATCGAGGGATGTGAAATTGCTTCGAGAGAGAACAGGCTGGTAGAAATCGAGTTCGATTACTAATGGAAATTCGATCAAGAAAGATGCGGACGAAATGACGAAGAAAGAGAAACTGGAGGCGGGGTTCACCATCCTGGCCATCTTCGCGCTCTGGCCGGTCATCCTGGGCTGGGAGAACCCGGTCTACCAGGTCGTCCTGGGCGTGATCCTGGTCGTGTTCATCGCGCTCGTCGCGCAGAAGTTCCGCCGCATCCGGTCCATCTACAACGCCACCAAGGTGGAAGCCCGGAAGCGCAGGCCGTCCGGCGGCAAGGCGGACGATCCCTCCTGACTGCCGCGCCGACGATCGGTAACGCGCGCGCCGCAGGAAAAACCGGGATTAAGGCGATGCGGGGCTGATCGGGGGACCCGGCGCCCTATCGGTCCCGTCCGGCAAGCTGATCCTTCAGGCGTATTTCCGTGGAAGCTCCGGGGCGGAAACCTCGTCCAGCAGGTTACGGTCTTCCGGCTCGAGCGTCCATCCCACGGCCCCGAGCGACTCCTCGACCTGCTCGGGAAAATCCGGACCGATGATCGGCGCGGTCACCTCGTCGTGGTCCAGGATCCAGGCGAGCGCTACCTGGGCGGGCGTCTTCTCATACTTTTTACCCACGTTGATCAGGGTCTGCACGATGCCATCCAGCTTGTCGGTCATGGCCTCGTCGAAGGGATAGACACTGCGGCTCAGCCCCGGGCGGGGGTTCTTGCCCCAGGGACTGTTCTCGGGCGGCCTGGCCCCCCGGCGGAACTGGCCGGTCAACAGGCCGATGGCGAGCGGACTGTAGCACATGAGACCCAGTCCGTGGTCTTTGGCCATGGGCATGAGTTCGAGTTCCGTCTCCCAGCGGGCCAGAAGGCTGTAGTTGTACTGCAGGCAGACGAAGGGCTCGAGGTTCCGCCTGTCGCTCGTCCAGAGCGCGTCCACCACCTTGTACACCGGCCAGTTGCTGCAGCCGATATACCTGACCTTGCCCTGGCGGACGAGGTCGTCGAAAGTCGACAGCGTTTCCTCCAGGGGCGTGACCGGGTCGAAACTGTGCGCCAGGTAGACGTCTATGTAGTCGGTCTGCAACCGTTTCAGGCTTTTTTCCACACCCTGCATCAGATTGAACCTGGAAAGTCCCGTGTAGTTGGGCCCGTGGCCCGCGGTGCCGAAGATCTTGGTACAAAGCACCACGTTCTCGCGCCGGCCCTTGAGCGCTTTTCCGATGATTTTCTCCGATCTTCCCCCTCCGTAAAAGGCCGAGTCGATGAAGTTGCATCCCAGGTCGAGGGCCGTTTCGATCACCCGGATGCCTGCATGCTCGTCGACCTCGCCCCGGAAGGCGGTGCCGAGGCAGATCGGCGAAACCTGCAGGCCCGTCTTTCCCAGATAGCGATATTCCATAATCATCCTCTCAAAATCGGGTGCTCAGCATGCCCGGGCCGGTACGTGAACCGTCCCCGGTCGGTGTTTTCGGTCACTTCCTGATGGCTGGGTTCACGGCCTGGGTACGTCCGCTTCGGCGAAGGCTTGCTGGAGTGTCCGGTAACACAGGGCGGCCGATTCGAAGGGATCGTAGCCGGGACGCTTTTGCACCATTTGACTGACCTCCGCCGTGATGGATCCTTTGTAGCCTGCGGCGTGCATGGCGCGCAGATAGGCCGCGAAGTCAAAATCGCCCTCCCCCGGTACGAGAAACTCGAAATCCGGCACGCGCCCGCGCTGGTCCTTGACGTGGGTGTGGACCGCGTGGGGCGCCATGAGCCGGACGGCTTCTTCGATGGGCATGCCCAGGACGTCGAAGTGGCTGATGTCGAAATTCAGTCCCAGGAAGGGCGAATCCATAGCCTCCACAAGCTGGACGGACTTCTCCGCGGTGTCCAGGGCGGATCCCACGTGGGCCTCCATCCCGACCACCACGCCCCTTTCGGAGGCGTAGTCCAGCAGCTCACGCACCCGTTCGAAGATGAAGTCCAGCCTGGGTTCCCAGTCTTCCGGCGCGCCGCCCAATACGGTGTCCAGGGCCGGGGAGCCGCGGCCGTCGCTCCAATCGGCGCACAGGTCGACGGCCTGCTTCAGCACGCGCATGTTCTCGCGGTGTGCGTCAGGATCCTCGTCCAGGAGCGAGCGGTGGGCGGCGACGGCCGGCATGGTCAGGCCGTACCGGTTAAAGAGTTCCTTAATCCGCCGCCGTTCGCCGGCGTCGAGCCTGTCCACGGCTGTCGTATAGTTCGGCAGGACCGTCAGTTCTACCGCGTCGAAGCCCTGCTCGCTCAGAAACGAAAGGGCCTGGTCCACGGGAACCGCGGGCAAGCCCCAGGTTGTGTAGCCGATTTG
>CAZZNP010000159.1:0-5359 GCA_964655785.1 uncultured Gemmatimonadota bacterium
AACCGATTGAACAGAGCCAATGAGATGACCGGAAACCCGAAAACACGCCTTCCGCACGAAAGAACGGCAAATCCCATCCAGGCGGCACTTGCCGCTGTCTTCCTGAGCCTTGCTCTGGCCGCTTGCGGAGGTGGTGGAGGTGGTGGAGGCGGAAGCGGAAGCGGAGGCGGCAGCTCTCCGACGACCGGAGGAGGAACGGAGTCGGCCTCGAGGGAGAGGGCGTCGAGTGCGGCCGCTGCCGTCAGGATGGCCAATGCGATCCCCCGGGCCGGCAGCGGCGGCGCCACGCAATCGTCGAATACGAACAACGGCGTCACGGCGGACCGGGTGGGCGTCACGACGACCTACGGGGCCGGGGGGCGGCACGGCTTCACGGTGTCGGGCGGAGACTGGTCGATCAGCACGGCCAATGGCAATCCAAACTACCTGCCGGGCGACTCCGGATTCGACGGAGTCGAATTGCTCCGGCGGGTCAACGGCGGCACGCTCTATGTCGATGTCTATTCCGATATCGAGGCGCCGGCGTCACGACAGGCCGGGGGAGGAGACGACGGCACGCGCGCCGTGCCTCTCGGCACACTCGTCGCTGGGCGCAATTTCAATGGTTCCTTCGGCGGAAACTACAGCAACGACAATTCGAATATCGGCGGGGAATCCGGTCACTTGAGGTGCAGCGGGGGCTGTACCATTGTGAATGGGATCGCGACGGCCGGCTTCTGGACGTTCACCCCGAACCGTTCTCCCGGAGCGGTGGACGTCACCGGTGTATCAGGGGTCAGATTCACCGGTGAATTCGACCCTGCCCGAACGACCGGCACGTACAACGGCCAACCGGGATACTTCAGATGTCTCTCGCTGTCATGCGGCCGGTCCATCACCAACGGCAGGATAAGCGCCCTTGAGGGACAGTGGATATTCATTCCGGCGGGAGGAACGGCGACGGCAACCACACCCGACACCGACTACCTGTCCGGCGGCATCTGGCTGTTCGTTCCGGATGATGCGACGAGCGCCAACGATGCCGTGCTCGGAGCCTTCGCGGACGGCAGCGACCCGTTCGTGCAGGGCAATATCCGGGGTCTTGCAGGCACGGCCGGCTACGACGGTGTGGCGACCGGCGGATATTGGGTATATTCGGTAAGTTCGGGCGAAACCGAAGCCGGTTACTGGAACGGCGCCGTGGCCCTGACGGCGGATTTCGGCGGCGCGGGCGACATGGGCACGATACGGGGGCGTGTCACCGGGTTTGAAGTGGACGACGAATCGACACCGGGCTCCCTGACCCTGGGGTCGGCCGCCATCGGTTCGTCGAACAGCGGCTTCTTCCATGGACAGTTGAGCGGATCGGTCGACGGAATCGGCTACACGGGAAGGTGGGGCGGCTCGTTCTTCGGCAACGGCGAGGCCCACGGCCAGCCGGGCTCCGTCGGCGGCACGCTGGGCGGCGGGGCGTCGAACAGTGCCGGTTCCGTGGCGTTCACGGGCGTGTTCGGCGCATACAACGACAGGAACAGGCAATAGGGCCGGCGGATTCCGGAACCCGAACCGGAAGGGCGGCCGCTGTGCTGCCTTTCTCCCTTTCCGGGATGCAGGCCCTGCTGCTGGCCTTCGCCATCGCCCTGATCGCCGTATTCCAGTCCTCTGCCCTTGCCGGGCAGGAAGGCCGCCCGCACCTTTCGTCCGACCCCCGGGTGAACGATGCGCGGACGCTGGTCGAGACCGGCCGGTTCGGCGAGGCGCTTTCCATCCTCCGCCCGCTGGCGCCGAACCATGCCGACCGGATCGATGTCCTGTTCCTGATCGGACTTGCGGCCCTCGGGGCGTCCCGACTTGCGGGCACCCCGGAGCAGGCAGGGGCGGCGCTTCGGGACGAGGCGGTCGCGGCGTTTCACGCAATCCTGGTGGACAGGCCGGAACTGGTCCGTGTACGCCTCGAACTGGCGCGGGCGTTCTTTCTCAAGGGGCAGGACGAACTTGCGCGCAGTCACTTCGAGCGGGTCCTGGCGGGCGGGCCGCCGCCAGCGATGGCCGCCAACATTCGGCGGTTCCTCTCGGCGATCCGGTCACGCCGAAGATGGAGCGGGTATTTCGGGGCTTCGCTGGCCCCGGACAGCAACATCAATTCGGCATCCGATGACCGGGTCGTCCATATCCATGGCCTGCCGTTCACGCGGGACGACAGTGCGGGCTCGCGCTCCGGACTGGGCGCCGTGGTCTGGGGCGGCGGCGAATACCAGCATCCGCTCGATGCCGGATTGCGGCTGCGCACGGGCGCCGACATCGCGCACCGGGAATATTCCGGAAGGGACTTTGACCATACCTTCCTTGCGGTTCACGCCGGTCCGCGCTGGCTGTTGGGTGCAAATACGGAGCTCAGTCTGCTCGGCAGTGCCCGGCGCCGCTGGACGGCCGGCAGGCCCGACTCGCGCGAACTCGGTGTCCGTGTGGAAATTGGCCATGGGTTTGACCGCCGCCTGACGGGAACAGGCCGGATTCAATGGCATGCGCGCGAATACGACCGGGACGGTCCACTGAACGGCCCACACGGGACCTTGTCCTTCGGCGTCGTCTGGCTGGCCAGACCCACGGTGCAGGCCGATGTGGAAATCGGCTATGCCCATGAACGGCCGCAGACCCGGACATGGCGCAACGCTACCCGCTGGGTGGGGCTCGGGGCGACTTCGGCCCTGCCTTACGGTTTCACGGCCGGCATCCGCGGGGAATGGCGCCGGACCGGTTACGAGGGCCGATGGGATCCGTTCACGCCGAACGGGACTGCGCGCCAGGACGATACCCGGGTCCTGCGTGTTTCCGTGTACAACCGCGCCTTCACCCTGAAGGGTTTCAGCCCCGAGATCGTTCTGGTCAACGAGGCCCGTACATCGAATGCGCAACTGTACGGCTACCGGCGCGACCGGGCGGAGATCCGGTTCGTGCGCCAGTTCTAGAACGCCCATTACCGCAACCCATCGACACAACCAGCACCATGACCATCGCTCAGATGAAATCGCCGGCAACAAACGTCCTTGCCGTCATCGCCCTGTCCCTGATCCTTGCAGGTTGCGGCGGAGAGGGAGGATCCGGGGGATCGGAAAATCAAATCCGGCTGAAGCCAGCCGACATCCGGAAATTCAATGTCAGAATTCTGGAAAGCTGGAAATGCGAAAGTGAAAACATTTCACTTCATGTGATAGAAGGCGGAAAGGGTGGCGGCCTGATCGAATTTGAAAATACCGGCCTATTCCATCTTGCCCACTTCAGAAAAGATGGCAGTGATGGTCTGGAAGGTGGTGTATGGGTTTGGCCATTATCTGAAATTGCTCACGGGATCTCTCTCATTGAATTGGATGAACTGCACTTTGGCACATACACAGCAGTGGATTCCGAAACCGGAAAGGTCGAGCCTGCTGCCAGCAAGAAATTCCTCTGCACAAAAACCAAAGCCGGTCTTCAACGCCCTGAAAGCCAGTGAGAAGGACGGCTCCGCGGAGTTTCAGGACCAATCGACTCACCACAGGATTCCAGTTGCCGGACAACCGCCGGTCACATCCGGACGAACCACCAATTGCACCAATCGAATGAGACTACGACAGAACATCAAGAACGCACTTGCCGCCATCGCCCTGCCCCTGATCCTCGCCGCCTGCGGCGGAGGGGGAGGCGGCGGGACCACCCACGCGCCGGTCGAGACGCCGGAGACCGCACCAGTGGCTCAGGAGCCGGTGATCCCGGAACCGGCGGCTCCGGAGCCCGGGCCGGAAATAGCGCTGTCGTTTGGCCCCACCGGGCTGGATCACTATCCGCTGGATGCGCGTGTGGAAAAACTTCCGGCAGCAGTAGGCGGATCTGGATACCGCGTTTCCATGGTCGAACGCGAATCCGAAATAACTTCGCGCGAAAAGGTATTGTCAATGTTTCGAGAGCAGATTTACAACACAAGTCCGTACTTGTTGACATTGCCTCTCCCGCACTTTTTTCCTGAAAGGAGGTGGATAACCGGATACAGAACGACGCCAATTGTCAGGTTCAAAAGCAACACGAGTGCAGAATCCAGGGGTATGACTTTACGGGTGATCGATCATGTCAATGCGTGGCTGCCGTACGAAAACCACATTGAGGTCGGAAATGATTTTTCCGAGATTTTCGACGACTTTTCTCCTCGGACTGTCGACGGTGATGAAGTGGGTTTTGCTGTCATTACAGCCAGTTTCGATGAAGACCTTGGAGGCGCCGCAGGGACAGGTGCGAGAGGAGCTATCAGTATTGCTCCAGATTTCTCAACGGATATCCACGTCATCCAGCATGAACTGCTTCACGCCATGGGCTTGACAGGTGGAGGAACATTGGAGGGATCAATCAGCGAAGAGGAATACCAAAGAATTCAGCGCGAAGGGCTTTCAAGTAGCTATACACATGTGCCGGTTTCTGAATTTCCGGAAAGTTCGATGTCTTATCTGAGTCCGTATGACGGCTCACATGGGTTGTCGCAAATCGATGGCGAGATGATTCAGGCTATCTATACCCGAAAGGATCTGTGGGACGCCGGCTACGGAAGGGATGTTGACGATAATCCCCGCTCTGAATTATTCGTCATCGGGCGGGATCGGGATTTGTCGCCGACTGACCTGGGATCATGGGACGACACCGTGACCCGGTATTCCGGGCTGCTGGAAAACGTGCGTGGTGGTTTCGTGGACCAGAGAACGCATGCCGTCCTCGCACCCACCGCCTCATTCGGCGTGGACTGGCGCAACGGCATGGCGCGCCCATGGGCGGACGGCAACCCCCGGCACGGGACATTTTCCGATCATGGCCTGGCCGGATCGGCGACCTGGAGCGGCGAACTGGTCGGTTTCACGCCCGGCCGGGAAGCGGTTCGCGGCGACGCCGGCATATCCGTTGACTTGGTGGTCCTGACTGGAGACGCGGCATTCACCAACCTGGAGCACTGGGCCGCCGGCGAGGCGCCGGGAGACGCCGGCACCGGCGCCTTGTGGAATGCCGGGAGCATGCATTACGATTTCAGCGTCGTCTCCTGGTCCGATGAACAAATGAATCCCGGCTACTACCTGCGCAGCGACACCACGGACGGCGGCGCGGAGGGCTACATCTCGGGCCGTTTCGTCGGCGAAGGCCATGAGGGGGTGATCGGCATCCTGGAGCGGCCCGACCTGACGGGCGCGTTCGGGGCGGTACTGGAAGACTGAAGGGCTGTCCGGGGAATCTCGGGAGGCGTGCTGCATTCCGTCCACGACGCGGATGCCGGCGTGGACGATCCCGATCTGTTACGAGCAAATAGAACTAATGGAATGAATCGCCTCCACCTCTTGCGGCATCATCGGTGGCGGCTTCGGGAAAC
>CAZZNP010000160.1:0-5114 GCA_964655785.1 uncultured Gemmatimonadota bacterium
TACCGGCAAAAACGGTAGTACCGGCAAAAACGGTAGTACCGGCAAAAACGGTAGTACCGGCAAATCTGAAAGATTAAGGAGCGATTAGTGGAAAGGATCTCCTGGGACGAGTATTTCCTTCGCATCGCATACGCCGTTTCGGCGCGATCGAACTGCATTCGCCGTCACATCGGCGCCGTGATCGTGAAAGACAAGATCATCACGAGTACGGGTTACAATGGCACGCCGATGGGCGTACCCAACTGCTCAGACGGCGGGTGCAAGCGATGCAATTCGGACGGACCATCGGGCGTGAACCTCGACGAATGCATCTGTATGCACGCAGAGGAGAACGCCATCGTCTTTGCAGCGCGCCACGGCTCGTCGACAATCGGCGCGACGCTCTACTCGACCACCAAGCCCTGCCTGGGATGCCTGAAGAAGTCGATACAGGCGGGCATCAGGCGGGTTGTCTTCGGTGAACAGTATGCTTACACGAAGTCTGTACAAGAAGTGTATGACTGGCTGGTGGAGGAGTCCGGTATCGAGATGGTTGAATTGGAACTGGACACGAGTTCGGAAACCGTCGTGCAAACCGTGTGAGACGGCGGCGATTATGCTTGACGCATGATTCCTGACCGCGGAAATTACCCGTCGAAATCACGTAAGACCATGATCTCCGTTTACGGGTACCGAATTGCATACCAGCGACCGCATAACGCAATCGGACTTCGTCTATCGAAGCTTGCGGGAATCGAAATCGGATGTCATTTCGTTTTCGGATGCCTATCCCGATTACCATACCCAGGACCGCGTGGGACTGGTTTCTCCCAGGCTTGAAGACGGTATATTAGGATTGGGCGCAGTCGTCCTTGGGCTGGCAACCGGATTCTATGATTGTTTACGGTCGAAAGGGAACACATTCTTCGACTATCCCCTGCATCATGCTTTCGTTGGAAGCCGGGGTGCGCGGGTAAGCACGCGATGTGGGGATCTCGAGCTGTCCGTTGGAGAAATGGGAAGCGCCTGGAGTTGGCTCGACGTCTGGCCTGAGACCAACTGGCATCGCTGCCCGGCCAATCCGGCAGGCATGCTCGAGGCGGTGTTTCGTCACCAGATCAACCGGGTATACTGGCCGGCTTCCTTCATGCCCGGCGAGGTAGACGCGCCCCTTTCCTGTTACGCCCGCAAACTGTTGAGCGGCCGGCTGAAATCCGTCTGGTATTACAATTGCAAGGCAGGGAACCTGGAAGTCCGGGCTTCCGGGGCCGCCGCGGAAGTCATCCATGAAAGCCTGGATCGTCTTCCCCGCCGTGACGCGGGAACAGCCATCGGAACCGAAACCGAAACTGCAGCCAGCCCATTCATTTCGAACCGGATTGAAGCGATTGAACCCCTTGCGTTTCTTGAAGATATGGCGGTCTGCTTTACCGATGAATGAACCAATGGAAGAAACAGAAACCGAATCTGGTACGAACCGCAGAAGGCTTGTCATGATGATCGTCAGGGCTGGCCGCTATGCAAGAAAGGAGCAGTGACCCATGGTGGACAAATCCTACCTTTTCGACGATGACGCCATGCGAGACTTCATCGTAAACGGCTACTGCGTACTCAAAGTGGACAAGCCGGAATCCTTGCACGACACCATTTACGAGAAAACGAAGGCGATCATCGATGAAGACGGCAATCCCGGGAACAACCTGTTGCCGCGCGTGCCCGAGATCCAGCAAGTCTACGACGATCCCTCGGTGAAAGGTGCGCTGACGAGCCTGCTCGGACCGGACTACGTCATGCACGCCCACCGCCACCCGCACGTGAATCCGCCCCAAAGCCGGGGAGGTGGCTGGCACAAGGACAGCTACTGGGGATACACCAAGGTGCGGGATCACCATCCGCGCTGGATCATGGCGATGTACTATCCCCAGGACACCCCGGTGGAAATCGGTCCGACTGGGGTCATACCGGGCAGCCACTATTTCGAATCCCGCGAAGAGACCGTCGGCAAGAACGGGTCCGGTCCGGAGGGTTTTCCGGCCAGCGGCGAAGCGGGAACCGTTACGATCATTCATTTCGATCTGTGGCACCGGGCGTTTCCGAACGAGATGGATAAGGTCCGTTATATGATGAAGTTCCAGTTTACGAGAATGTCGGAGCCGGACCAGTCCTACTGGAACAGGCAGCGCGAAGATATCGACCTGGGAGAACTGTCGGACGATCCCCGGAGCGCCATGTGGCGAAACATGTGGCACTGGCTTGCGGGAAACAGTTCGAGCGGGAACAGATCCGCCGGAGAAGGCGAGGTCGAAGCGCTCGCCGGTGACCTGACCCATGAACTCGAGGAAAAGCGCCTTCACGCGGCCTATACCCTGGCCGAATGCGGTGACCCGGCGCTTCCCCATTTCCTCGATGCGCTCCAGCACGAAAACGACGAAGTCCGCCGAGACGCCTGTTACGGGATAAGCGCGCTGGGTTCGGCGGCCGTAGGTCCACTGGTCTCCATGCTCGGTCATGATAACGACCGAATCCGGGGTTACGCAGTCTACGCCCTGGGTGACATCCGGCACCACGATCCATCAGTATCGGAGCACCTGGCAGGGCTTACAGACGACCCATCGCCATTTGTCCGACAGAACGTGGCCGATGCCCTGGGCCAGATCAAGCTGTCCAGAGATTCGGCCGTTCCCGCACTGATCGGCCTGATGAAAGACGAAGATGAGCAGGTCAGGTCCAGGTCCGCCTACGCACTGGCCCGGTTCGAAGGCGAAGCCCAACCGGCCATACAGGTGCTCGCGGACGCGTGCTACGATGAGAACAGGTACGTACAGGGCCATGCCGCCGTCGCCCTCGAACAGATCGGAACGCCGGAAGCCATCAGGACACTGCTGCACTGGCTGCAGGCCTCGCGCTGGTGTCCGATGACTACGGCAAAGAGTACGTTTTAGCGGGTGGTTGCCGGACTGGCCTGGCGGATCCCGCCTGCTACCAGTCGTGCATCATGTGGCCCGCGGTTGGAAAGCTCCGCGGGAGATCTCTTTGCAGCCTGCTACCAGTCGTGCATCATGTGGCCCTGCCCTGGATAGAACAGGGCATCCACGATGAATGACAACACGATGCCAGTCGTATATCCCAGCAGCATGCCCAGGAAGAACCGCTGGCCCGTTCGGTAGGCGCCGGTCCCGATCTTCAACAGGATAAATTTGGCGAGCCAGGCGAGGAAGACGGACAGGATCGAGTCGCGGATATTGCTGGCGAAGCAGATGGCGAACCCCACGGGGGCCAGGGGCCACCAGACCAGCCAGTGCCTGAGCTTGAGCAGGACCAGGAAGATCACCGCGCCCGCCGCCATGAACCAGGGCTCGTTCTGACCCAGGGACAACGGGTTCTTCATCCAGGTCACGATCTGGTCGTAGTAATCTATGTTCAGTCCTCCGAAGGCTCCCCCGCCGAAGTTGTACGCTCCGATCGCATATCCCGACTGTATCGAGTAGGCCACCGCCGTGACCATGCTTACCAGGAAGGTGACGGCGAGCACCAGCAGAAGCCCCTTTTTCCGCGGCCAGAACCCGTCCGTCAGGCGATCGGCCAGCACGACCGATCCCATGCCCAGTCCGCGCCAGTTCCGTGCATAGGCGCTTGCCAGTCCCAGGGAGGTCAGGCTGGACGCGGATA
Organism: uncultured Gemmatimonadota bacterium; assembly: GCA_964655785.1. GTDB lineage: Bacteria > JAAXHH01 > JAAXHH01 > JAAXHH01 > JAAXHH01 > JAAXHH01. The sequence goes on from CAZZNP010000160.1 coordinate 3,649, forward strand.
CGTTTCCGGATCCAAGGGACAGCACGGTGATCTGGTGGGCATTGACGGGCAGATCGAGAAACACCACGCCCGTTTCCGCGATCACCTTGGTCGTACCGAAGTACAGGATGAAGAGGAAGGCCAGGAACACCGCCATCACGGTCACTGAGAGGCCGGACTGGTAAAGCCAGGCGCAGATGAAGGCGGAACCCAGCAGAAACCCGATCACGGCCGTCCTGTAGGACACGAGTTCCTTCGAATCATCCAGCCTCGTATCCCGTCCCATCGCTTTCCTGACTACACCCGCCAGGTGCCGCCGCGCGGCCCAGAGGCTGTAGCCCACGTAAACGAGGAAACCACCGAAAAACTGCGCGTTCACGCCCCCGCTGCCGCCCGGACCACTGCTGGCCGTGTTGAGCCCTATGTAGTTCAGCGCGCCGATTTCGAGGAGGCCCAGCATGAAGAAGACCCAGATGCTCAGCAGGATATCGACGTTGATGAAGAAACCGAAGCAGAGCATGTAGGGGCTGATACGCAGGGGTATGGAAGGGAACATGGGGCTCAGTTGGAGCGGCGTCTCGAAGAAGGTGCCGACGGGCAGCTGCGGCACGATATGGGCGAAGGACACGATATTCCAGAGGGCGATGGCCAGTGCGAGGAGGAAGCCGATCTGGAACAGGCGGTCGTAGGCTAGTTTCGGCCAGCGTCCGGGCGACTGGTCGCCGTCGATGAGCTCCAGGGGTACCTGGACGAGGGGAAAGGTCAGCCGCTCGAATTCCACCCACTGTTTCCTGAATATGGTCGCCACGCAGGCGCCGACGACGAATATGGCCACGAAGAAGCTCATCCACCAGGCGACGGGGATGATCCAGGGAGACCAGGGTATGCTCCCGCCGGGCGGAAGCCCTTCGTAGAACCATCCCATGGCGTTGTTCTGATTGCTCGCCACGAGCCAGCCCGGCAGATAGGGGTGGAAGAGTTCCACCCACTGGTTTTCCGGCTGGGCAAAGTAGAAGGGCGTCGAAATGATGGTCAGGAAGTATGATATGAAGGCTTTGCCGGGTATGAGGCTCGAGATGAGCAGGATGCAGAAAATCAGCGCCAGTTCCCTGCCCGTGAAGGCGGCGCGCTCGGAGATACCCCGGACGAACGGGTTGTACACGAAGGTAACGAGCAGAAAAAGGGCCAGGGCGGAGATGGGCAGGTGGGCCACCGACATGCGGGACGTGTGCAGGATATAGGTCCCGTAGGTCACCCAGATGTTGAGGATGATGGCCAGGACCAAGCCCGTGGCGAGGGATCGCGACGTGATTACCGAGGTCGGGGTGGATACTCTCGGCGGTGTATGCGTGGTCGTGTCAGTCATGCCAGGCTCGGATCGGTTTCAGGGCATTGGACCGGCGGATCGGCGGTCAGGCGCGCCGTGGCTCGAATCGGTTTCAGGGCATTGGACCGGCGGATCGGCGGTCAGGCGCGCCGTGGCTCGA
>CAZZNP010000161.1:0-5096 GCA_964655785.1 uncultured Gemmatimonadota bacterium
CGTCATCATCCGGGCATCCATGGAGGCAGGGCGCCGTGAGGCGGCAGCCGGATGAACCGTGCGGCGTTGATGGCCGGATGACGCAGGATCTCGTCGATGGCGGCCTGGGGCGGGACGTCGTCCAGGTTCAGCACGCCCACCGCCTTCCCGCCAGGTTCTTCCCCCAGTCTTCCCACGGCCATCTGGGCGATATTGACCTGGTATCGCCCGAACGTATCGCCGATCGCGCCGACGATGCCGGGCACGTCGCTGTGGTTGAAGACCAGCAGGTTGCCGTCCAGGTAAGCCTCCATACGGTGCTCGCCAAGGCGGATAAGCCGGGGCATGTTGTTACCGAAAACTGTTCCATCGGCCCGGTATGTCTCATCGGCGCAATCGATCTCCGCGCTGATGGCCGAGGTGAAAAACCCGCCCGCGCTCCGCGTCTCTTCCGACAGGTGGATGCCCCGTTCCCGGAGCAGCATCTCGCCGTTGACGATGTTGACTTCCTCGTCCAGTGCGTGCTCGAGCAGTCCCGCGCAGAACGCGGAGGTGAGCAGACGCGTGTTTTCATCGACCACCTTGCCCCGGTAAGTAAGACGGCACGCGCGAGGACCGCCGCTGTGCCACTGGGAAAGCAGGATGCCCAGCCGGTAGGCGACATCGAGATATCCACCCAGCGACTGAAAGGTATTCGAATCGATGGCGACGGCGTTCACCGCGTGGCGGACTTCGCCCGTTTCCAGGAAGTTGACCAGCAGGTCCACGGCTTCCACGGCGACGTCGGCCTGCGCCTCTTCCGTGCTGGCGCCGAGATGGGGCGTACACAGCACGCCCGGCATGTCGAACAACGGACTGTCCACGCAGGGTTCCTCCTCGTAGACGTCCAGCGCCACGCCGCCCAGTTTCCCGGATTCGAGCCCCCGGACCAGCGCTTCCTCGTCGTAGATGCCTCCCCGGGCGCAGTTGACCAGCCGCGCGCCGGGTTTTAGCAGATCGATCTCATCGTCGCTGACCAGGTGGCGCGTCTCCGGCGTAAGGGGGGTGTGCACGGTGAGATAGTCCACCATCGGCAGCAGCTCCCGCGCGTCGTTTACGTATTCCACACCCAGCTTGGCGGCCTGTTCGGGCGAAAGGAAAGGGTCGAATCCGATGACGCGCATGGCGAAGGCCTTCGCCCGCGAGGCGACTTCCCGGCCGATGCGTCCCATACCGATGATGCCCAGGGTCTTACCGGCCAGTTGGACTCCCGTGAACGCGCCGCGGTCCCACCGTCCTTCCATGAGACTCCTGTTCGCCGGCGCGATGTTGCGCGAAAGGGCGGCGATGAGGGTAAAAGTGTGTTCCGCCGTGCTGAGCGTATTCCCGGCAGGGGTGTTCATGACCACGATGCCCTGGCGCGTCGCCGCGTCCCGGTCGATATTGTCCGTGCCCACGCCCGCGCGTACGATGCCCCGGAGACGCCGGTTGCCATTCAGCACGTCCGCCGAGATCTTCACCCCGCTCCGGCAGATGGCCCCGTCGTAATCCCGCAGGACATCGCGCAGGTCTTCGCCGCCTAGACCGGTGTGCACGTCGTGGGAAACGCCCTCGGCTCTTTCGAGCTGATCGAGCCCTTCCCGGGCCAGTTTATCGAGGATGATGATGCGGTGCATGGCGATCTTCCGACTCCCGTACCTTTTATTCGATGATCTTGCTTGTTTTCCTGAAGTAAATCGGTCGAAATGCCGATCGAGTCGAGTCTTTTCGGCTATCGATCCGGCTCTGCACCGGTTCGTTCGAAAAAAACGTAAAATACCTTGCGCCTGTACTACTTATCAACCTATTTTTCCATGGTAGTCCGGTTGGATCTGTCCTGCCATAACGACCCAGTCAGAAACACCATCAGGCAGTACCGCGCCTTTCGCCGCCAGGTGAACTGCGGCGCCTGCCTTAAGGACGAACTCCGTGTCCTCGTTCGTGCATCTGCATAACCATACCCACTACAGCCTGCTCGACGGCGCCAGCCGGATCGAGGACCTCGCCGAAACCGCCAAAGAACTCGATATGCCCGCCATGGCCATGACCGATCATGGGAACATGTTCGGCGCCGTGGAATTCTACAAGACGGTCACGGCCGCGGGGCTGAAGCCGATCATCGGCTGTGAGTTGTACCTCGCGCCGGGCAGCAGGAAGGAAAAGCGGCCCGTGCGGGGCGGCGAGCGCGCCGACCAGACGACCCACTTCGTCGTGCTCGCGCAGAACGCGGCCGGCTACCGGAACCTGATGAAGCTCACCTCGGCCGGATATCTCGAGGGGTTCTACTACAAGCCGCGCGTGGATATGGAATTGCTGGAGAAGCACAGCGAGGGGCTGATCGCCCTGTCCGCATGCGCCAAGGGACCGCTCGCCAACCTGGTGGTGGACGGACAGATCGACCAGGCGCGGACCAAGTGCCGGCAGCTCAGGGAGATCTTCGGATCCAACTTCTACCTGGAGATCCAGGATCACGGGCTGGAATTCGACAAGCCCATCAACAACGCGATGATCGATTTCTCCCGTGAGTTCGACCTCCCGATCGTCGCGACCAACGACGCCCATTATATCAGACAGGGCGACGCGCCCGCCCAGGACGTGCTGGTCTGCATCCAGACCGGGAAGGAGCTGAACGACCCCAAGCGGCTCAGGTTCGCCACGGATTCGCTCTACTTCAAGAATGCGGACGAGATGGGCCAGTTGTTCGGTCATGTTTCCGGCGCCCTGGAGAACACGGTCTCCATCGCCGAGTCCATCGAATTCGAACTGGAAATGGGCAAGTTCAAGTTCCCCCACTTTCCGCTGCCGGAGGGGTATGACAGCGCGGACGCCTACCTGCGCAAACTGTCTTTCGACGGGATGAAGAAGCGTTACGACACCGTCACCCCGGAATTGAAGGCCCGCCTCGAGTACGAACTCGGGATCATCGGCCAGATGGGCTACCCAAGCTACTTCCTGATCGTGGAGGACATCGCCCGTTTCGCCGCGGAGCAGGGCATCCCGCTCATGACGCGGGGATCGGGCCTCGGGTGCATGGTCGCCTACGTGCTGGGCATTACGAATATCGATCCCATCAGCTACGGGCTGCTCTTCGAACGCTTCCTGAACCCGGAGCGGGTCAGCATGCCCGATATCGACATCGATCTCGCGGACCGCGAACGGGACAAGGTGATCAACTACGTGGTGGAGAAATACGGCAAGAACAGCGTGGCCCAGATCATCACCTTCGGTACCATGGGCGCGAAGGCGGCGATCCGCGACGTCGGCCGCGTCCTCGGCATGTCCTACGGCGACGTGGACCGCGTGGCCAAGCTGGTGCCCGGAGAGTTGAAGATCACCCTCGACAGCGCCATCGACCAGGTCCCTGAGCTGAAGCAGATGGCCGACGGCGGCGGCACGGAAAGCCAGTTGATCCAGTACGCGAAGACCCTCGAAGGTCTCGCGCGCCACGCGTCCGTCCACGCGGCGGGCGTGGTGATCACGCCGGGCGAGCTGACCGACTACGTGCCGCTGTACAAGCCCAGCAACAAGGATACGGTCGTCACCCAGTATCCCGGCGAGCTCATGGAGGACATCGGCCTGCCGAAGATGGACTTCCTGGGACTGCAGAACCTGTCGGTCATCCAGGACGCCATCGCGATGATCAAGGAGACGACAGGAGACGTAATCGAACTGGACGACATCCCCCTGGACGATCAGAAGACCCTGGATCTGTTCCGGCGGGGCGAGACCACCGGGATATTCCAGTTCCACAGCGGCTGGCTGCACGAATTCCTGCGGCGCCTGCGGCCGGACGGCGTCGACGACCTGATCGCCATGAACGCGCTCTGCCGGCCGGGGCCCCTGAACGGCGGGGTGGTGGACGACTATATCGACCGCAAGCACGGGCGCAAGGAGGTCACCTATCTCCACGCCGTGATGGAGACGGCCCTGAAGGAGACCTACGGCCTCATCGTCTACCAGGAGCAGGCAATGCAGATCGCCCGCGACATGGCGGGCTATACCCTGGGCCGGGCGGATTTCCTACGAAAGGCCATGGCCAAGAAACTACCCGAAGTCATGGCCGAAGAACGGCGTAATTTCGTCGACGGCGCCGTCGGGAACGGCATCGAGAAAAGCATCGCGGAGGAAGTCTTCGGCCTGATCGAGTACTTCGGCGGTTACGCGTTCAACAAGAGCCACTCCGCCGGATACGCAGTCCTCGCTTTCCAGGAAGCCTACTTGAAGGTGCACTACCCGGTACCCTTCATGGCCGCCCTGCTCTCGAACACGATGTCGAATACGGAAGAAATCGTCGTACTGATCAACGAATGCCGGAAGATGGGCATCGACGTGCTTCCGCCCGACGTCAACCGAAGCGACAAGACCTTTGTCGTGGAGGGTGAGTCCATCCGGTTCGGGCTCTGCGCGATCAAGAACGTAGGGCAGGCCGCGGTGGAATCCATCGTCGAGTCGAGAAAGGAACACGGACGCTTCGAGGATGTGTTCGCCCTTTGCGAGCACATCGATCTGCGGCTGGTGAACAAGCGGGTGCTCGAAAGTCTGATTCAGGCCGGGGCCTGCGACAGCCTCGAGGGTCACCGGGCGCAGCTCATTGAAGTACTCGACACGGTCATCGAAGGGGCGCAGACCCGGCAGAACGACCGGGAGAGAGGTCAGACCTCTCTCTTCGACCTCGACGGGATGGGAGCGGGTGCCGGGATGGAGGTGCACAAGCCCGTGCTGCCGATCGTCGTCCGGTGGCCGGCAAACCAGGAACTGGGTCTTGAAAAGGAACTGCTCGGCTTTTACGTGACGGGGCATCCGTTGAAGGAATACGAGGAAGACATCCGGGCGTTCACGACGGCGGAAATGCGGCGCCTCGACCACGCCGACGGCCGGCGGGATACCGTCGTGGTCGGTGGCATCGTGACCGAAATCAAGCCCATCGTGGATCGAAACGGCAAGACCATGGCCTTCGTCACGCTCGAAGACTTTTCCGGATCCGGCGAGGTGCTCGTCTTCTCGGAGCCGTACGCCATGCATCGGGATCTTGTGACGATTGATTCGCTGATCCTCGTGCATGGGCACCTCTCCAAAAAAGAAGAAGACAACAAGGTCAT
>CAZZNP010000162.1:0-4982 GCA_964655785.1 uncultured Gemmatimonadota bacterium
CCGAACCCTCAGTGAAATCAATCAGTTGGGAGAATCAGGCGACCGTGAAGTTCCGCTTAGAGAACAAAAAGGAGGTCCACGATCCGGGAAACTACGGGCGGAAACGCTGGTAATATTCGGGGCAGGACGATGCGCCGCATTGAACCAGAGTGGCCCTGAAACCGATGTCGACGCTTGCTTCCGTAAACCCGGAGGTCTTACGTTGGGCGCGCGAGCGCGCCGACATGGCACAGGAAGATCTGGTGGCAAAGTTCAAGGGGCTGACCGATTGGGAGAACGGCCAAGCACAACCCATTCTCAAGCAACTCGAAAAATTCGCCCACGCCGTCCATGTGCCATTCGGCTACCTGTTTCTCTCCGAGCCCCCTGAAGAACGCCTCCCGATCGCCGATTTTCGCACTGTCGGGAACGAAGTAAAGCTAAAGCGAGCCCGGACCTGATCGATACTCTATACGCCATGCAGCGGCGGCAGGCGTGGCTGCGTGAGCACCTCGTCGAGAACGACACGGAGCCATTGACTTTCTCGGCAAGCGCCCGTCTTGCAGACGACCCCGATGCGGTGGGTCGCGAGATGCGGCGCACCGTCGGCCTCGATGACGGTTGGGCATCGGAAGTCCGCACCTGGCAGGATGCAGTGAATGAGTTACGTCGCATGATCGAGCAACTCGGCGTGATGGCAGTGATCAACGGTGTCGTCGGCAACAATACGCACCGCCGGTTGAATGTTGAGGAATTTCGCGGTTTCGCGCTTGCGGATCATTACGCACCCCTGATTTTCGTGAACGGCGCAGATGCGAAATCCGCCCAGATGTTCACGCTGGCTCACGAACTGGCGCACATCTGGCTCGGAGAAGAAGGCCTTTCCGGCTTCGAGAGCTTGCTCCCCGGTGGCGGGAACGTGGAGGACTGGTGCAACCGGGCGGCGGCGGAATTCCTTGTGCCCTCGCGTGAGCTGCGGGATCGCTGGATACAGGTCAGGTGGAAACAGGATCGCTTCGCAGTCATTGGGCGAATGTTCAAGGTGAGCCCGGTGGTTGCCGCCCGTCGAGCCATGGACCTGAAACTCGTCGAACGCAACACGTTCCTCGAATTCTACGAACACTATATCAACCGGGAACGCCGGAGCGGCACGACGAAGTCCGGGGGCGATTTCTACAACAATCAGAATTCGCGTGTCGGCAAGCTTTTCGCGACCCATGTGATGAGAGCGGCGATGGGAGGGCAACTCGGATTCAGGGAGGCTTATGAACTGACCGGCCTCCGGGGAGGAACGTTCCAGGACTATGCCGGGCGTTTGGGCTTCCCACTCTCATGATTGCGAATCGGCCCTACCTTGTGGACTCGGATGTCCTTATCACGGCGAAGAACCTGTACTACGCCTTCGACATTTGCCCCGGTTTCCGGAAGAGTCTGCTTCATCATCATCGGGAAGGCCAGTTATTCAGCGTCGACAGGGTGCGCAACGAACTACTCGCCGGTCGCCGCACGGAAAACTTGTTCACTGGGTGATGGATGAAGTCCCGAAAGATTTCTTCCTTCCGGTAGAGACCGATGAAGTTTCCCAGGCCTATACGGAAATCATGATGTGGGTTCAACGCCACCCAGCGAAATCAGGTACAGGCATCCGCTGTTTCTTGGGGCGCCACCGGGTTCATGCTGCTCTAATCTGCTTGGATTCATGCCGGGAATTATCCCCGCATCCTCTTCAGAGTGGAAGCGCTCGCTACGGTCGTCGACAACTCCCGATACCGATCATCACGGCGCCACCGATTGCATACGACAATAGTGCGCAAAAATGCCCGGAACTTTACCCTGTACCGCTTCCGTAATGCTTATGGAAAAAATATAACTTTTTTTCTGCCCGCTACCGGTCATCCGCCGGCACGGCCGGGAAGCGCCCGGCAAGCAGGTACCGGTACAGCCTGAGGGCAAGACGCTCCTCGTGCTGTTCCAGCCGGTCAAGGACGGCGGGCGTCAGCGCCGCCGTCCTTAAGGGTTCATCCGCAATCACCGCCATGGTCCCGCCCCCTTCCGGTCCGGCCGGCCAGACGATATCGCCCGGACCGTACTGTCGGATCCGCATGCCCGTGGAGTCGCAGGCGGAAGCCCGGCCGGAAATGAGCAGCTGCGCTTCGTTCGTCACGCCCGGCTCCGAGAGCACTTCGCCGGCGGTGAAGTGGCGGAAATCCAGCCGGTCCTGCAGTTCGTCCACCAAGTCCTCGAAACGGATCTGCCGCTCCAGTTGGTGTTCGAGGTCGTCCGAGACGAGGTCCAGCAACGAAGTGCGTTTCTCGTCCGCCGTGCTGGCCTCCCTTTTCCATGCTGCGATGACGGCCTCCTCGCAGTGTTCCAGGGCGCGCTCCACGTCGGGTTCGATCTGCAACAGGTCGAGTTCTCCAGGCGGGAGGTTTTTTTCCAGTCCGGTCCTGAGCTGCTCCGGCAGCGCGCTCAGGACCACCCGCATCCCGGCCTCATTCGCATTCCGGAGAAACCTGGAAAGGACGCTCACGGCCGAGAAGTCGAAGCCGGTAACGGCATGGAAGTCCAGTATCAGGCAGCCGGGACGCCCGGCGTCTTCCAGGAGCCGCCTCAGGCGGTCGATCAGCGGGCAGACGCTGCCGAAGAAGATGTAGCCGTGCAGCCGGTATGCTTGCACCTGGTCGCCCCTGTCCGTCAGTATGGCGCGGTCGGGGACGGCACGGACCTTGCTGCTGCGGCGCTCACGCGCGGTAAAAGTCGACTCGATGACGTCCGTGCGACTGAGGCGAACGGCGAAGAACACGAGGGTCGCCACCATCCCGATGCCCACGCCCTCGAACAGCCCGAAGGCGAGGATCACGAAGAAGATCAGCAGGATGATGCTGTACTCCGTCCAGGGCAGTCGCTTGCGGGTGCTGAGGAGCCCCTGGTCCAGCATCCCGCTGCCGGCGAAGACCAGGATGCCCCCCACGAGCGAAACCGGGACCAGTTCCAGAATCCCGTCTCCCAGGAGTAGCGCCCCTCCGATGACGAGGGCCGCGACGACGCCGGTCAGGCGCGAGGCGGCGCCGAACAGTTTGCTGCGGAGCGAGGCGGGCACGATGAGGGTTGCTACCGTGCAGCCGCCCACGCCTGCGATCACGCTCGCAAGCCCCGTCGCCCTGAACTCGCGGTTCCAGTCCAGTTCCTGGTTCACGGCCACCTCGAGGCCTGCGATGTTCATGATGACGCAGATGAGCGCGACCAGTACCAGCGTCACGATGGCCGGAACCTGCATGGCCATCTGGGCCCAGTCCACGTGCGCCAGGTCGGAAGGCCCAAGAGCCGGCCAGAGCCCGCCGCCCGCGGTGCTCTCCAGCAGCAGTCCCGCCGCCCTCGCCTCGCTGCCGGAGATGTCCAGGGCGGCAAGGATGAAATGATAGGCGCCGACAAGAACCACCACGCTCACCGGCAGGATGAGGGGGAAGTTCCACCGTTTCATCGCGAGGTACAGGGCGACGCCGTACACCACGCCCGGGCCCCACGTCCAGAGTGCCCGGGGTTCGAAAAGCGCGGGAATCGTCCGCCAGTCCGGATCCGACCCCATCAGGGACATGGCCGCCAGGCACACCGCTCCCCCGATACCGGCCACGAATCCGCCCGAAACCGGATAGGGAATGAACCGTACCAGGTTGGAGAGCCGGAAATGCCCGATCCCAAGACAGCACAGGCCGGTCGTGACCGCACCGACCATGAGGGTGCCCGCCGTGGTGACGAACAGGGCATCCCCCTCGGCCTCCATCGTCAATCCGACCGTGGCCATCACGATGACCAGCGCCGGGGACAGCCCCGAAATCGCACCGCGAAAACCGCCCAGGAGGGCAATGGTCAGGCAGGCGGCGAAGTTGCCGAACAGCACCAGGCCGATTCCCTGGGAGGAATACGGGGCCAGCGGCCCGGAAAAGATGAAACTGCCGAAGGCGATCTGGGCGACGAGCAGCCCGAGACCCGTGGTGAAACCCACCGACAGTACCGGAATGGTTTTCCCGGAAAAGATGCCCAGCGCCCTTGCCGTCACATTCACGGAAGCCGTCTTAGGGGAGCCGGGAAACCGCTTTCGGTCCTGCCGCCTGCGGCAAGCTGCCGTTCCGTCCAAGCCATGGCCCGCCGCGCCCGGCGGACGTCGGCGCAGGAGGGGATGGCAGCCACGGGGCGGCTGTTGCGGAAAAACGCTTCATGACGGGCGGTCCGATGGGGATCCAGAGTCTGGTTTCATGGCTCATGTCCGGCCCTGCATGTTGATTTGTAATTGCATCTGCCCCGGATCCTGTACCCGGCATGGCCCCGGCCTTAATGCGGATTATGACCCAGTATGAATTTCCCGTGCCAGTGTGAAGGCCCCGAGGTGGTGATTCAGCTCGACCAGATCAATTGCCAGGTCAGTGACGGTGATGACCGGAAGGTGGGAGTCAGGATTCGGTTTCGGCGTCCCGGTCGATTCCGGTGGACAGGATGTCTCCCGGGATTTTCACTTTGCGGCGCAGGCTGCCGATGAGTCCTGCGTGCTGGTGCTCGAAGGGGATCAGGCGCACCACGGGCTTCCCGCGCCTGGTGACGACAAGACCTGCCTGGTCGAGGTTGTCGAACAGCGCCCGGCATTGCTCCTTGAATTCGTCCGCGTCGATATTCTTCATTGTACCGCTCATGGGCCAGGTGGGTGCATTATATGGCTGGTAACATGAATTTCCTGCGTTTCTGGAGCTGGTGATGTAATTCCGCACTGTTCTTGCCCTCGAAAACAGCCCCGCCCCATGCCCGCTTGCAGAAAGCCGGTTTCCCGATGCAAGGGCATGGCCTGAGTTTGCGGCCACCTGGAATTCAGGCTAGCATCCCGCGCTGTCAGGCTGCCTGTAACGAACGATTCCCTTGCCCCCCCCAGATCCACACCGCATCGACCGGATCGACCAGTTGCTCCCGCAGACCCAGTGCACGCAGTGCGGGTACCCGCGCTGCCGGGAGTACGC
>CAZZNP010000163.1:0-4901 GCA_964655785.1 uncultured Gemmatimonadota bacterium
GTTCGCGCAGACGCGTCTCGCGCAGGGTCTTTCCGATAAGCGGGGTATCCAAAATACTCGCGTCGGCGACCATCAGGTCTTCCACGTTCCCGAGTACGTGCGACATGGAATCGACGCTCGAGGCGAGCCGGGCGAGGAGCTGCCCCATCTGCTGTCCCAACTGGATCACGTGGGTGCATCCCGCCAGTTCGAGGATATCCACGGAGTCCGGTGAGTTGGCTGTGGCCAGGATGGGGATCTCCCGGTTGATGTTCCGAATCGTGAAGGCGATGCTGGTATTCAGCGTGTCTTTGCCGGTGGCGACGACCAGCGCGGCCTGGTCCACGTTAGCGTGCCGGTAGGTCTCAGGGTTGTCCAGGTCGCCGTACACGACGTTGAGGTCCCGGTCGTGCAGGACCAGCGATTCATCCAGGTCGGGAATGATGAACACGTATTCGTTGCCGTATTGCCGGAGCCGGGAAGCGAGCGCGCTCGTCACTTCGTCGTGGTGGGTGATGACCACATGGTCCGTGAAAGACGCGTCCAGCATGCGCGGCGCGCGGGCGATGGAGTGGGCGCTGAGCCAGGGGCGGTAGATGAACTCCACGAAGGCGACCGGGAGTACGATGATCAGCGTCGTCAGGCCCGTCAGCAGGACGCACATGGAAAAGACACGGCCCAGGTCGCTGGTAAAGACGATGTCCCCGTACCCGAGCGTGGTCATCGTGGTCAGCGTCCAGTAGAAACCGGTAAACCAGGTATGTTCCCGTCCTTCCATCTCCTGAAGCAGATGAAAGAGGACCGTATAGACCAGCATCAGCATGAAGAGGAGGATGAAAAATCGGTAGAAGAACTTCAGGTTCCCCGATCCGATCGTGGTGCGAAGCACGCCCAGGTATTGTCTGAGAAAGGTCTGCATGATGTGATTGGACTCTCCGGTTACAGTTCGTGCCACGGCGCGACGATCCCAGCCCGCATCGTATGCTTCCGTTAAGAAGTTACCAGTCTAAAACCATCCTTGCGTACTGTCAAGCCCGCACGAGAATCCCTTGGTCGAAATGACATGGACCGTATCCTCGCACCGCGCTTCGACCATGAGAAGGTTGCCCTGTGATTTTCCCCTTGCACCCCGGCCCGCTGATCCTGTAACCTGCCTTTTGTGTGTAGCACGATGCGTGAAGCGGTCCGCCGGATCTTCACGAGCCGGCCGGCCAGGTCTGCTTGATCCGCCAGGTCTGCTTGATCCGACTCGGTCCACACGGTCCGCCGGATTCACCCAGTCCGCCGGATTCACCCAGTCCGCTCGGGTTCACCCAGTCCGCTGTCTTCACCCAGTCCGCCGGATTCACCCAGTTCGACCGGATTCACCCAGTTCGACCGGGACCCGATCAGCCGACTGCCTGAACCACTCCCTCCATCCCCGATCAACGGAAGCGTGGAATCATGAACAACGTCATTTCCTATCTCGAAGGACAGCGCACTACGGCCCTTGAAGGTCTGAAGGACTTCCTGCGCATACCCAGCGTGAGCACCCATCCCCATCACCGCGATGACTTGCGTCGCTGCGCCCGGTTCCTTGCCGATGAACTGGAGCGGATCGGCTTGAATAACGTGGCCATAAACCCCACGCCCGGTCATCCCATTGTGACGGCGGAATGGATGGAGGCTCCAGGTAAGCCCACCGTGCTCTTCTACGGCCACTACGACGTCCAGCCGGCAGAACCCTTCGAACTTTGGGAAAGCGATCCCTTCGATCCCGTGATCCGGGGCGACAACCTGTATGCCCGCGGATCGACGGACGACAAGGGACAGGTCTGGGTCCACGTGAAGGCGCTGGAAGCCCACCTTCGGGAGAACGGCCGCCTGCCGGTCAACGTCCGCATGCTGATCGAGGGGGAGGAGGAAGTGTCGAGCGAGAACCTGGAAGCCTACCTGAAAGCCCACGGGGACGAACTGGGTGCGGACGTGGTGGTCATTTCAGACACGTCCATGTTCGACTACGAACGGCCCTCCATCGGCTACGCGTTGCGGGGCATGGCCTACATGGAAGTCCGGGTCGAAGGGCCCAACAAGGACCTCCATTCGGGCATCTACGGCGGCGCGGTGCCCAACCCCCTGAACGTTCTGACCGGGATGCTGGGCAGGATGGTGGACGGCGCGGGCAGGATCACGGTGCCCGGGTTCTACGACGACGTGCTGCCACTGAGCAACGAAGAGCGCGCGTCCCTTGCCGCACTGTCCTTCGATGAAGAAGGATTCGCAGGGCAGCTCGGTTTATCGGAAACCACGGGCGAGGAAGGATTCTCGGTCGTCGAACGCCTCTGGGCGCGGCCTACCCTGGACGTAAACGGAATGCTGGGTGGATTCACGGGCGAAGGGTCGAAGACCGTGATCCCTTCGAAGGCCATGGCCAAGGTGAGCATGCGACTCGTGCCGGACCAGGATCCCGATCGGATCGCGCGGGCATTCACGGACTACGTCAGGCAGCTCGCACCCCCTTCCGTGAAAGTCGAAGTCATCTGCCACGGCACCGGGAAGCCGGTCCTCACGGCGCGGGACCATCCCGCGGTGGCGGCGGCCCATGCGGCCATTACACGGGGCTTCGGCAAGGAGCCCGTCTACATCCGCGAGGGCGGGAGCATTCCGGTCGTGTCCATGTTCGAGGAACAGCTCGGCCTGCCCACGGTCCTGATGGCCTTCGGCCTGCCCGACTGCGACGCTCACGCTCCGAACGAGAAGTTCCACCTGCCAAATTTCTACCGGGGAATCGACAGCGCGGCCTGGTTCTACGAGGAATACGGACGGGGACACTGAACCGGACGCTGCTCGGACTGCTTCGCGGCGGACCCTAGGCGCTCTGGTCCGCCTGGCCGGCGGCCATCCGTTTTTCGACAGCGTCCACCGAGGTCGCCACGGCGGCGTCGCCTGTGACATTCACCGCGGTGCGGCACATGTCGAGGATGCGGTCGACGCCGAGGATCAGCGCAATGCCCGCGGCCGGCACGCCGATGGTCTCGAGAATGATGATCAGCATGATGATGCCCGCGCCCGGCACCGCGGCGGTACCGATCGAGGCAAGGACGGCCGTGAGGACGATCTGCAACTGGGCGGTCATGTCGAGCCCGAGGCCGAGGGCCTGGGCGATAAACACGGCGGCCACGGCCTGGTAGAGCGCTGTGCCGTCCATGTTAATCGTTGCGCCAAGGGGCAGGACGAAGGAGGAGACTTCCTTCGAGACCCCGAGTTTACGCTCACTCACATCCATGGTAACTGGAAGGGTGGCTCCGCTGGAACTGGAGGAGAAGGCCAGGAGCTGGGCCGGCGCGATCCCTCGGAAAAATCGGATGATCTTCATATCGGAGAAGATCTTCAACAGAAGCGGATAGGTGACGATGCCGTGGATCAGCAGCCCAATGAGGACCACCAGGCAGTAAAAGCCAAGGGCCCCAATGAGTTCTCCGACCGCGGACAGATCGTCCCTGGCCACCTGGTTGATGGTCTTGGCGATCAGGGCGAAGACCCCTATGGGGGCGACGACCATGATCATATGCACGATCTGGATGATGACCGAAGTCAGGCCGGCGAAGAAATCAATCAGGGGCTTGCTCTTGTCGGCCGGGATAAGTACCAGGGCGATACCGAAGAGGATGGAGAAAAAGACGATCTGGAGCATGCGCCCGTTGTTGCTCAGGGCGCCGAAGACGTTATCGGGCGCCATGTCCACGAAGATCTGCAGCGGACCCCGCTCCTTGGCCGACTCGGCCATTTCCATATCCGATTCCGCGTCCGACTGGTAAGCCGACTGCAACTGTTCCTGCAGTCCCTGTGGCACGCCCGCTCCGGGTTCAAGCAGGTTGACCATGACGAGCCCGATCGACACGGAGATCGTCGTCGTGATGATATAGATGGCAATCGTCCGGCCCCCGATGCGCGACAGTTTCTTTACATCCGACAGGGAAGCGACGCCCGTGATGAGCGAACCGAGGACGAGAGGTACAGCGATGACCTTGAGCAGGTTCAGGAAGATGTCGCCGAAGGGCGTGATCCAGTTCTCGGTGAACTCGCTCCAGCCCATGGCCGCGGACAGGATCCCGTAAAAAAGGCCCAGGATCATGCCGATGATGATCTTCCAGTGCAGAGGCAGGCGCCACAGGTTCATAGGGGGTGATTGCTCCTTGAATTAAACGGGGACGTCCTGGAAAAGACCCTGGACGGTCCGGACCAGTTTTTCCTCGTCGGGAATGGTCTGCGGTTCCAGCCCGGGACTGAAGGGAACGGGGACGTCCATGGCTCCGAGCCTTTTCACCGGGGCGTCCAGGTAGTCGAAGGCCTCGTCGGCGATCCGCGAAGCCAGCTCGCCCGTGACCCCGTAGCTTCGGTAGGCCTCGTCGATTACCACGGCGCGGCTGGTCTTCTTGACGGAACCCACGATGGTGTCCATGTCGAGAGGCGAAAGCGACCTGGGGTCCACCACCTCCGCGCTGATCTGTTCCGCCTCCAGCATCTCCGCGGCCTTGAGCGCGGTGTGGACCATGCTCGAGGTGGCGACGATGGAAACGTCGTCGCCCTCCCGCTTAATGTCGGCCACGCCGAAGGGAATGGTGTAGTCGTCATCATCGGGCACCGGGCCCTTCAGGGCGTACATCATCTTGTCTTCGTAGATGACGGTGGGGTTGTCGTCGCGGATGGCGGTCTTGAGCAGGCCCTTCAGGTCGGCCGGCGTGGAGGGAATGGCCACCTTGACGCCGGGTATGTGCGACAGCCAGGCCTGCAGGCTCTGGGAGTGCTGGGCCGCCGAGGAACGGCCCGCGCCGATGGTCGTCCGTATAGTCAGCGGAACCTTCGCCTGTCCTCCGGTCATGTAGCACATCTTGGCCGCCTGGTTGACGATCTGGTCCATGGCGATGGTGATGAAGTCGCCG
>CAZZNP010000164.1:0-1430 GCA_964655785.1 uncultured Gemmatimonadota bacterium
CGGTCATGGCCAGCCCATTGCGGAACGTCACGGCACCGCCGCCCCATGGAGAGGCGTAGGCGATACCGACCGGCACGAACGACGGCGGAATCGTGTAGGCGAGATTCGCGCCGATGCAGACCGCCATGCCGATCAGGATCGGGTTCATGCCCATGGACAGCGCCAGCGGCGTGCCCGCGACGATGAAGATGATGCCCACGGCCACGTTGTTGGCGATGTTGGTAATCAGGCAGCAAAGCACGGCGATACCGGCTACAACGGCAAAGGGACTCAAGCCTTCCAGAAGCGGTATGAAGTTCACCTCCATGAAGCCGGGGATGCCGGTGGTTCGCTCGCCCATGCAACCGGCGACCATGATGACGGACGCCAGGAATACCACCGGTGTCCACTCAAGGTCTGCAAACGCCTCCTTCAGGTTGAGCAGCGGGCGCTCATCCACGTAAAGGAGTGCAAGTGCGGAGATGGCCACGAACAGCGGCGCGGTGATGCCGATCTGCTGCATCAGCGCGTTAATGCCCGAATCGGGCGCCACCAGAAGCGTGAAGCCCGGAACGATCCAGGCCGCCAGCACGATCAGGCAGATGATGTTCGTCGCCCGCTCGCGGCTGTCCATGGGGCCGGGGCGCTTGGCTTCGATCGCCGCCAGGTCGAACTTTTCGAACTGCTGCGGATCGAGCTTCACGAAATAGCGGAACCAGGCGAACATCAGCAGGAAAATCACCAGGCCCACCGGCACCCCGACCAGCATGTAGAGCAGCAGGTTGACCGGCACGCCGGAGATGTCCTGCATAATGCCGAGGAACAGGATCGGCAGGGGGTGCGAAATGGGCGTCATGACGAAGGAGATGATCGCGCTGAAAGTGACGCCGACGACGACGATCCGGGGCCAGTGATCGCTCTTGTCGTAGCCCAGGTCGTCAAAGATTTCGTAGGCGATACCCAGCATGAAGATCTGCACCGGTGTCACGTCGACGAAGCAGCCTACGACCAGCGTCGCCAGGAGGAACATGAACGTGAACGCCCAGAGCCCTCGCTTGGCGAACTCCCGGGTCATGAACCAGAAGGCGATGCGCCGGATCGTCCCGACCTTGTGCAGGGCCACCGTCAGTATCAGGCATCCCAGCACGAAGAGCACGATCCAGTTGCCGAAGGACTGCATGCCCGCCTCGTAGATGCCCCGGTTCTGGAAGGAGTCGGGGAATACATCCTGCGCCACCGTGCCGAACAGCACGATGGCGATGAAGGTCGGCCAGAGCAGGTCGACCAGCGACCAGAGGAACACCAGACCGATAAACAGCCCGATCACGGTCATACCGGCCGGCGTGATGGGCTCGGGCGCCGGCAAGAGTGGGAAGAGCAGCATGATGGCGATGCCGATCGCCGAGAAGAAGTAGCTGCGCTGGATTTTGTTCGGCGATGCCGATGTTGCT
>CAZZNP010000164.1:1530-4887 GCA_964655785.1 uncultured Gemmatimonadota bacterium
CCGGGAAGTCCGGATAACGGAATACCGCGGGGACCCGGATTCCGCCCTCGTAGCCGAAACCCTTGTACCAGTTGAAGGGCGCGTTGCTGGCGCGGGCCCATTCCTGCCGCATCCACACGTAGGAATCCGCGTTGCCAATGTTCTCGTAGCTGTTGTCGCAGCATTCGCGGCTCCAGGCGCCGGCATCGAGCAGAATTCCGCCGACGTCGTGTCCTTCCGCGCCGTTGTCTGAGATCAGCATGACGAGGGTGTCGTCGTAGACACCGGCGGATCGCAGGTAGTCGAGCAGCTTGCCGACGTACTGATCGATATCGTCGACCATGGCCGCGTAGATTTGCATCATCCGCGCCTCGTAGCGCTGTTCTTCTTCGGTCAGTTCGTCCCAGGGCACCGTATCGGGCACATGCGGGGCGCCTTCGATATCGGCGGAAATGAGGCCGCGTTCCCGGAGCCCGGCCATCCGCGCGGCATGTACCGCATCGTAGCCCTGGTCGTAGACGCCGTTGTACTTGTCCACCGATTCCCGGGGCGCCTGTACGGGCCAGTGGGTCGCCGAGAACGCCAGGTAACCGAAGAACGGGCGCCCGTCACCCAGATTCGAGTCGATGTACTCGATCATCCGGTCGGCGTAGAAGGCGGTGGAGTAGAAGTCCTCGGGCAGGGCTTCGACCATCCGGCCGTCTTCGCGGTAAGGCACATTGCCCGGACCGAAGGTCCCCAGCATGGTGAAGTGCCCTGCCCCTCCGGGCAACAGCGCGAAGGACTTCTCGAAGCCCCGCGCCGCAGGGCTTTGATCTTCGGCGAATCCGAGGTCCCATTTGCCCGTCATGTAGGTGTGGTAACCCGCGTCGAGCAGGATTTCGGAGACCGTCGCCACGCGCTGGTTGAGATAGCCCTCGTAGCCCGGCAGGCCCTGAAGGTTGGGCACCTGCTCATGAGACATGACGCCCACGCCGGCACGGTGATTGTTGACGCCGGTGAGAAGCATAGCGCGCGTCGGCGTACACAGCGGGGTGCCGTAGAAACTCGTCAGCAGTACGCCTTCGTCGGCCAGCGCGTCGATGTTGGGCGTGGCGATCTCGCTGCCGTAAGCGCCGAGATCCGTGTAGCCCACGTCGTCCATCACGATCAACAGCACGTTGGGGGCCTGGCCGGCGGCCGATCCGGCTTCGCCGGAAGACCCGGCAACCGCCCCCGCGTCCTGAGAAACCGGGGATTCGGCGGCATCGTCCGTAACCGCTGGTTCCGGTTCGCCCGAGCAACCGGCCAATGCAAGAATCAATACTGAAACCGATGGCGCCATTCTTCTTGAAAACATGTTCGCCTCCTCCCGTTGCGCAGGGTGCCCGATCAGAATCAGCGTACATTCCATCCTGACGATCGGGACTGATCCGAATCAAATATTGACGCGTTTGTTCCCGTTCCGAAAATGCATTATCTGCGACAGGCCATAAAATTCCATTATGGTACACGGTACCGGCAACTGCTCCATGCGGCTTTCGGCGGTCGGGAGCCCTTTCGCATTACCATTGTTTATGCGATTCGGTTACTTTCGCATTGGCCGATTGCGCCGCAATTGTCTATAACGGCCAATGGGTTTCGGCAGGGAGAATTTTCGTCATGTCCTACTACCTCAACTACCTCAACGACGTCATCGGTCCGAACGCCAGCCTGTCGCTGCCGCGGCTCGGCGGACACAGGATTCTCTATTCGCACCAGGGCAGCGCCGACGTCAATGGGCAGACAATTCCCACGGACGAGGCCGCGTACTTCGACGACGCGGTGACCATCACGGCCGGTCCGGAAGGTGCGCGAATTTTCCGATGGGAGCTTACGGACGGTCCTGCATCGGCGCCGGCCAACATCGAGACCATGATGCGAATGTCCCGGCATATCTGGTCGCTGGATATCCCGGCCGGAAGCGAATGGATCTTTCGCCTGGACCGGATCAACCACCCTTCCCCGGACGCGGCAGACTGTCACACGCATCCGGGCCCCGGTATCCGCGCGCTGTTGTCCGGTCCTTTCATCATTGAACAGACATCGGAGAGCGGCGGAGGCACCTACCCGGGGGACCCGTGGTGGGAAACGGGACCCGAAGCGGTGATTTCCACGCCGGCAACCGCGCAGGATGTGCATTTCCTGCGTGGGATGCTGTTGCCGCTGGAGTTCGAGGGACGTCCGGACACCGCGGTCTGGCTGCGCACCAAACCGAAACAGAAGAGTGACTGGAAACTCTACGTCGATGAACGCGTCACGCTCTGATCTCGCGCACACTACGTGCTGAGCTCGTACCGGCCTCGCATTGACCTCGCTCTGACCTGGCATTGGCCTGGCGAATCGCGATCAGTTGCTCGTCGATTCGACACCGAAATGCCAACTCGCCCGACCGGGCGAGGTCTCGACGAGACTCGCAGCAAGACCGGCCCGCCGTCAGGCCGGGGGCGCCGGATGCACGAACGGCCAGGGTGACGACTCGGTCCGGGCATCGACGGGCACCACGATGATCACCGGCCCCTGTTCCCGGAAACCCTCCTCGATCGCCCGCGCCAGCGCGTCCGGCCCGCTGACCTTGACGCCCTTGGCGCCGAAACTCTCCGCCATCTTCACAAAGTCCGGATTGACCAGATCCGCCCCGAAATCGCGCCCCCCGAACCGCTGCGACTGATCCCGGCGCACGTTCTCGAAGCCGCCGTTGTCGAATATCACCGTGACGAGGTTGATGTTGAATTGCACTGCCGTCGCCAGTTCCTGGACGCCGAACATGAAGCCGCCGTCCCCGCAGGCGGCGACGACGCCCTTGTCGGGATTGGCCACCTTGACGCCCAGGGCGGTGTGAAAGCCATAGCCCAGGTTGTCCTGGTAGCCGCAGGTTACGTATTGCCGCGGTCCGTAGACGGGAAAGGCCACCCGGGCCGCGAACCCGGTCTGGGTGATCTCCTCTACGAAGAAGCCGTCGTCCGGCAGCGCCCTGCGAATCGCCTTCAGGTACCGAACTTGCGGCTGCAGCGTTTCGAGTGACGTTTCGGCGGATGCCTTGTAACCGGCGAACTCTTCGGTGCGATCATCGCGCTTGCCGATCGTCTTCTCCAGCACATCCAGGAGCGCCTGGGTACCCTCCCTTGAATCGGCGACCACGCCCACATCGGGCGGCAGGCGAACAAACTCAGTCGGATCGATATCCACGCGCACGGTCCGGAGGCCTTCGGGCAACCAATTCCAGCGCATATGCGCCAGTTCCAGGCGGCTTCCGATGCCAATGAGTAGATCGCACCTGGGCCAATACTCGAACGCAGCCGTGGACAACAGCCCGTAGGGGCTTCGGTTGCTGACGATGCCCTTGCCGCTGCGATGGGC
>CAZZNP010000165.1:0-4879 GCA_964655785.1 uncultured Gemmatimonadota bacterium
ACGCCGCCGTGCTCCAGGTCCCATCCGGTAAAGCCGTCCGGATAGAGCTTTTCGATGGTGATGTCACCCACGAAATCCCAGTACGACAGGATCATGACATTGATGTCGTCGACTCCGGTCCAGCCGAGCTCCCGGATTGCCAGGTCGATGCCTTCGACCACGAACATCGAGTTTTCGTAGTGCCCGTTCATCATGACAATCCGGCGTGCGCCATGACGGGCGAATTCCTTGATCACGTCCCGAACAGTCTGGGTCAGCGTAATACCGTCGAGACTGGTGGTGCCCGGAAGATGGTTTCCGCCACCGGACTGTTGCTGTGATTTGTAACCGTAGGTTATCGGCGGAGCAACCATTGCATTGTCGAGATGCCGGCAAACCTCTCCGGCGATCGCCTGGGGTATCAGGACATCGGGATTCATCGACATGTGCGGCCCGTGCTGCTCGAGTGCGCCGATCGGCAAAAAGATCACCGAGTCCGGTGCGGTTACCATCTCCCGGTAGGTTTGCCAGTCCAGTTCGGCCAATGTCGTCATTGTTTTTTCCGCTGCAGGCCAGGTGCGTGTAGGCGCTAGCATATTCCCGCCCGGCACAGGAAATAAAATGAATAATTCTGGAGCCAGACAACAGTTTTTTTGTGATCATGGCAAAAACCACTGTTTTTCTGAGGGAGACGAGGGTAAATTACCCGGGAGCCCGTCAAGGATCCTTCTTGTGGTCAGCCAGGTCACCCTTCGCCATTTGCGCTATTTCATCGCCACAGCGGAATGCGGCAAGATACAGGACGCGGCTGAAAAGGTGTATATGAGCCCTTCAGCGGTCGCCAACGCGATCAAGAATCTTGAGGAAATTCTAGGCGTCAAGCTGTTCGAACGTCATCGCACCGGCGTCCATCTGACTTACGACGGACACCGTTTTCTTGATGATGCCCGTTCCATCCTGCGCCTGCTCAACGATTCGATCTTCGAATTCCAGAACAAAACCACCCATGTTGAAGGGGAGCTGGTGCTGGGGGCGTCTGTAGCTGTAATCGGCTATTTCCTGTCGGTGCCGTTGAGCCAATTCGAAAGAATCTACCCCAATGTCAAGATTCGACTGGTCGAAAACGCCCGCAGTGATCTCGAACGGCAATTGCGTAGCGGAGAAATCGACATCGCCTTCATCATCACATCGAACATCAGCGCCTCCAAGGGGCTGGAGATTCACACGCTGTTCCGCTCCGAGCGCACAGTCTGGTGTGCCGAGGGGCATCGGTTTTCATCCATCACCAAAGTTTCCCTGGAGGATATCGAAAAAGAGCGATACATCATGCTCTCACTGGACGAGGCCGAAACAAATATCTCCCAGATCTGGAGGCGCTACGGGCGAAAACCAAACACCTGGCTGAAAACCCAGTCGGTTGAAGCGGTGCGCAGTTTCATTGCGCGAGAGCAGGGCGTCACCATCCTATCCAATCTGCTCTACCGCCCCTGGTCACTCGATGGAACCCGGATTGTCTCCAAACCCATCGTGGAGCCGGTACCCACGATGAACCTGGGTATCGTATGGCGCAGAGACAGGGATCCCACACCGCAGTCACAATGTTTCATCGAATTCATGAAGCGCGCTTTGAACGAAAAAAACCAATCCGTCTGAGATCGTGTGAAAAGCCGGTCACAATCTGTTGCTTCGTTCATTCCCGCCTGTCTGTCTTTTCAACGACCTTCCGGTCAGTCCTTACGACATGGCGGAAATACGCCTCCGATGAAACTACCCAGCTGTTCCGGTTCAAGCACCGTCTTCGGGTTCGTGAAGGTCATTGGGCCTGGGCAATCCTCCCGCAACCATCATGTCCGTCGGGCGCGCGTGCAGCCATACCCGGACACGGGACTCGGGGAAGAACATGCCTGCTATCTCAGGCGCAGTACCGTGCCGCCGCCCAGGTCCAGTTCCACGCGCCAGTGGCCCGCCGGCTGCGGCGCATCGGTATGGTCGAACAGCCCGGACAGTTCGTTCAGCGGCCCGGACTGTCCGCCTGACCGTCCGTCGACATCCGTCGGCAATTTGTCGCGGAACCGTTTCCTCCACTCCGTAAGGGAACTGCGGGCCAGACCCCGTTCGGCGCTGAACTGCGTCATTGTCATGTCGCTGGCTTCGTACTCCGACACCAGGCGGCGCCATTCTTCCTCGCTGCGGATGCCGGACCTGGGTTTCTCTGATGCTAATTGGGGACATCTTGTGTCTCCCAGTTGATGAAAGGGAGACACATTAGCGTAGTGATCCAGGGTCAACAGGGGAAGAACGCCGCCGAACAATCGTTTACGTTGGCCAGCATCCAGTACCTCACCGGTTCACCGTGTCCAGGCGGGGTGGTCAAACCGTCGTAATTGAATAATCAATGGCATCCATGGTCATATTGATCTACCGGCAATACCCGCAAGTAATTTCCGGGAGACGGAATATGGGTTCTGAAGAATTCCGGGAAAATTTATTTCCAACACGGTCACCCGGTTTTATTCGGGGTCATCACATTGTAGGCAATCAGAAATTCGCCTGGAACCGTAGTCCGATGCCGTTTTTGGCCCTGCCACCATTTTCCTCCTGCCGCATCGCCTCCACGGTGAATTCCAACGACCCCCTGCCGGAACCCGAACGCCCCAGGCGCCAGCCCAGCCGCAAGTCGCGCCCCGTCTCCGACAGGCCCACGGAAAATCCCGGCGCCGACGTGTAGCGGCCGCCCAGAGTCGGAAATCCGTATTCCGACACCGCCTCCAGCCGCCATCCCGAAAGCCCGTCGCCGTCCGGTTCCGCAACGTCCTCCAGTGTGCTCCGGAACAGCAGCGAATCCGACCCGCCCGAGGACGCCCCTCCAAAGGACTGGGACAGACGGAACGACGGTCCCCGGTCCGACGCCGAATCCGGGTCCCAACCGAACGAGAACGAAAGTCCCGCCTCCGCGAAACCTCCGTCCTCGTGTGCAAGGAGGCCCCGTCCCGCCAGCTTGAGTTCCATTCCGCGGCCCGGATCGTTCCACGCCAGACTGGCCCCGAAGTCCACGCCGAAGCCCGTCTCCGCATCCCCCCCGTCATGGCGGAGCCCGATCTCCATCCCCGGCGTCAGTATCGATTCGCCCTCGAGGCGGAAGGGCCGCGATCCCTCAAGCGCCAGCCGCAGGCGGGTCACGGCGGCATCCGCTGCGGACAGCCGGCCCCCGGGACCGTCCACCGAACCGGACTCCGTCCGAACCGCCAGGAAATCACCCTTCGCCGACAGCGTCAACCCGTCACTCCCCCCATCCCGCAGCATGTCGCGAAAGCCGCCCGCCGCCATCAACAGCCCCAATCCGGCCCTCTTGTCTGCCGCAGGCGCTTGCGAATCGCCGGTGCCCGGCCCTTCTCGGGCGGTTTCTTCCGTGTCACGGACTCCCGGAATCACCCGGAGTTCCCCCGACCCGTAACCCGCCGCAACCCAGATCTCCAGGCTCCCGGACAGCGCCTGGCGCCACCACGGGAAAATCCCCGTCAGCGCCGCTTCCATCACGCCCCCGTCGGCCGGACCTCCCCCGCCACGCCAACCACCTTCCGCCGTACTGTGCGACAGAACCAGCCCGGTATCCCCGCCGCCGTCCGGTTTGCGGGAAAAATCCACCCCGAACATCGCCGTGGACACCTCGCCGTCCAGGGCCACCCCTCCATCCCGTCCGTCGAAACCGTCCACCGCCCCGCGGGCCCAGAACGAAATTCGGCCCCCGTCACCGTCCGCACCGGAGTAATCGAACGAAGAGCCCGTCAGCCATTCCCGGCCCGTCACCGTCCGCGTCTCCCACCCGTCTCCGTCCACCTCGCCACGCAGCCACTCCGCCACCTCCATTTCCCCCATCTTCCGGTGTGACGCCTCCTGCCTCGCATCCGTTTCCTGCTCCTCAAGGGACTCCGCCGTGCCTCCCCCAACCTCATCCAGCTGCCCCGCGGAATCCGAAAAGCCTTCTTCGCCATCCTCTGCCCCCGAAACCGAACGGAAGGACGGCAGGTCCACCCCGGCCAGGGTGATCGACGCCCCTCTGCCACTCCGCTCTTCCATCCGGTCTTCCACCGTCTCCAGAACCTGCTCCGCCACCGTGCGCCCGAAGCGCGACAGATACGCCTTCACCGCGGGCAGGTCGTCGTCGGCCACCGTCACTGCCAGGTTCCCCGTGACCGGGTCATAGTTGCCCCCCGAGGCCGTGTGGATCAGCGTCGCCGCGTCGTCAGCGATGTCGGTGTCCTGGCCAGCGCTTATCATCACCGTCTGCGCCGTGTTCCAGTCCGACGACGTGAAGGTGAGCGTGCTCTGGTTCCCGTCCATGTCCTCGTCCGTGTCCACCGTCAGGTC
The DNA here is from genome assembly GCA_964655785.1 of uncultured Gemmatimonadota bacterium. Lineage (GTDB taxonomy): Bacteria > JAAXHH01 > JAAXHH01 > JAAXHH01 > JAAXHH01 > JAAXHH01. The sequence continues at coordinate 4,348 of CAZZNP010000165.1, forward strand.
CGTACCCGGCGTTCCAGACACCGATACCGTCACATCCGCCGTCGGCTCGCTGTCCAGAACCACCTTGTAGGTCGAGTCCCCTCCCTCGTTCACCGTCAGGGACGTCGGGGAAAAGGTCAGGCCGGAGGTGTCGTTGTCCAGGATGGTGACCATACAGACCCAGGTTCCCCTGACCGCTCCCTGCGCGTTCGTCAGATGCACAAAGAAACTTTCGCTGTTCTCGTCCATCCGATCGTCGATGATCGTAAGGGTGATGTCCTTCGACGTATCGCCCGACGAGAAGGTCAGGGTACCGGAGGAGTCGATGTAGTCGTCGGATTGGGCGGTACCGGCGCTGATCGCCCAGTCGATCGAGGCGCTGCCCGTGTGCGAGCCATCCCTCGTGACCGTTAAGGTGACCGTGCCAACGTCCTCGTTCGGGTATGCGTCGTCGCCGAACCCGAGCGTGGGCAGCGCCTGGGTGTTGACCACCGTGTCTTCCGGGATCACCTCAGCGGTATTCACCACCAGCGCCAGAGTGCTGCCGGTGCCG
>CAZZNP010000166.1:0-4848 GCA_964655785.1 uncultured Gemmatimonadota bacterium
TAATCACGGTCGTCGCCGTGACCGGTCCCAGGTCGCGCTTGAGTTCGGTCTCTTCTCCGAAGGAATCGGATCGGGCGTCCCTCTGAGCATCGCTCATGGCGGCCTCGAACGAGATTTTCGGATGGATTGTTAAACGGAGATATGGTTAATGTTGTTTTTATTTAGGTACTTGTAAATGATAAAAGCGCGTGTTACCCACTTATCGCGCGCACCCCTCATCCGCGATGCCCAGGCCGATGATCCGGTCGGCGTTTCTCCAGAGGACCTTTTCGCAGACCTCGTCTGTGATGTGTCCTTCGTCCCGCCGCGCGCGAAGCCATTCGATATGCTGGAAATCCAGCTCGGCGTCGGTGTGATCGAGTCCCAGCATCAGGCGGTCCTGGAACTCGTCCACGAATTCGTAGGTGAAGGCGGGGTCCCGGGTCAGCGCGTTGAATCCCGAGCCCGCCGATAGGTCGCCGCACAGGTTGGGGTAGGTCCTGAACAGCCGGAGAAGCGTTCCGCCGGGTGTGATGGGCGACTTCGGATATCCCTCTTTCCGGTCCGCCGTCAGGTCGCCGCTGATCTCGCTCCAGAAGGATGCGCTGTGGCCGAAGAAGGGCAGGTTGGGGAACCGCTGAAGGGCCTTCTCGAAACGGGGAAAACCCAGTTCGTCGATCACCCCGTAGGTGACTGCTTCCGGCGGCGACGTGTGGAAAGTTACGGGCAGGCCCAGGTCCTCGCAGGCCGTGAAGAGGTCCCATAGCCGGGGATCGTCCCAGTACACCCGGCAGGTCAGTTCGCCCACGCCTTTCGCCCCGCGGGCCATGTACTGCTCGAGCACGTCGCGGTACCGCTCCGCGCTGTTCATGTCGTAGCGGCGTACGTCGAAATCACAAAAGGGGATAAAGCGTCCCGGATACAGCCTGCAGATGTCGAAGACCTCGCCCATGCTCTGAGGTTCTCCGATCACCTCGGCCGAAGTGAGGGGCAGGATGACCGCCTTGTCGATCCCCTTCTCGTCCATGCGCCTGACTTGCTCTTCGGCGGACATGAGGGGCAGGCCGTTGTTGAACTTCTTCAGCACCGGCCAGCGCAGGACGTGGGCGTGTACGTCGATTACCATGGGGAGTAAGCCTTTTATTTGCAAAAGTTTAAGTAATAACGTCTAACGACAACGTTCGAGCGGCAGCCAATTGAGTGGCAGCCATTTGAGCGGCAGCCATTTGAGCGGCAGCCATTTGAGCGGCAGCCATTTGAGCGGCAGTCATTTGAGAGGCAGCCATTTGAGCGGCAGTCATTTGTGAGGCAGTCATTTGTGAGGCAGTCATTTGTGAGGCAGTCATTCCGGAAGGCGCGACAGGCCGTTACCTCCCCAGCCCCCACACTTCCACCGCCGTGCCGCCCAGCAGCCGGTCCTTCTGGTCGTCTGTCAGGAAGTCGTACCCCTCCCGGACCAGCCGAAGCTCGTCGGCCAGGGAAAGCCAGTTGTGTTTCTCCCGGTGATGGCCCGGAAACCCGGTGCCCCACATGGCCCTTTCGACCCCGAAGGCGTCCATCAGCGCCTGGATGTAAGGATGCATATCACGGAAGGGGAAGGCTACCTTCGATCGTCCCTTTACGTCTGAAATCTTCACGTACATCCGCTCGTGGCGGGCCAGGTCGAGTATGGGCCTGAAGACGTCCATCCCGGTCTCCGGATCGGGATAACCCATGTGGTCGATGATCAGGTTCATGCCGGGATGACGCCGGGCGATTTCGTCGACCTGGGGTGCGTCCCACGGCTTCATGTGGAACTGGACGACCGCGTCCCGCGCGGCGAGCTCCTCCCACATGGGCCGGTTGCCGTCATCCACGAGGATTTGCTCGTCCGGGTAGTAGAAGGGATGGAAGCGGAACCCGACCAGCCCCCGGTCTTCCATCCAGTACCGGACCTGTTCCGCGTTGCCGGCCGTATCCTGTGGATCGATCAGGCCATGCCCGACGAACCGGTCCGGTAAGCGGGTCACGGAATCGGACATGTATCCGTTGTCCCACGTGGACCAGGACGTCTGCACCAGCACGCTCATGTCTACGCCGTTGGCGTCCATGTCCGCGGCCAACTCGTCCGCCGTACCGGGTTCGTCCGGTTCCGACGTCCACGTCGGTGCCGTGGGGCCGACCGGATATCTGGGCGGGTCGATCTCCCAGACGTGTACATGGGTATCAATAACCAAGGAAAGGTCCTTTCTGGTTTTCAAATTGTTCTGAGGGTTTCTCGAACTCGTCAGGTTTGTATCGTGTGGTACTCATGGTGCATTCAATTCAGAGAAGTTAGCTTTGAGGTAGTCGGTTATAGCGCGGTTGACACCATTACGCATCGCGTCCAGAATGATGGTTCTCGCCTCGTCCATGGGGGCTACCCCTAAGTAGCCGTAATTGGGGGCGAAGTAGACGATTGCGGAGGGGTACGCTTCTTGATCAAAAGCCCGGGAGAAACGGACGGTCAAATGATACACGGTGATCCTGCCCTCAGCCGAATCGAGACAATTCAAATAGCTGTACAGGTGTAATTCACCATCCGGCGGCCAATTCCCCGTGGTCCGGGTGATCCGCGCCCTAACCAACTCACCCTCGACGATGTTGTTGTAGGTCTCTTCCGATCCTGGGCATTCGTTACCGATCGAAACCCAGGCAAACATGTGGTCCGGTTCCGTTTTTTCGAGGTGCTCTAGACTGTCCTGCCCTACCGCAGTCCACGTCATGGTTACGAGCAAGGCCGCCAAGATCGCAATTGCAGTTATATGGACCCGACGTGTCATGGTGTGCTCCTTTCAGTCGAACAAGATAAACCAGGAACCGCTTTCATAGTCGGGGATTCCGGATGTTGAAAATAACGGCGTAGGCTATGCTCATGACCATGACGATGACGAACAGGGTGGCCACCAGGATCGGATATTCCATGGGGCAACCTGTCATGAGTTGTAATGTTCGTCGGACCGAGCGTGAGGGGCAACGGCTCGCCACACCGTGGGACCGAAGCCGTCCTAGTCGTGGCGTGATGATCTCGCGATAGATAACTGGCAAACGTCAGGTCACATGGCGATCGTCTCATTCTGTCACCGTCTACTCGGCGGCGCGCTCAACAGATTGTTTAAGCGACGTGAAGTTGCACGTGTCGTAGGCCGCCCGCATGGCCGCGATCGGGTCGCCGAGCGGTACGAACTCGTGGCCGACGAACCCGGTGTACCCGGTCTCGGCGATGGCGCGCATGATGGGCGGATAATAGATCTCCTGGGTCTCGTCGAGATCGTTCCGGCCCGGGTTGCCCGCGGTGTGGAAGTGCCCGATGTGCGCGATGTTGTCCCGGATCGTCCGGATCAGGTCGCCTTCCATGATCTGCATGTGGTAGATGTCGTAGAGCAGCTTGACCCGCTGCGAGCCGACGCCTTCGCAGACGGACACGCCCCAGTCCGTGTAGTCGCACTGGTAATCCGGGTGGTTCACCTTGCTGTTTAGGAGTTCCATGGATAGCGTGACGCCCTTTTCCTCGGCGGCCTTCGCGACGCGCAGCAGGCCCTCGACGCAGTTGTCGCGGCCCTCCTCGTCGGACTTGCCTTCGCGGTTGCCGGAGAAGCAGATCAGGCCGGGGATGCCGTATTCGACGGCCAGGTCCATGTTTTCGAGCAGCTCGTCCTCGATGCGGTCGTGGTTCTCGGTCTTGTTGAGCCCGTCGGGCAGGGAGGCATGGCCCACCACGATGGCAATGTCCATGCCCGCGTCGCGGACCCGGTCCCAGTGCTCCCGAGGCAGCATCTCAACGGATGCGTAGCCGATCCGCGCCGCTTCACGGATCACGGCTTCGGGTGTAACGCCCTTTCGCTGGAAGCAGCCGAAACAGATGGACTGACGGATCTTTCCCATTCATTGCTCCTTGCGTTTCAGGTTTTGGTCGGTGGTGCGTGTCGGGTTCCGGCCGGTCGTCGTGATTCGTTTTCCAATCATCAGGCGCGTTTCAGGTTCCGGTCGGATGGCGTGCCCGCGCGCTCACCCCTGAGCCGCGCTACGTCCGTGCACCGCCGCCGCGCGCTCACCCATACGCGCCGTGCTCCAGAAAACCGAGCAGGCGTTTTCGCCGCGGGTCGGCGTCCCGGTAGACGTGCTCGGGCATGGTGTAGTTGACGAAGGGGAAGTACTTGTGTCCGATCACCCGCCGGGCATAGGTGATCTGGGTGATGTACCGCGTCCGGTCGCTCCGGTTCGGTCCGCCCCGGTGCCAGACCTGGTTGTTGAACATCGTGACGCTGCCGGCCGGACCGAGGTTGTAGTGGATCTTATCTTCCCATTCGGTCCCTTCCAGCGAATCCGGACAGGGACGGCCGAAGAGGTGGGAGCCCGGGATGACCTCCGTGCCCCCGTGTTCAGGATCGGTTACGTCGGTCAGGTAATAGTTACAGGTAAAGAACAGTACGGGTAGCCGGATGTTCGGTGGCGCCTCGCCATCCGTCAGCAGGAAATGAGGCGCGTCGTCCTGGTGCCATCGGAAGAACCCGCCCGGCCGCGTCACGAAGGAGTTATTGTGGATAACATGGCAGTTCTCGGCCACCAGCGCCTCGGCGAAACTGACGATCGGCTCCAGGTCGAAGAGCCGCAGGTTCGTCTCGCTGAACTCGAACATGCGGTGGCAAAGCGCCATGTTCGCGCTGACCGAATTCAGGCCGTTCGGGTTATCGCGCAGGCCGCGTTCGAGGTCTTCGCGAAGCGCTTCGCACCACTCGGGCGGCAGGACGTTCTCCAGGAACAGGAATCCCTGGCGGTTGAATGTATCGACCCATTCACGGAGCTGCGCCTGCTCAACAACCCTGCCACCCAGGGGGATGGTGTCGGTGG
>CAZZNP010000167.1:0-4830 GCA_964655785.1 uncultured Gemmatimonadota bacterium
CCGAGAGCGAACTGACCCGGCCGCCCTTGTTGTCTTCGAGCTTTTCGATCACGTGAGGCTGTGCCAGGCCATATCCGGCACGCAGGCCCGCCATCCCCATGATTTTGGAAAAGGTACGGGTCACGATGACATTCTCGTGGTCCAGGATCAACGGCGCCGCGCCGATGCGGTCCGCCGGATTCCTTGCGAACTCGATATAGGCCTCGTCCACGAAGACCATGACGTCGGGGGGCACGTCCTGGACGAACTTCTTGAGGTCGTCGAAGGGTGCGATGATGCCGGTAGGATTGCCCGGAGAGGTAATGACGATGACCTTTGTTTCCTCGGTGATGACCGCCTTCATGGCGTCGAGGTCCTGGTGGAAATCGGGGGTCGTGCGGACCAGTCTCGCCCGGGCGCCGAAATTACGAGCCGTCCGGACCACGCCGCCGTAACCGGGGGCCGCCTCGATCATCTGGCCGCCGTCGCGCAGGTAGGCCGACGCGATGGCGTAGAGTATCTCGGACGAACCGCAACCGAGCGTGACCCACGGTTCGGGGCGCTCATCGGAGTCGTTCGAGGGGATGACGACCGGCAGTCCGTGGCGTTCCGCGATCTGGCCGTAGAGACCGCGGCCCCGGTAGTACCGGTTGAACTTGTAGACGTACTGCATGATGGCCTCGACGGCGCGGGGCGACGGACCGATAGGGTTTTCGTTGCTACTCAGGCGGACCAGACCTTCGGGTACGCCCCAGCCGCGCACGGGACGCGCCCGCGGCCCCGCCACCATCTGCGCAACGGCCTCGTAACTTCCCAGGGTAGCCGCCCCGGTCCCGATCGCAAGCCCTTTGAGAAACTTGCGCCTCGTGAACCCAGACGCCCCCAGGCTCATAGCCTTGATCATGTTCGACATAACACCATCCTTTAATCAGATGCCCGAAACGGTCGTGGAACGATCAGCTGCTGACCAGCACCTTCCTGAGTGCCGCGATGAAGGCCTCGTTCTCTTCCTGCAGGCCCGACGTCACCCGAAGCCAGGTGTCCATTTCCCAGCGGCGCTTGCCGTTGCCGACCATCACGTTGTACTCTTCCTGAAGCTTGCGGACCACCTCGTCCGCGTCCTTGTGCACGTTGATCAGCATGAAGCTGGACTGGCTGGGGACGTACTCGATGCCCATTTCGTCGAACTGGCTGGAGAAGTACTCCTGTCCGTCCCACGTTACCTTGCGCGCCCGGTCCTGGTAGTCGTGATCTTCCATACCCGCCACCGCCGCGTTGGTGGAAAGCATGCTGGGCCGGCCGCCCTTGTTCTGGTTCAGCTTCTCGATGACCTCGGGGCGTGCCAGACCGTAACCGACGCCCAATCCCGCCATGCCCATGATCTTTGAAAACGTACGGGCCACGATCACGTTCGGATGATCGAGGATCAGCGGCGCAGCGCCGATCCGGTCATCGGGATTCTTCGAGAACTCGATGTAGGCCTCGTCCGCGAATACGATCACGTCCGAGGGGATCTCCTGCACGAACTTCCTCACGGCTTCCGAGGAGACGAGCACACCCGTCGGATTGCCCGGGTTGGTAATGACCACCACCCTGGTGTTCTCGGTAATGGCGGCCTTCATCGCATCGAGGTCCTGCTGGAATCCGCTGGCCAGCGGCACCCACTTCACCGTGGCTCCGTTCGGTTCCGCGACCCGGTAGACGCCGGCGTAACCGGGCGTCGCCTCGACCATTTCGGCCCCGTCCCGGAGATAGGCGGATGCGACGGCAAACAGCACCTCCGACGATCCACAGCCCAGCGTGACCCATGCGCCGGGTGGTGAGAAGGCATTGGGAGGCCACTCCACAACAGGCAGTCCGTGCCGCTCGGCGATCGCAGTATAGATGTCCCGGTTCCGATTGTACCGGTTGAAGGAGTACACGTTCTCCAATACGGCCTCTACCGCGCGGGGCGACGGGCCGATCGGCATCTCGTTGCCACTCAGGCGCACGAGCCCGGGCGGTACGCCCCATCCGCGAACGGGACGGGCGTTGGGTCCTGAAATCATCTGCGCCACCGCCTCGTAACTTCCGAGCGACATGGCGCCAGCGCCGACCATCATGCCCTTTAGAAAGCCTCGCCTCGAGAATCCTGATGGGGTTTCGAGGGTGGTATCCGTTCTGTCCGACATGGGATTCTCCTTGATTGGTAAACTCGCTCGGTCCGCGTAACAGGCTTGGAGCATGCGCCTCTTCGTTCAAAGGCACAACCGTATAGACCGCGGGTTTTTATATAAGTATGGGCTGATCAGGCAATCTAAACCGTTACCCATGGAAAGACAAAGATATTTTGGATAGTTATACAACTTCGAGCCAGTCGTTATTCAGATTCCAGGGCTACACCTGCCTCAGGCCGCGCAGAGGTAGTCTTCCACTTCGACGAGCTTCATGTCCGCGAGGGCCTTCCGGATCAGCTTCCGCGCGCCGCGGGAGGACACGGCGACGACGAGCATCGGATGGCGGAATCGTGACCATGCCACCCGCAACTCTTCGGGCGCGATGATGGGCGCGTCCCGAAGGCGGTTCCCGATCTTCCGGGGAGAGATATCCACGAAGGCATCGACCGCCCGGCCCATGCGAACCAGGTGCTTCGACAGCCTGCGACCGGTCTGTCCGGCGCCCCAGACGATCAGGCCGTCCCGGCCGTCGAGGGGACCGTCGACGAGGAACCGGGCCTTCACGCGAAGGAAGTTCTCCAACGAGTAACGGGAGTCAGTACGCGTCAGCCGGCCCGGGTGTTCCCGCCATAACAGCAGGACCTCGGGCACCTTCGCGAATCGCAGTCCCGCGGCGTGGCAACGCAGCCATAGATCGTAATCTTCCGGCCATCCGTTGTCCCTGTATCCTCCGAGCGCCAGGAGCTGGTCCCGACGCATCATGGCCGAGGGATGGGCGATCGGACTCTCGATGAAGATCTCCCGGGCGATGTCCCCGGGCTCGACGAGGCCGTTCAGCCAGGCCTCGTATACCTTCATACCCTCGCCCACCGCTCCGTCGGCGAAGATCTCCACGAGCGATCCCGCTACGCCGATATCTGGTCGGGATTCCAGCAGTTCGACCTGCCTGGCAAGTCGATCGGGGTGCATCCGGTCGTCGGCGTCCATGCGGGCGATCCATTCTCCCCGGCACATGGACAGTCCGAGGTTCAGCGCTTTCACCAGGCCGACCCGGCCCGCCCGGACCGGCTTGACGTTCCGGTTCCCTCGGCCCCAGGCTTCCAGGATCATCCCGCTGCCGTCGTCCGAACCGTCGTCGACCGCGATCACCTCGAAATCGGTCATGGACTGCCCGGCGGTACTTTTCAATGCTTCGGGAAGCGTGCCGGCGGCGTTGTATACCGGCATCAGGACGGAAACGCGTGGTGTGGACATGGGCAAATAGGTTGTGGATGGCAGGGCGCCCTGGTACTGGCGACAGAAAGAAGACGCGGCGTCGCGGTCCTGCCATGGAACGGCAGGGCGCCCTGGTACCGGCGACAGAAAGAAGACGCGGCGTCGCGGTCCTGCCCTGGAACGGCCGGTCAACGGCCGCCCGGACCGGATCTACCCCTTGACCACGATATTGAGCAGCTTGTCAGGCACGAAGATGTTGCGGACCGATTCCTTGCCGTCCGTCCACTGGCGAACGCGTTCGCTGGCGAAAGCGGCCTCCTCGATCTCCTCGCGGGGCGTGCCGGGCGGCCGTTCGAGCCTGTCGCGGATCCTTCCATTGATCTGGATGACATACTCGATCGTGGCGGATACGATCAGCGACGGATCGTATTCAGGCCAGGGTGCGTCGCAGACCATGCCCTCGTGACCCAGGCGGGTCCACAGTTCCTGGGTGATGAAAGGCGCGAAAGGCGCGGTCAGTCGAAGCAACCGGTCGATGGCGTCGCGATGATGGGAAGACGCGTTCTGCAGGCCGTTGAGCAACTCCATCAGACGGGCGATAGCCGTATTGTACTGGAAGGTCTCCATGTCCCCGGTGACGTCCCGGGTCTTCGCGTGGATCAGGGTGAGCAGTTCCGGGTCTTCGATCGGCGCATCGCTGAAGGAGGTCCCGGTGGCGTAGCGCCAGAGCCGGTCGAAGAACCGCCGCACGCCGTTTATGCCCGCGTCCTGGAAATCACCACCCACCTGGTAAGGTCCCAGGAACATGAGATAGGTGCGAAAGGCATCGGCGCCGAACCGGTCCAGGTACTCGTCGGGGTTGACCACATTCCCCCTGGACTTGCTCATTTTCGCGCCGGAGCGGATGATGGTGCCATGGGCGCGGAACTTCTTGAAGGGTTCGGTGAAGGATATGAGGCCGATGTCATGTAGCGCCATCGTGATGAAGCGGGTATACATGAGGTGCAGTACCGCGTGCTCGTTTCCCCCGACGTACATGTCCACGGGCAGCCACCGCTCGGTGGTCTCCGGGTCGAATACCACGTCCTCCCGTTCCGTGCTGGGGTACCGGAAGAAATACCATGCCGAGTCCAGGAAGTTATCGTTGACGTCGGTCTCCCGGGTGGCAGGTCCCCCGCACACGGGACAGGTGGTGTTCAGGAAGGACGGATCGCGCGCGAGCGGACTCCGGCCCGTGCCGTCCGGCCTGAAATCCTCCACGTGAGGCAGGAGCACCGGCAGCTGGTCCTCCGGAACGGGCACCACGCCGCATTCGCCGCAATGGATCATCGGAATGGGCGGCCCCCAGTACCGCTGCCGGCTGATGCACCAGTCCCGCAACCGGTAGTTGACCTGGCGCCTGCCGACGCCGCGGTTCTCCAGCCAGTCCGTGACCGCGCTCACGCCGACGGTGCTGCGGGTCCCGTCGAAGGGTCCGCTG
>CAZZNP010000168.1:0-4660 GCA_964655785.1 uncultured Gemmatimonadota bacterium
CGGGAACAGATCGACAGCCGCCTGCTGTCGGAAGGGCAGCAGACTGTCAACCAGCTCAAACTGAAACCCATGCATCCCGAGATGATGAAACTGGTCGGCCGGCTTCGGTTCCGGTCCAGTTACGGGCAGAACGCCCTCGATCACTCGAAGGAGGTGGCGTTCCTTACCGGCATGATGGCCGTCGAGATCGGCCTGGACGAGATGCTCGCCCGGCGCTGCGGACTCCTTCACGACGTCGGCAAGGCCCTGGATCACGAGATGGAGGGATCCCACCCGGAAATCGGACTGGCCTTTGCGGAAAAATACGGCGAACCCGAAGAAGTCAAGAACGCCATCATTGCCCATCACAACGACGAGAACGAGGAGATCACCTCGCCGATCACTTTTCTGGTCGCCGCGGCGGACGCCATTTCCGGAGCCCGGCCCGGCGCCCGCAGGAATGATCCCGAAGACTATGTCCGCAGAGTGGTGGAACTCGAAGAACTCGCCCGGTCGTTCGACGGGGTGGCCGACGCCTACGCCATCAACGCCGGACGCGAGATCCGGGTCATGGTCCGGCCGGACCAGGTAGACGACGGCCGTACGCACACGCTGGCCTCCGAGATTTCCCAGAAGATCCGCAACGACCTGACCTATCCCGGGCACATCAAGGTGACCGTCATCCGGGAGAAGATCGCCCACAGGGTGACGAACAAGCGGGACGACCAGCAACAACAGGGCGGACGCCGCAAGTCGTACGGACGAAACCGGAACCGGCGTCATTCTCCGACACCCAGCGGACAGGCGGCGGGATAGCTTCGCCGCGCAGCGGATTCCCGTGTCCCTTTCCCAGGAAATCAAAGCCCACGCCGCGTATCTCGGTTTCGATCTCTCCGGCGTAACCACGGCCGAGCCACCCCGTAACGGGGAATACTACGCCCAGTGGATCGAGCAGGGCATGGCCGGCGAGATGGCCTACCTGGGCCGGCAGATCGAGAAACGGCAGGACCCGGGTCAGATCCTGCCGAACGCGCGGTCCCTCGTCGTAGTCGCAATGAACTATCGGTGTCCGGACCCGGATCCCGTCCCGGGCGAAGCACCCGGCAACAAGCACAGTGCCGCGCCCGACGAAGCATACAGTGGCCAGCCCGGCAGCCCGCCCATCGAAAAGCACAGCGCCGCACCCGACGAAGCATACAGTGGCCAGCTCGGAAGCCCGCCCATCGAAAAGCACAGCGCCGCGCCCGACGAAGCATACAGTGGCCAGCTCGGCAGCCCGCCCGGCCGCACGCACCGCGGCAAAATCGCCCGGTATGCCCGGGGCGACGACTATCATGACGTAATGAAGGAAAAGCTGCAGGCCCTGCTCCGGTTCATCCGGGACCGGGCCGGCCGGCCCGTAGAGGGCAGGGTGTACGTGGACACGGGTCCCGTGCTGGAGCGGGAATTCGCCGTCCGCGCCGGTCTGGGGTGGTTCGGAAAGCACACCAACCTCATCCACAAGCGCGTGGGTTCGTGGCTGTTGATCGGGGAGATCCTCCTCGACATCGAACTGGAACAGGATCTGCCCGCGTCCGACCACTGCGGCACGTGCACGAGGTGCATCGAGGCCTGCCCCACGGAAGCCATCGTCGAACCCTACGTGGTCGATTCGCGCCGATGCATTTCCTACCACACCATCGAACTGAAAGGCGCCATCCCCCTGGAGTACCGGGCGGCGATGGGCGACCGCGTATTCGGGTGCGACGACTGCCAGGACGTCTGCCCCTGGAACCGCCGCGCGCCCGAAACCGGCCATTCGGCCTTCGTTGCCCGTCCGTGGAACGAAAAGCCGGATTTAATCGAAATGCTGGGATGGACGCCGGAGGACTTCAGGACCCGATTCCGGGGCAGTCCCGTGAAAAGGACCAAGCGGCGGGGCCTGCTGCGGAACGCCGCGGTAGCCCTGGGCAACACGAAGGACCCCGAGGCGATTCCCGCGCTCGCCGATGCTCTTCGTGACGACGAGCCGCTCGTCCGGGGGCATGCGGCCTGGGCGCTGGGGAATGTCGGCGGCGTCCGGGCGCTCGAAGCACTTGAGGAAGCCAGGATAACCGAAGAAGATCCCGGGGTCATCGAGGAAATCGACCGGGCGCGCGCGGAATGCGGGGCGTAATTCGTCGCGTGCGAGACGCGCGCGGAATGCGGGGCGTAATTCGTCGCGTGCGAGGCGCTCGCGGAATGCGGGGCGTAATTCGTCCCATGCGAGGCGCTCGCGGAATGCGGGGCGCCCTGATGGAACGCCGGGCGACGCCCGGATGACAACGCCGCGTACGGGCCTCCAGCCGGCAGAACAAGCTTTTTTTTTGGAAAGGCCTTGCCTCCCCGACGGTCGAACTTATATTTTAGACGGCTCCGGGCGGCAGAACCCGGCGATGAATCGACGTCTTGCAACCCAGTTGAAGGCTGATCTGCCGACGTGGATCATGATTAGATTTCTCCCTCTCATAGGCTTTTTGATCTTAACCGGTTGCGCAGGCCCCCGAACCCTCGAGCCAACCTCCCCTGCCATACCCGCTTCAGGATCGGCGGACACCGCCCGGGAAACCGTTGCGGTGGAGGATATGGCGGTTCCGGATCTTTCCCTCGATCATATCACGCTGGCCGATTCGCTGGTGACACGGGACGCGGTCCTTCTCCTCGCCGATGCGAGGATGCGCTATGACGCGGCCGTCGCGGCGCTGGAACGATCAGATACCACGGGCGCGCGCGCCGAGGTCGATGAGGTGCTCGGCCTGCTCATCCATTTGAGTGACGATCAGAAACACGCGGCGACTGCCGAGCAGGCAGACCTGCTCAGGCAACTCGGCCTGCTGGTGAACCGCATCCACGGCAGGCACCGTGCGGCCGCCGAGGTCAGAGGTTCGATCCCCAGGGTGACCAACCGCCGCGTCGACCTGCAGATCCGACTTTTTCTCAAAGACAGGAGCCTGGACATACTAAAGGCCGCGTACGAGCGGTCCGGACGCTACACCCCCATGATCCGGGAGGAACTGGCCGCGCGGGGACTGCCCGGCGAGCTTCAGTGGCTTCCGATCGTCGAAAGCGGCTTCAAGCCCAGGGCGTACTCCTGGGCGTCCGCGGCGGGCATGTGGCAGTTCATCTACGACACGGGAAAGCGGTATGGACTCCGGCGTTCCGGTTGGGTGGACGACCGATTCGACCCCCACAAGGCCACCCCGGCCGCCCTCGGCTACCTGGGGGACCTGTACGCCATGTTCGACGACTGGTTTCTCGCCCTTGCGGCGTACAACTGCGGCGAGTACCGCGTACTCCGCGAGATCAACCGTACCGGGAAACGGGATTACTGGACGATGCGGCTGCCCCGGGAAACACGGAACTACGTGCCCAAGTTCCTCGCGGTAGTGCATTTGATCGAAAACGCGGAGAAATACGGCATCGAATGGCCGGAGACGCACCATCCCCACCTCGTTGAAGAGGTGCGTGTCGACAAGTCGGTCACCCTGAAGCACGTCGCCGACCTGCTCGACATGCCGCAGGACGATCTCAAGGCCCTGAACACCGATATCCGTTACGGCGTGACCCCACCCACCGGGTATGCGCTGCGCGTGCCCCTCGGCGCGGGCTCGACCCTTCTCGGCAGTCTGGACGAGCTGCCGGAATCAGATTTCACGCCTCCGCCCGAAGAGCGCAGGTACCGCGTACGAAGGGGTGACACGCTGGGGCACATCGCCCGCAGGTTCCGGACGTCGGTCAGCAGGATCCGGAGCATGAACCGGATCCGGGGTAGCCTGATCCGTGTCGGCCAGATGCTTCGCGTGCCCGGAAGAAACTACAACGGCCAGCAATGGGCGGGCAGTGGGCCTTCGTACGGCACGCCGAAGAATGCCGCGTCACACACCGTGCGGCGGGGCGACTCGCTGAACCGAATCGCCCGGTATTACGGGACATCCATAAACGCGCTGAAGGTGGCCAACGGATTGCGGGGAGACGTGATCCACCCCGGCCAGGTGCTTCGCCTGTCGGGAAACGGGCAAGAAGGCGCGAGGGGAACAAACGGCGATCCGGTGACCTACAACATCCGCTCGGGGGATACGCTTTCGAGAATCGCGCGGGTGTTCAGGGTTACTGTCGGGGCCCTCATGAGGGCAAACCCCGAATTACAGGCCAGGTATCTGAAAGTCGGCCAACGGATCATCATTCCGGGCTGATCATCGCTTCGGCTGATCATCGCTTCGGCTGATCATCGCTTCGGCTGATCGTCACTTCGGCTGATCATCGCTTCGGCCGGCCACGCGCTACAGTATATTTCCGGAACCCGGGGGCAGCGTCCGGAACCCCGGATTGCGCAAAACCATGAAAGGAGAACCCGTCCATGGGATACGTCAAGGCGGCGGACCTGGATGAATTGAATCCGGGACAGATGAAGATGGTCTCGATCGAAGGGAAGGAAATCGTCCTTTGCAACGTGGACGGGAAATATTACGCCGCCGACAATTTCTGCCCCCACATGGGCGCGCCCCTGAGCGAAGGGGAACTGGACGGCACCGACCTCTGGTGTCCCTTCCACGGCGCGTCTTTCGATATTACCACGGGTGACGTGCTGACGCCGCCGGCCTACGAAAATCTCACCTGCTTCCCGGTCCGGCTGACCAGCGATGCCGTTGAAATAGAAATCTAG
>CAZZNP010000169.1:0-4655 GCA_964655785.1 uncultured Gemmatimonadota bacterium
CCGGCGAGCGTCCGCCGATCATGCCGCCCACGGCCACAGCCTACACCGAAGCCGGCCTGCCCTGGTTCGACTATTACGACGCTGAACGCGAGGCCGTCGAGGGCAGCGATATCCTGAAGTCAGTGAAGAGTGTCGCGCAAACCGAAAAAGAAAAAGGGGAAGCGGCCTTGCCGGAGAATGAATCAATCAACGGGACCCAGGTCGTTTCTCTTCAGGACTCCAGGAAACGTGAGGTTCGGGAGTATACTGGCAGCGAATAAAACGGTTCGTGAAACCGGGTGTTCATAGACGATGTCTTGGGATAGCATCGACTGACTTTGATTGATTCGGTTGCTTCATGCGTGCAAAGTCAGGAGGGACCGTTCTCTGCACTTACTGAAACATCGCCAAGGAGTTTGAATTCCTGGTTAAATCGGTTAAGCGGTGCCGATAACGCCCCTTCCAGTTTGACTATGTGCTTGCACAGCCACTCGGTCATCTCCGGCCAGTTGACCTCGTCAAACCCATCAAACGAGCGTTGAAAGCATATCCGGCTCGCTTTCTTATCGTCTAGCCGTTGCCACTGAAGTTCGGCTCCAAAACGATCTTCGATCTCTATCTTTTCCCCCTCGAGTTGATCAAAAAACCACTTGTTCTCTAATCGAGTACGCGACAGGTAGAGTTCCACACGTACCAGGTTTTTCCCAAAGATCATGTTGTACCCGCATCCTGACACGCCCGTAGGGCTCGCCAGCCAATATTTTCGTGACGGACTGATATTCTCGTAACGGGAAACACCGCGGACGCGTAGTGCCTCCAGTGTTCTCGTCCAGAACGCCTGGCGCATCTCCTCATTTTGCTTCTGTTTACGCTGACTGGACTTCTCCTCTGATTCCTTGTCAGCCATCCCAATCATATAATCGGCGGCCTCGGGCGTGGGGATAATCTGCTGCAGGTCGACAAGAATCTCCTGTCCAAAACCGTATGGTGCCAACCGGAAGCACTGGGCCCTGATTCCGTGACCGATCAGCCAGAGAACCGTCGACGTGACCTCCTTGCGGAAATTCGCCGCGACCAGCATAAGTCGTTGCTCATTGCCTTCGTTCAGCACCGTGTCGTCAAGATCGTCAACCTCGAGAAACTCACACAAGTTAGTAATTGCACTTTCCCCTTTAGCCCAGTTATCCAGGTATTTCTGATAGATTTCGACGATCTCCGCTTTCTTCAAACTTGAGCAATAGGCGACGTACTTGAGCGCTTGCCATACGACGTCACGGCCCGAATCGTCTAGTTTGTTTTCGATGACCACCAGCCGGCCTTCCTTGTCGAGCGCAAGAAGATCGAGGCGCTCCCGGGTGTCCTCGAATCCGTCGAATTCCTTTTGGATGATCAGAAGATCCTCGCCCAGTGCCTCCGGTGTTTTCACCAGCCATTCCTGGAGGTGCTCGCGCTCATTCAATTTCAAATCACTGAAACGACGTTCGTCAAGCTGGACGAGGCGGTTATCTGTAAGGTCTACCTTGAACATTAGTGGGGCTCCTAATGATGTGCGCTGGTCAGGCCGATCCTGGCGTTGGATACCAGGGCAGGTTTGCCTCGAGGCCGCTACCTGACTTCATGAATTCGAGGATGAATCGATGAAATTGGGATTTGCATAAAGTGGGGCGGCTGCGAGGTCGGTATACCCCAGGCAGGATTCGAACCTGCGACCCTCGGATTAGAAGTCCGATGCTCTGTCCAACTGAGCTACTGGGGCGCACCATCTGCAATATACGGGATTGGGGGTGGCTGTCAACACGAGATTGGAACGGTTTCAGACCGACAAATAGCGGTTAAAAACGAGATTTCATTACGTGCTTCCGACTGTTGAAGTGTGAAGCCTTGAACCCTAGCATCAAGCCTATCATTTCCAGCCAGGGAGCGCAGATGAAACGGATACTACCGCTGTTGTTGCTGATTATGACTCCGGGTACGGCCTGGAGCGCGTTCGAACCCGTTTACGCCGGTGCGAGGCCGGTGGGCATGGCGGGTGCTTTCGTAGCCGTCGCCGACGATGCGGAAGCTGCCTTCCTCAATCCGGGCGGTACGCCCCAGGTAGGGCGGTTCGCCTTGACGAGCTACTATACGAGACTGTTCGGCATGAAGGAACTGGCCCAGGTGGCGGTCTCCGGCGTCGCTCCGACCAGCCTGGGACACTTCGGCCTGTTCTACCACGGCCTGGGAAGCTCGTTATACCGGGAGGGCGTCTTCGGGATTTCCTACGGACGTTCCATCGGCAGGCGATTCCATGCGGGAATTACGCTTCGTCGGCTGAGCCTTTCCTTCGAAAATTACGCGGGCGCATCCGCCGTCGCTTTGGACACGGGTGTCCTCATTGATCTCCCCTTCAAACTTCGTCTCGGCGCGATGGCCCATGCCGCCGGCCGCTTCGCGGAATCCGGCCCCGCGGCGGAAAACCCGCGCATCATCCAGGCGGGTCTGAGCAGAACGGGAGAACGATTGACGGTTTCCTTCCAGCTCGACCGCCATCCCCGCCATGGTTACACCACCCGGGTGGGCCAGGAGTTTCGTCTGGCCGAGTTCGTTATGATCCGGGCGGGACTGACCACCGATCCATCCCTTTTCTATGTCGGACTCGGCCTGGCAAGGGGACGCGTGAGGACGGACTACGCCCTGTCGTCCCACTCCCTGCTGGGCGTTACGCACAGGTTTTCGATCACCATGGAATTCGGCTGAAAAAGAGTCTGTTCATGATCCAGACATGGCGGACGCTGTTCTACGCGTCCCTTGCGGCGATGGCGACAACGTGCCTGCCTGGTGAACTGGCGGCCCAGGAGACCGATTATGCGATAGACGCGCTGATCGACCGGGAAGCCGCGGACATCGATCCCGAGGACATCGCGCTGTTGGTATCTCTGCGGCGCGACCCGCTCGACATCAACCGGGCCGCCCGAACCGAGCTGGAGCAACTTCCGTGGATCACGCCGGGCCTCGCCGGAGCGATCGTTGCCTGGCGCGAAAGAAACGGACCATTCAGCAGCGCAGGGGACCTCACGCGGATACCGGGTTTCTCGGAGGGCCTCGTTGCCCGGATCCGTCCCTTCGTCCGAGCGACCAGAGCGCGCCGTTTCGACACTTCCGGGCGTTGGCGCCTGGCGAGAAGCCGCACTGATCGTCCTGACGCGGCGGGAAACGGTACGCTGGGCCTCCAGGGCGATATCGAACTGGGGAGAAGCGTTAAGCTGGGTGGCCGCGGGGAACGGCGGGATCGAGGAGGCGAAACCCGGTGGCGATCCGGATACGTGGAACTTGGGCGAGCAGATGCTTCCCGACGGCTGATCCTGGGATACTACGAAATGGATTTCGGCCAGGGGCTGGTCTGGCGCAGCCATTCGATCCGGCCTTCGACGGCCAGTCTCAGCGCGTCGGTGAAACGCCGCGTCCGCGGACTCCGGCCCGTGCGCACGGCCTACGCATCCGGCGCCCGGCGGGGCATGGCGCTGGAGTTCGACCGTCGAGGGGTGTCCATGACCGGAGTTCTCTCGAGGACTCGAACAGGGAGTTGGGAACCAGGTGGCCGCCTGGGTTGGGCGAGAAACAGCGGACTGATCGGTATCTCGGCCGTGCGGTCGGACGGACGCCTGCGAGTCGGCGCGGACCTGGATCTGCTATACGGCGGCACGAATCTGTTCGGCGAAATGGCCATCGACGACGAGGGATTCCAGACCGTGCAGGGCGGCATGCTCTGGAGCATGGATCAAGTGGAAGGCGGACTGACGTTTCACCGCCAACCGAATGCCAGGTTGATCGAAAAATCCGAACGGTCCTGGCAGAGCCTGCTCCTGCGCTGGAAGCCGGATCGCCGAACCACGCTTCAACTGAGCGTCGAACCCCGGTTGACCTACCTTGAAATCTACCGGCGCAGCACACTAAGAATTCGTCGAAGAATGGGGCGTGGTGTCCTGGCCTCCGGGGTATGGCGCCGGGAACTGGATGAGCAGCGGACAGCCGGAACGGCCCTGCAAGAATCCTGGCAGGGCCAGGTGGCCTGGCGGTTGCCTGCCCGGGTCCAGTGGCGGGCTCGCTACGAACGCCGCGATCAATCGGGGATAGAACCCATTCATGACGTGCGCGTGTACATGCGGTACCGTTCAAGGGACCGCGTCAGCCTGTCCGCGCAGTGGGAATACACGCTGTCCGGGATTCCCGCGCCGGAGCTTGCGACCTCCCTGTTTCGAACCAACCACCGCGAGAGGTGGGTTGTCCTGCTGTATGGATCGGTCGGATCGGGCGTGTCCACCCTGGTACGTTACACGTGGACACGTAACACCCGCTACGATCAACTCAAGGTTCCCCTCGTCGAAACACGTTGGATCCTGCAGTTGAACGCCAGGTGGTGATGCGGCAGGAAGTCAGATGCTAAGTCCAACTCGGTGATGCGTTGCATACGTTTGCAATAAATCCTTTGATTTCTGGTCGGCCCTGAGTAATATACGACTCATACATGACAAATCATGACCGAATACCTCGAACTGTTACTGGAGATAGCGAAGTATTCAAAGTATGCCAAACAATTCACACAGCTGTGGGAAGCGTACCGGGAGGCAAAGAAAATGTTAGAAAAAGAATCAATTGGCGACGATATAGAAGGAGAATTCAGGCAGGTGATTTCAGAA
>CAZZNP010000170.1:0-1604 GCA_964655785.1 uncultured Gemmatimonadota bacterium
CAAGGGAGCGAACATGCACACGTCAGACTGGCCGGAACTGGCCGAGGAAGCACAGAAAAGATGGAACCAGAACGCGGCGTTCTGGGACGATCGCATGGGCGAGCAGAGCAACGACTTCCACAACCTGCTGGTGCGGCCGGCCATGGAGCGGTTGCTGTCCGTGACGCCAGACGACAGGATCCTCGACATCGCCTGCGGGAACGGGAACTTCTCGAGGTTTCTCGCCGGACTGGGCGCCCGGGTCACGGCCATCGACTGTAGTGCCGGGATGATCGAAAGAGCCCGTCAGCGTACTGGCGATTCGCTGGAAGAAGAATCGGAAAGACCCGCGGACGGCGCGTCAGGTAACGAATCCGTGGCCGATTCAGCTTCGCGTATCGATTACCGCGTGATCGACGTGACGGATACGAAGGAGCTGGAGGAACTGGGGACGGATACCTTCGATGCTGTGGTTTCAAACATGGCCGTCATGGACATGGCCGAGGTCGGTCCGATGTTCGCCGCCGTCCACGGTCTGCTCAAACCAGGCGGCGTTTTCGTCTTCAGCCTCACGCACCCGTGCTTCCAGGCGCCGTACGCCGTACGCTACGCTGAACAGTTTGACCAGGACGGGAGAATGACCCGGAAGGTCGGGATCAAGGTCGAGCGGTACCTGACGCCGCAGCCCTTCGAGGGACTGGCCATCGTGGGCCAGCCCGTGCCCAATTTGATCTTCCATCGCCCTCTGTCCGTGCTGCTGACCATGTGCTTCGCGGCGGGCTTTGTCCTGGACGGCATCGAGGAACGCGTCTTCGAAGACAGCGTGGAAGCCGATCGGGAACTGTCCTGGGCGAACTTCAAGGAAACCCCGCCCATGATGGCCGTGCGGTTGCGGCGGCTGGCCTGAATTCTGCGGAACGGTTGCGGCGGACTACAAACTGACCGACTCTCCCGGCTTCAGTACGACGCAGCGCGCCAGGTCGCCTACCTTCTCGACGAATTCATTCGGATCCTGCTCGATCACCGGGAAGGTGTTGTAGTGGACCGGGATCACGGTACCGGCGCCGATCATCCGCACCGCCTCCACGGCGTCGTCGATCCCCATGGTGTAGTTGTCCCCGATGGGCATGATCACCAAGTCCGGCTTCTCCAGCCGCCCGATCAGGGCCATGTCGCCGAAGAGTCCCGTATCACCCGTGTTGTAGATCGTCTTCCCGTCGAAACGGACGATGATGCCGGCCGGATTTCCCAGGTACACGATGGTCCCGTCTTCCTCGGTGACCGACGAACTGTGGGTCGCCTGCGTCAACTTCACCCGACCAAAAGGGAAGGTGTACGACCCCCCGATGCCCAGGTCAT
Organism: uncultured Gemmatimonadota bacterium; assembly: GCA_964655785.1. Classification (GTDB taxonomy): domain Bacteria; phylum JAAXHH01; class JAAXHH01; order JAAXHH01; family JAAXHH01; genus JAAXHH01. The sequence goes on from CAZZNP010000170.1 coordinate 1,339, forward strand.
GGGTGACCGCACCCTGGGCCTCGCAGTAGTTGGCGAGTTCGTAGGCGGCGATGATCGTCGCGCCGCTGCGCCGCGCGATGGGCACCGCGTCAGCGATATGGTCGGAATGTCCGTGGGTCAGCAGAATGTAATCCGGGTTCAGATCGTCCGCCGATATCGACGCCATCGGATTGCCCGTGATGAAAGGATCGAACAGCAGGTCATGACCGCCGTCGGACAGGGAGAAACTCGCGTGGGCGTGATAGGTTAGTTCGGCCATGGATTGG
>CAZZNP010000170.1:1704-4541 GCA_964655785.1 uncultured Gemmatimonadota bacterium
CTTCCGCACTCAGACGGCGGCCCGGGCTGCCGCCAGGGCGGCGTCGTAATCGGGCTCCTCGGTAATCTCAGTCACGTACTCCGCGTAACGCACGGTGTTGGACGCGTCGATGACGAAAACGGCACGCGCCAACAGGCGCAGTTCCTTGATCACGGCGCCGTAGGCCACGCCCAGGGACGTGTCGCGATGATCGGACAGCGCGGTCACGTTCTCGGCGCCCGCATCGCCGCACCACCGCTTCTGGGCGAAGGGCAGGTCCGTGCTGACCGCCAGCACCTCGACGCTGTCGCCGAGTCCCGCGGCTTCCTGGTTGAATCGCCGGATTTCGGTGTCGCAGACCGGCGTGTCGAGGGACGGCACGAGGCAGATGACCTTCACTTTGCCCTCGTAATCCGCCAGGGTAACGGCGGAAAGGTCATCGCCCAACACGGAAAAGTCCGGCGCCGCGTCTCCCACCTTCACCTCGTCGCCCACCAGGGTCAGCCCGTTGCCTTGAAAAGTCGCCGCACCGGCTCTTTCTGTCGCCATGATTTCTTCTCTCCTTGATCGAATCGTGTAATGGAAACGGCTTGCTCAACTCCGGCGCAACCTAAGCGCGGACACCCCCGCTGTCAAGGGATTATGCCGTCTCGCTTGAGCAGCGAAATCGCACTGTCGAAGGCCTCAACCGTGCGTTCCACGTCCTCGAAGGTATGGACGGCCGAGGTCAGCCCGTCGACCCCCATGCAGTCCACGCCGTTCAGGAGCAGCGCCTGCCGAATGGCGTGCAGCATATCCGCGTCTCCCCGGCGGTCCGAGGAGGCGGTCCCCGCCGACAGGATCTTGAACCCGGAGAAGGAACCGTACACCCGCCAGCCGTCCATGCCGTTGGCTGCCAGGACCTCCGACATCCGGCCGCGAAGCTCTGCCGCCCGTTCGTTGGCGACGGCGATGTCGCGGCCGTCGGCGATGTGCCTTAGCATGGCGATGCCTGCGGCCGCGGAGAGGGGGTTCGCGTTGAAGGTCCCGTAGTGCAGCATCTTCCTGTCCGTCTGCCATTCCGGATCGTCCCGCAGTTCCAGGAGTTCCATGATGTCCGACCGGCCGACCAGGGCGCCGCCGTTCAATCCCGCCGCCACGATCTTGGCCAGCGTGCTCAGGTCCGGCCTGACCCCGTAGTATTCCTGCGCGCCGCCCGGGGCGCACCGGAATCCCGTCACGACTTCGTCCATGATGAAGATCACGCCGTAGCGTTCGGTGAGCTCCCGCAGGCCCGGGACGATATCATCGGACAGTTCGACACCGCCGAACATGGCGCCTGTCGGCTCCAGGATGAGGCAGGCGACGTCGTTGTCGCGCTTCAGGATGTCCGCCACGCGGTCCAGGTTCACCTCCGGAAGGCTGATCACGGTGTCGAACACCTCCCGCAATACGCCCGGCATGGGCTGGTCACGGCCGGGACCCACGCCGTCCAGCACCTGGTCGTGCCAGCCGTGGTAATGGCCCCGGAACTTGATGACCTTGCGCCGGCCCGTGATGGTCCGCGCCAGGCGAATGGCCATGAGCGTGGCCTCGGTGCCGGACGAAACGAAGCGGACCGTCTCCGCCGACGGCATCAGCTGACGGATCATGTCCGCCCACTCGATCTCGAGTTCGTGGCAGGCGCCGTAGTGAGTGCCCCTGGCCGCCTGATCGGCGATCGCCTGCACGATCACGGGATGGCTATGGCCCAGGATCAGGGAGCCGTGCCCCATCCAGTAGTCGATGATCTCCCGGCCCTCCACCGACCACTTGCGCGAGCCTTGCGCCCGGTCGATGTACACCGGGAAGGGGCGCATGAACCTTCCGTCGTGAGTTACGCCGTTGGGAAAGTGCTCGAGCGCGCGCTCGTACAGCGCAGCCGATTTGCCGAAGGCCTCCCGATAGGTCGATTCGAGTAATTTCATGGCCGCCTCATGGGGATCGCTGCGTGCCGGGTGTGATGGATCGAACTGTTAAAGCTAAGGGTATGGCAGGTGGGTCGACTTGCCTAACCACCTATCTGCCATGTCGGGCAAATCCCTATAATACGGGGAGAACGGGGGTATGACAAGGCCTATCTAAACGGGGCGTAACAGGGGTTTCGGCTTGACTTTCGACCTGAAAACGGTAGGTTGAGGAAACGACTGGCACCTACAGCGCGGGGTTGGTTTATACCGTGCTTCACATCCTTCAGAATCCACCTCATGGCATACGAATCGACAGGCAGATCCACTCGAGTTTCCACACCAGGCTTTTACGAGCGATGGAAGCGCGCCAGGTTCGCGGCCGGATGGCGGCAGCGTACCTCCATCGCGGCTTTCCTCGTGGCGGTTTTTTGCCTGATGGTTGCAGCCAGCGTGATGGTCGGCGTCCCAACTGCCGTGGCCGGGGACGGAAATAAAAACGAAGAAAAAGCAACAGAACCCGACTGGCAGCGGCTCGACAAAGCCCTGGCGCTGGCCAAAGACTCCGGCAAACTCATCCTCGTAAATTTCTACACCGACTGGTGTCCAAACTGCAAAAGGATGAACGAGAAGACTTACCGTGACGAAGGCGTCCTGAAGCAACTGGGCAAGTCCTTCATCCCGGTGAAGCTGAACGCGGAATCCTCCCAGTCGCTGGCCATCGAAGGCCAGGCCGTTACGGAGTACCAGGTGGCCCTGATGTTCCAGGTAAACAGCTATCCCACCACGTGGTTTCTTTCCTCGGAAGGCCGCCCCCTCCTACCCGTCAGGGGGTATTACGGTCCCGAACTCTTCGCTCCCATGTTGCGTTTCGTCGAAGGCGGATGGTACGAGAAGATGGACTTCGACATGTACATGGAGCGGGAGAAGAAG
>CAZZNP010000171.1:0-4356 GCA_964655785.1 uncultured Gemmatimonadota bacterium
CGGCGGTCAACCTGAAACCGACTACTCGCGACGTAGCGCATCGGCCAGATTGCGCATGGCGCACCGACGGTCAATCGAAAACTCCTACTCGCTCCTCAGGGTGTCGGCCGGATTGAGGAGAGCACAACGGAAGGTCTTCAGACTGACGGTAACCAGGGTGATAGCAAGGGCCACGAGGCCTGCCGCGATGAAGGGAACGCCGCTGATTTCGGTCCGGTAGGCAAAGTCCGCAAGCCATTCGTTCATAAGCCACCAGGCCGCGGGCCAGGCGAGGACGTTCCCGATCAGGACCAGGTATACGAACTGTTTCGACAGCAGGCTCACGATATCGGATACGGCGGCGCCCATCACCTTGCGGATACCTACCTCCCCCGTGCGCCGTGCGACCTCCAGGGAAACCAGGCCGTACACACCCAGGCAGGCGATCAGCAGGGCGAACACCGCCGACCAGGTGAAGATCCGCGCAAGGTTGGCTTCATCCACGTAGAAACGGCCGATGTCGTCATCCAGGAAAAAGTACTCGAAGGGCGTTCCCGGCGAGACTTCCGTCCAGGCCGCTTCCAACATGCCCAGCGTGGCGGGCAGGTCCCGGCCGCTTACGCGCACCAGGAAATAATTGATCCGATCCATTTCATCCCCGAACGCCACGGGATTGAGGGTGAGTATCACGGGTTCGATCTCGTGGTGCATGGACCGGTAATGGTAGTCTTTCACCACGCCGATGACCGTGACGCCGTGCGGCAGCGTGCGGCCGATCGGATCCTCCCATCCCATCGACCTGGCCGCTGCCTCGTTGATGATGCAGGACCTCGATTCATCGCCCCCGAACGCCCTCGAAAAATCCCGCCCCGATACCAGGCTCAGCTCGAGGGTCTTCACGTAGTCGTAATCCACGGTATACATGAACGCCTCCAGCCGGTTCCCGGCCGTGTCGGCGTACGCGGCCTGGGCAAGTCCCCGGTTCGGGCCGAAGGAGTTTGAGACTCCGGTTACCAGGAGCACGTCCTCGTGGGGGAGCACCCGGTTTCTGAAAACGTCCAGGTTGCCGCCGTCCCGTCCTTTCTCGATCACGACAACGTTCTCGGCGTTGTATCCAAAATCCCCGGTCCGGGCAAGATCCAGCTGCCGGGTCATGACGAGAATGGAGACGACGAGGGTCGCGGACAACCCGAACTGCACGACCATGAAGCCCCGTATGAGCAGGTTCGGTCCGCCGACCCTGACCTGCCGCCGGAAGATGGCGACGGGATTGAACCGGGAAAGGACCAGGGACGGATAGCTGCCGGACACGAAAGCGACGAGCAGGGTGAAGGCCAGAAGCGCGGCAAGCGTGGACCCGCCCGAAAGGTAGTCGAGTACGAGCGTCTTCCCCGAAAGGGAGTTGAAAACGGGCAGGAACAGATGGGCCAGCACCACCCCAAACACGAGGGCGAAGCCGCTCAGCACCAGCGATTCGCCCAGGTGCTGCCCCGCGATCTGCGATCGTTGCGCGCCGAACACCTTGCGCAGGCCGACCTCCTTCGCGCGGGTCGAGGAACGGCATATGGCCAGGTTCATGAAGTTGACGCACGCGATGAAAAGAACGAGCAGCGCCGTGCTGATCAGTACGTAGGATCGGTTAGGATCGCTGGCGGTACCCAGACCGTTCGCCACCCCCGGGTCCAGGTGAGTATCCGTAAGGGCCTGGATTTCCAGCTCCCTGGACATCTGTCCCGAGAAATGTGCGCTGGAAAAACCGGGAAGCTGTTCCGCGAGGGGACCGGCCTGTTGCCCGTCCGACAGTTCCGCGTAGGTGGACGTGAAGGAGTGGTTCCAGCTTTCCGTGTTGCCGGCGAGCCACGGCAACATGGCCACCGTCCGGTCGAAGGGGAGCAGGAAATCGAATTGAATGCTGGAGTTCCCCGGACTGTCCTCCGCCACGCCGGTCACGGTATAGGGCTCGTCGCTGATCGCAAGCTGCCGGCCCAGCGCGCGCTCCTGTCCGAAGTACTTTGTCGCGATGGACCGGCTGATCACCAGACCGTTGAAATCGGCGAAGACCGTCTCGGGATCTCCTTCGATGAGCGGGAAGGAGAACACACGGAAGAAGGAAGGATCGCAGGTGAGCATGCCGCCCTCCCTGAACGTATCGTCCCCAACCCGGACGACCGATTCTCCCCCGAACTGCCGAACCCTGACCGTTTCGACAATGCCGGGAAACTCGCGCTTCATCGCCGGCGCGAGCGGCATGGGGGTAATCGCGGTGCGGAACGGCGCGCCGTCGAATCCCTGCCCCGTGACGTTGACCCGGTAAATCCGGTCCGCCTTCTCGTGAAAGGCATCGAAGGTCCACTCCTGCCGCACGAAGAGGAATACCAGCAGGCTGCAGGCGATGCCGGTGGACAGGCCCAGCGTGTTGATGAAGAAGTAGCCCTTGTTTCCGAACAGGTGCCGCAACGCGATGACGAGGTGATTTTTCAGCATGGCCGTTATGCCTCCCGTATGACCGTTTGTCTCCCGCGGCTTACGAATACGTGACGGCAGACTTCACCGAGGACACTCAAACCAGAGACGCAAAAGGGGATCTACGGTTTTGACCCGTCGATCCCCTTGAAAGTTGCGTGTTGGTAACTGTTACTGTTCGAAACTAACGACTACGGTTCCCGATCCTGGCTGTCAGGGATCGACGGTAAACGTATTCTCACTCTTGCGAAATTCCCGATCGCCGTTGAGCGTAATTTCACCCACCAGTCGGTACTCACCGGCTACCTCGAAATTGAATGAGCAAGCGTCATACATCTTCCTGGTATTCGAGATTTCGTTCCACGGACTGTCCATATCGGCTCTTCGCTGCCATACGGAATAGTGGATGGTAAGGGTGTCATTAGTGACAGAATTCGTCCAGTCTTTAACTCCCTCGGGGGGGAACTGCCCACCGAGTTGGACTGTTCGATTCTCAGTGAAACAGCCAGATATGGGTATTGAAAAAATCCCTGCACTAAATTCAATCACACCGGGATGAGCAACCTTCACCCCTTCCCACGCGACGTACACTCGCGTGTCGCCTTCGTCGCCGCCATCCCCGCCATCGCCGCCATCCCCGCCTTCGCCGCCTTCACCGCCTTCATCCGGAACCATGACCGTTATGCTCACCCTGGCCGACACGTCACCGGACGCGGCCGTGACTTCAGCCATGCCGTTGCCCACCGCCTCAACCAATCCGTCCCCGTCCACGGTAACCACGGCTTCGTCACCGCTCGTCCACGTGACGGCCGGTTTGGCAATGGAATTGTCGTTCGCGTCGCTGACGGAGGCCATGAGCTGCAGGGTCTGCCCGATCTCGGTCAGCGTGGTGGCATCGGCGGCAACCTCGATACTGATATTGGCCGGGACCTGGGAGACGGTGATCGCAGCGGTCGCCATCACGTCTTCGGCCTGGGCCGTGATCTCCGCCATGCCGTTATCCACCGCGGTGACCAGTCCGTTCTCGTCCACGGTCGCCACGGCCTCGTCGCCGCTCGACCAGGTCACAGTCACGTCCGCTATCGTGTTTTCATGCTGGTCCAGCACGACGGCCGCGAGTTCCACGGTTGCGCCGATCGCTTCGAGCGTGTGCGCATCGGGATCAATCGTGATGCTCGTCACCACCGGAATCGCGACGGTAACGGCCGCACTGGCGGACAGGCTGCCGGATTTGGCCGTGATTTCAGCCATACCGTTGCTTACCGCCGTCACGAGGCCCGTCGCGCTCACGGTTGCCACGGCTTCGTCGCCGCTCGACCAGGTAATGGTCTGGCCGGACATGGCGTTGTTCCGCTGATCACGTACCGTCGCTCTTAACTGTACCGTTGCGCCGATCGCCTCCAGCGTATGGGACGAAGGCGTTATCGTGATCCGGGTCGGCACAGGCTCGGCCACCGTGATGTTCGAGGTACCCGAAGCGTTGCCTGAACGCGCCGTGATCTGGGACGTGCCGTTGGACACGGCCGTCACCAGGCCATTGCCGCTCACGGTCGCCACGGCCGTGTTGCTGCTCGTCCAGGTCACAGTCTGGCCGGTCATCGGGTTGTTGTTCTGGTCACGCACCGTAGCCGTCAGTTGCACGGTCGCGCCGATCGTCGCCAGCGTGTGCGAAGCAGGCGTGACGGCGATGCTCGTTGCCACGGGCGCCGGCGGTGGAGCCGGCGGCGTCGGCGTGGAGGGCGTGGGGCTCGTCGGGCTGCTGTCGCCACCGCCGCCGCATCCAGTCAGGATCATGAAATATATCGAAGCCGAAATCATCGCGAACGCGCGACCATATGTGCGAATCACTCTGGACTCCTCCCCGTGAAGTGGCTGGAATTCGGTACGAAATGTTTCGTTTCTTGTGTTCTCAAC
>CAZZNP010000172.1:0-4288 GCA_964655785.1 uncultured Gemmatimonadota bacterium
ATGGCCCAGTTCCTGCAGGCCCTCCCGGGGCAGGATCTCGCCCGTCCTCAGGTACCTTTCGCCGCCGAAATCGTACTCCGTGAGTTCATATTCGAATCCAAACTTCTCCGAGGCCGCCTTGAGCACTTTCAGCCCTTCGCGCACGACCTCCGGACCGGTCCCGTCGCCCGGAATGACCGCGATATTATACAAGTGTTCCTCCCGCGTATATGGGAATGTAGGATTGGATTACTCTACGATCAGCCCGCCGTGCCGCGCAACGAGTTGATTGAGGGAATGCAGGTAGGCCTGGATGCTTGCTTTCACCACGTCCGTGTCGGAAGCGTGGCTGTTGTAGGACTGGTCGTGGAACGCCACGCTGACCTGGACGTGGTGGGCGCCGTCCCGGCCGTTCGACGAGGTCTGGATATCCTTCACGAAGGTGGGCAGCTTCGTGATCCGGTCGACGGCGTTCAGGGCGGCGAGAATCTGGTTGTCGCCCACCCCGCCTTCTTCGATGGTTTCCCCGCTGACATGGAGACGAACGTTCGCGTCAGCCTGGCCGGAGTGCGAGGAGGTCACTCTGAAATCCTCCAGCAGGTACTGTTCGGGCACTTCGACGGGCGTGTCGGTAACGATCCGGTGGAGGTCTTCGTCCGCCACCTCTTTCTGCCGGTCCGCCACGTTCAGGAAGCGCACGTGGACCTTCTCGAATTCTTCCTTCTGGCTTTCGTCGTAGGTGTAGCCCAGCAACTCGAGGCGGTGCCGCAGGGCGTGCCGGCCGGATCTCGCCGTCAGCACGATGTCGCTCTTCTCGATGCCCACGTCCGACGGGCTCATGATCTCGTAGTTTTCCCGGTGTTTGAGGAATCCGTCCTGGTGTATGCCCGATGAATGGGCGAAGGCGTTGCTGCCCACGATGGCCTTGTTGCGCTGCACGGGCATGTGCATGAGGTCGCGCACCAGCAGGCTCGTGGAATAGATCTGCGTCGTCTCTATGTCGGTGCGCGCATTGTAGAAATCGCCGCGCATCTTGACGGCCATTACGATCTCTTCCAGGGAGGCGTTGCCCGCCCGCTCGCCCACGCCGTTCATGGTGCATTCGACCTGGGTCGCCCCGGCCTTGATTGCCGCCAGGGAATTGGCCGTCGCCATGCCCAGGTCGTTGTGGCAGTGCACGCTGACCTTGGCCTTCTCGATATTCGGCACCGTTTCGATCAGGCGGGAGATCAGGCTGCCCCACTGTTCGGGGACCGCATAACCGACGGTGTCGGGGATATTCACCACGGTGGCGCCGGCGTCGATGACCGCCTCGACGGTCTCGCACAGGTAGTCGAAATCGCTCCGCGAGGCGTCCTCGGTCGAATATTCGATGTCTTCGCAGAGCTCCTTCGCGAACACTACGGCCTGCACGCCCATGTCCATGATCTGCTGACGGGACTTGCGGAACTTGTGCTTCAGGTGGGTGTCCGACGTGCCCAGGACGATGTGTATCCGGGGGCGTTTCGCGGGTTTGACGGCCTCGGCCACGGCCACGATGTCCGATTCAACCGCCCGGGCGAGGGCGGTGATCACGGGGCCTTCGACCTGCTCGGCTATGTTCTTCACCGCGGCAAAGTCGCCGGGCGAGGACGCGGCGAAACCCGCTTCGATCACGTCGACGCCGAGTTCGGCCAGCTGGTGCGCGACCTGGATTTTCTCGTTACGGTTCAGCGAGGCGCCGGGAACCTGTTCCCCGTCACGAAGGGTAGTGTCGAAGATATCCACTTTTCGCATCGCCGCATGCTCCTGTTCACGGTCATTGGGCCGCCGGCCGGGTCGGCCTGTTCGGGAGACGGCCAGGTCCGGCCGGGTCGGCCTGTTCGGGAGACGGCCAGGTCCGGCCGGGTCGGCCTGTTCGGGAGACGGCCTACTTCTTTTCTTCGATCCAGCTCATCATGCTGCGCAGCTGTTTTCCGACCTCTACGATCTTCTTCTCCGACGCGTTGCGTCTGAGCGCGTGCATGACCGGCGCGTTGGCCTGGTTTTCGAGCATCCACTCCCGGGCGAAGGCGCCGGACTGGATCTCGGCGAGGATCCGCTTCATTTCGGCGCGGGTTTCCTCGTTGACGATCCGCGGGCCGCGGGTCAGGTCGCCGAATTCAGCCGTGTTGCTGACGGAATACCGCATGCCTTCAATGCCGCCCTCGTACATGAGGTCCACAATGAGCTTCAGTACGTGGAGGCACTCGAAATAGGCGATCTCGGGCTGGTACCCGGCCTCGACCAGGGTCTCGAATCCGGCCATGACGAGTTCGGACGTGCCGCCGCAGAGCACGGACTGCTCGCCGAACAGGTCGGTCTCGGTTTCTTCCCGGAAGGTCGTTTCGATGACGCCGCCGCGCGTGCCGCCGATGCCCTTGGCGTAGGCCAGGCCGATATCCCGGGCCCTGCCGGTGTGGTCCTGGTGGACCGCGAGCAGGCAGGGTACGCCGCCGCCTTCTTCGAATACCCGGCGCACCAGGTGGCCCGGCCCTTTGGGCGCGACCATGAAGACGTCCACGTTATCGGGCGGAACGACCTGGTTGAAATGGATGTTGAAACCATGGGCGAAGGCGAGCGCGTTGCCTTCCGCCAGGTTCGGCGCCACAAATTCATTGAAGAGACGCGACTGAAGCTCGTCGTTGACCAGCATCATGATGATGTCGGCCTCGGCGGCCGCCTGTGCCACGGTACGGGGCTCGAATCCGTCCTCGACGGCCTGATCCCACGAGCCGCCCTTCCGCAATCCAACGATGACGTCCAGTCCGGAATCGCGCAGGGAAAGGGCGTGGGCGTGTCCCTGGCTGCCGTAACCGACAACCGCGATGGTCTTGCCATCCAATATGCCCAGGTCGGCGTCCTGATCGTAATACAGTCGAGCCATTGGTTCTCCTTGAATCTGTTCCGGCGTTCATGCCGGGTCGGCGGTGATCTGCTTGCGTTCCGTTTCGGCGTTCAAGCCAGGTCGGCGGTGATCTGCTTGCGTTCCTTCTCCCAGACGGGAAGCGGGGCTTCCGGTGACGGGGTATCCTTGCTCTGAGACTCCCGGGCGAGCGCCACCCGGCCGGTCCGGGCGATTTCCCGGACGCCGAAGGGTCGCACCATGTTGATGATGGCGTCGATCTTGTCCTCGTTTCCCGTGGCTTCCAGCATGATCGTCTTCTGGTTGATGTCGACGATCTTCGCCTTGAAGATATCGGCGATCTGAACGAGTTCCTGCCGAGTGGTCTGGCTGGCGTTCACCTTGATCAGGGCGAGCTCACGATTGATGAAATTCTCGCCGGTCAGATCCACGACCCGGATCACGTCCACCAGCCGGTTCAGCTGCTTGATGATCTGTTCGATGATCATCTCGTCGCCCTGGGTGACGATGGTCATGCGCGCCGTGCCGGGTTCCGCGGCCTCGCCGACGGCGATGCTGTCGATGTTGAAACCCCGTCCGCTGAACAGCCCGGATATACGGGCCAGGACCCCGAACCGGTTCTCGACCACCATGGATATGGTATGGCGTGCCATCGTGTAGTCAACTCCCTGCCGGAACAATCCTCCCGGCTTCTAATTTTCTACCCTTATTCTTCGACTTTCATACTTCGATTGTCATACATCGGCTGTCTTAAATCAGCTGTCTTAAATCAGCTGTCTTACTTCGGCTTTCACACAACGGCTGTCGTACTTCGGCTGTCTTACTTCGATCCTCATGCACAGGTTTTATTCTTCGATCATCTCGTGGGACGCCGCCCCCGCCGGGATCATGGGATACACGTTGTCCTCTTCGGCGATCACCATGTCGAGCAACACGGGACGGTCTTTGACCTTGGCTGCCTCGAGCCAGGCGCCTTCGACGTCTTCATCCTTGAAGACTCGGATTCCCACGGCGCCGTAGGCCTCCGCCAGCTTCACGAAATCCGGGTTGGATTCGCGCAGGTCCACTTCCGAGTAGCGTCGGGAATAGAACATATCCTGCCACTGCCGCACCATGCCGAGATAACCGTTGTTCAACAACACAATCTTGACGGGGAGTCCGCAGCCGACGGCCGTGGCCATCTCCTGGATGTTCATCTGAATGCTGCCGTCACCCGAAAACACGATGACCTCGCGATCCGGGAAGGCGAACTGGGCGCCGATCGCCGCGGGCAGTCCGAAGCCCATCGTACCGAGTCCGCCGGAGGTAATCATCGATCGGGGTTTCGAGAACCCGTACCACTGGGCCGCCCACATCTGGTGCTGGCCGACGTCGGTGACCACGAAGGCCTCGCCCTTCGTCAGTTGCCCGATCCGCTCGATGGCA
>CAZZNP010000173.1:0-1807 GCA_964655785.1 uncultured Gemmatimonadota bacterium
TCGTTGAACTTCATTTCCTTTTTTCCAACTGCCATTTAGACCTACTTCAATTCCCAAAGTTCAAATTTTACATCACGCATCAAACAGACACTTCGATCGAACAGACACTTTGATCGAACAGGCACTTTGATCGAACAGACACTTAACTCGATATCTTCTTGGGAAAATCGTACACCACTTCTTCACCGGACACTTCTGACAGGCCCGACCAGGCGTCGATGTCGAACCTGAGATGCAGCACAGCACAAGTGGGAAGATTGAAGATCTCACGAGGTCCGAGCAGATTCGCCAGATCCGTCAATCCGGGATTGTGCCCGATGAGCATCAAGGTACCCACCGCGTCATCCGTGCCGCGGATCACGCCGATCAGTTCTCCGGCGCTGGCGTGGTAGAGACGTTCCTCCAACTGTATGTCCTCACGGGGATAGCCGACTTTGCCGGCGATGGTCCGTGCCGTCTCCAGGGCCCGGACGGCGGAACTCGAAATGAGCAGGTCGGCATTACATCCGCGCCGCGCGAGCCGGTCGCCCATTTCCGGCGCGTCCCGCTTCCCGCGCTTGTTCAGCGATCTTTCATGATCTGCAAGCGTGGGATCCTTCCAGCTAGACTTTGAATGCCGCACCAGGATCAGTTCTTTCACCGGGAAACACTCTCCCTACGGGGAACACTCCCAAAATGAATGATCGGCCCGGGTCTACCGGACCACACGCGTCGTCGTGCCGTGGTGCCGTGGCGTCGTCGTGCCGTGGTGCCGTGGCGTCGTGGTGCCGTGGCGTCGTCGTGCCGTGGTGCCGTGGCGTCGTCGTGCCGTGATCACAAGCGCCTGTCTCCCGGCACAGACCACCCACCCTGGGGTCGACTCACGCAACCGAACGGCAGTCCTTTCCTGTCTTCGCCTTCAGGCTGAACGGACGATCGTGTTGCAGGCTTGGCACGCGCCTTCGCGCGCTGGCGACGCTCTCCATATCCACGTCGGCTACCAGGATGCCCACGTCCTCGCCGCCGTCGGCCAGGACCTCGCCCCAGGGTGAAACGATGAGCGAGTGGCCGTAAACTTCGCCGCCGCCCGGTATCGATCCCGTGGCGCAGGGGGCCACCAGCACGGTGCCGTTTTCTATGGCACGGGCCCGGTTCAGCACGTGCCAGTGGGCCTGCCCCGACGTCTTCGTGAACGCCGCCGGCACCGCGAGCATGTCGGCGCCGGCCTGGGCCAGCGATCGGTAGAGATGGGGAAAACGTAGATCGTAGCAGGTGGACATGCCGAGACCGCCCCAGGGCGTTTCGGCGACCACGGCTGTGTCACCGGGTGAGATCACGTCCGATTCCCGGTACCGCTCGGTCCTGGAAAAATCAACGTCGAACATGTGAATCTTGTCGTAGCGCGCCCGGATTTCACCCTGGTCGTCCACCAGGTAGCCGCGATTGATGAGGCGGTCGTCTAAACCCTCCACCGCCACGGACCCGATGAGCGACCACACTCCGGCTTTGCGAGTAAACTCCCGCAGGGCCGCGAGCACGGGATGGCTCGCCTCCGGCGCGGCGGGGGGCGTCAGCGCTCCGCCATCGGTCCTCAGCCCGCCGCAATACTCGGGCAGGCACACGAACTCGGCGCCAGCGGACACCGCCTCGCCCGCAAGGCGGCAGCCGACCTCGATGGCCTCGTCGAAAGTCTCCGAGGCCGGCGTCTGGACACATCCGATACGGACTGTTTGCCTGGTACTCATCGTATTTACCCTCGTGTTTTATTGTGATTTCGAGTGCGAGTCTTCGGGATTCGAGTGCGAGTCTTCGGGATTCGAGTGCGAGT
>CAZZNP010000173.1:1907-4252 GCA_964655785.1 uncultured Gemmatimonadota bacterium
TTCGAGTGCGAGTCTTCGGGATTCGAGTGCGAGTCTTCGGGATTCGAGTGCGAGTTGTCGGGATTCGAGTGCGAGTCTTCGGGATTTCAGATCATTTCGATGTTCAATACCAGACTTCTATTCGTCAGTGCCGGATCCCCAGCCGGTGCAGACTCCGGTGGATCGCTCGATCACGTCAGTGCGGGATCCCCAATTTGTGCATCCTTCGGTGGATCGCCTCCCGTGCTTCGACAAAGGGGCGCTCAAGGTAGGCCAGGTGGTCCTCCTCGCCGTGATGATGCGTCGCCGTGCCGGTCTCGTGCCTCGCCGCGGTCCGTCGTATATACTGAAGGTCGCCGTCTATGAGCGTGAGCATGTATTGGGCGGCGTCCTTGTCGAACATCCACCACTCGCCGCCGCATGCGACGTAGACCGGCGACGTATGGGCGAAGATCCCCCGTCCCCAGCCGTCGTGATGGGGAACGCTCGTGTAATCCGGACCCGCGCACCTCGCGGCCAGCCACGTGTGCCCGTCCACCTTCACGCGGGCCTTCAGCTCCAGCCGCCGGGTGCCGTTGCGATCCTCCGTGGAAGCCACGACCTGTCCGCCTCGGACGATCTCGAGCGTGTGAATGGGAAAGATGCTCTCCGACCAGGCATGGACTTCAACGGTACCTGGGCCGGACACCTGCACGGTATCGCCGACGTCGTGCCCGTCCACGGAAAGGTGGATGATGGGGCCGCCGCTGTGGAAGGTCCGTCCCTTCGTCACGGCGTTGCACCAGTTGTCGTAGGTGAAGTCCTGTTCGGGCATGTAGGCATAGGTGCGGTATAGCCCGACGGGCACGTCGCTGCTCATCTTGTCCGTGCCTCCCACCAGCGGCAGCTTGTAACCGCAGTTGAGATAGCGGTAGTACTCGATGTGATTAAAGGGTTGGTGCCGCAGCATCTCCACGCCGTCCACGCGCCCCGTGGCGATCAGCGCCGCGGGCTCGCCGTTCGGGTTAGGCAGATGAGGGATGATGACCGAGCCGCCCTGCGCGTGGCACTGGTCCGCCCAGTCGCTCATGGTGATTTCCAGCGTGCCGCCCAGCTCCGCCTCGCCGGGGCCGTCGCTGCACCAGGGCATCACCGGTTCCTTGAGTCCCCACAGGATGAGGTGGCCCAGGAAGTGCTGCCGGTTCTCCTGGCCGACGTAGACGATGTTGTTCCCGTCCTGCGAGACGCTCGGCCGGCCCGTGAAGTCCTCCGTATTCGTGAAAAGATTGCCCCACTGCGACGGCAGAAGGTTGACGATGTTCAGGTCCTCGCCCTGCGACTCCGTGTGGCTGCCCTGGGTGGAGAGGAAATGGACGTGGGAATCCCCGCTGTACCAGCCCTGGGCGTTCATGTTCACCCAGCGCTTGAGCCGCAGGGTCAGATCCTGCTGCCCCGGTTCGATCTTCACCCGGGTCCGCAGCGGCTCGTACTCGAATCCCCGCGCCACGTCCACGATCACCTCGCCGCGGGGCAGCCATCCCTGGCACTTCCCGTCGATATACGCGTAGGTGATCTGTCCCATCCTGAGATCCCCGCCGATGTCGATATGCCAGGTGTCCAGGTTGGAATTGACCTGGTTGTGGTGCCCGTAAGGCTGGTAGGGAATGCCTTCCGGCGACCGGAAGTGGACCCGGCACGGCACCGGCCTGTCCGTATCTTCGTCCAGGACGGTGACATTCACCCAGTTGCGCCCCCGGTCCAGGAGCTCTACCCGCATGCGCGGGGTCTCGACCACCTTCTTTTCCTCCACGTCGCCCCACTTGACCTCGCCTACCTTCTCCTCGCCCTGCTTCACCGTCACCGTGGCCGAAGGGATAGCGGCGACCTCGACGTAGGCCGGGCTCGACTTCGGGTTCTGCGCCTCGCCCCACCCGGCGAAATCGTCGTCGACGAATTCATCGGCCGATGCCTCGGGCAGGGGATGGACGTAGGAGGCGACGCCCCGGTCCACGTCCACGCTCAAATCGAAGGGTTTTTCGGCGTCTTTCGGATCAGTCAGGGTAAGGCGCGCTTCTCGCTTCCCCGTGCGGACGAAGGGGTGCTCGTTCGCCTGGGAAACCGTCAGCCCGGCGATGATGAAAGGAGGCCCGGCCGGTATCACCTCCAGCGATTCGATCTCACGGTCGGGATGAGGGTTCCGCCACGCCCAGAGGAAGTAGCCCCTGGAATAGTCGCCCGTGACTTCGGTCTGACGCCGTCCCGCGTCGCCCCAGTTCCCGCGGTGGCGCCGCATCCTCACCTGACCCTGGTCCGGGAGTGCGACGAAAGGCTTGCCCCCCAGAGAGATATGGGCGATTTCAAACCGCTCCCGGATGGGCACGCGGATT
>CAZZNP010000174.1:0-4175 GCA_964655785.1 uncultured Gemmatimonadota bacterium
GTGGACTCATAATCCATTGGTCGCAGGTTCAAGTCCTGCCGGGCCCACCATATTTCAGGCTTTTTTCATGACAGGCAATACCTAGTTGATGTGATCTTCCAGCGGGTCTCCGGACCCGCCTGGCGGACCGGTTCGCCGTGCCGCCCAGTATAAACGGGAAGACATCGTGAACAAAGGTCATGCAACAGCCCTGATCGAAACGCCGCCCATCATACGGCGGCCTCTCCCTTTCGCCGGCGCGTCACGCGCATGCGGTCCATCGTCTTTCCATCCATACCCGGTCCTTACCAGGCACGGCCCGCCATCCCTTCGGGAAGGCGGGCCGTGCTTTTTCCGTTTCCCGTTCTCACCAACCAGCCGATCTCCACTGACCATGATCATCACCATCACGAATACGAAGGGGGGCGTGGGAAAGACCACGCTCTGCGCCAACCTAGCCGGCTATCTGGCGGATCACGGCAAACGGGTTCTCGCCGTGGACGCTGATATCCAGCCGACGCTTTCCAGCTACTACCCGTTCGAGCATGAGGCGCCCAACGGGCTGCGCCACCTCATCACCAAGGCCGACATCACGGAAGTCATCTCGCGCACCGGGATTCCCGGCCTGGATCTTATCTACTCGGACGACGCCGAGGGCAACCTGCAGAATTTCATCCTGCACACGCCAGACGGCCGGCAACGCCTGAGCTATACGCTGGGCAAACTCAGCCCTGAATACGATGTGATCGTCATCGACACCCAGGGCGCCGTCGGACCTCTGCAGGAGACGGCGATCTTCGCTGCGGACATCGTGCTGTCGCCGATCCGGCCGGACAAGGTCAGCGCCGTCGAATTCCACCGCGGCTC
Source organism: uncultured Gemmatimonadota bacterium (assembly GCA_964655785.1). Taxonomy (GTDB): domain Bacteria; phylum JAAXHH01; class JAAXHH01; order JAAXHH01; family JAAXHH01; genus JAAXHH01. The sequence goes on from CAZZNP010000174.1 coordinate 847, forward strand.
CGTCCGCGTCGTGGCTGGCCAGCGGGCCATGGGCGAACGCATGGGAATGACGGTTGGGCCGATGTACGGAGTCCTGTACGGGGTCGATCGGACCAGGGACGCGCAGGTCTACCTCGAGGCGCTCACCAGGCTGTTGTCCGATGACTCCGGGGACGGCGACGTCGCACTGCTCAGGACCAGGGTGCCGGCAACCGCTGTCTACAAGGCTGCGGCCACCCGGCGGTTGCCGGTCCATCGGATCGACCGCAGGAGCCGGGGTAAGACGCCCCCGGCGTCCGAGATCATGAATTCCCTGGTGCAGGAACTCCTGCCCAGGTTCGTCTGATTCACGGTATCCCGGGAGGAAATCCGCCATGGCGACCAAAGACAACGACACCGACAACGTCGTCGATCTCCTGAAGCAGGGCCACTTCGGCAAGCAGGATGCCGGGATTCCGGCGTCCGTGGATTCGGTCATGGAGACCATGCTCGTGCTGACGCTGGACCAGCTGAAGGAATACGACCGGAACCCGCGACGAGCGCAGAATGCGGAATACGACGCCCTCAAGGCGAGCCTCATCCAGACCGGGACGAGCAAGGTACTGCTGGTTGTCACGAAACGTCCCGGGGAGGGTCTGTACTTTCCCGCAGCCGGCGGCAATACGAGGTTGCGGATCCTGAAGGAGCTCTGGGAGGAGTTCGGGGACGAGAAGTACCGGAAGGTCAACTGCAAGTTCGTGCCGTACCAGGACGAGACCCGGGTGCTGGTCGATCACCTCTCCGAGAATGACAACCGGAGCGACTACATCTTCATCGACCGGGCCAAGGGGGTCTGCGAGATCTATGCACAGCTTGCCGCGGAACTGGAAGGAACCCTATCCGAGAGGGCCTTCATTGGAAGACTGCTTGAACTGGGGTATCCAAAACTTTCACAACGACAATTTGGTCGTTTCAAGTACGCAGTTAGCCTATACGAATACATTCCAATGGCACTGGATGGTGGAATGAATGATTTCACCGTTCGGAACTTACGCTCAACACTGGAAGACCTCAAATCCTTCCTGAGCGCTGCCTGCAGCGGCGATCCGGATGTCATCGCGGCCTACGACGAACAGTGGAAGTGGGAACTGGATAGGCTGGACAGCGCCGAAGGGATCGACCTCGATACGCTCCCAGGGATGATCTTCGAATCCCTGGCGCCAATGGCCATGCAGCGCGCACCGGATCTGGAGCCCGACGAGGTCACTGTCAGGCTGAAGTACCTCTGGAAGGAGTGGTGCGTGGACAGGAGCCTGTCGGTATCGCTTAGGGACGGTTCCGTGTCGAAGCGCGAGAAGTACGACCCCACACGTTCGGCAGGAACACGGGTCTACAGCCCCGATGAGCTCGACGAGTATTCCCGGCGTCAAGGGTATGCCAGCGACGACGGTGGACGCCCTGACGGTTCGGATGATTCAGGCGGTTCGGATACGGCCGGACCAGGATTCGGGCGGAAGTCCGTATTTTCCGGCGGCGACGCTACGGGTCATGCGAAAGGGACGGACCGTTCTCCGCGATCCGGCGGGCAGGATCCCGGATCGTTCTCCGGAGCCGAATATCGGGAGACTGCCCCCGGCTCTGATTCCTACCCCCGGCTCTGGGCCCGAAACCTCGAACTCGCCAAAACCGTGGCCAGCCGGTTCGAATTCGGAGACTATATCCAGACCTTCGGTGTTGGCGACGAGGTCGGGGTTGGCGGGACCGGCTACTGGATCGACCTGCCGGACCGGAGGCTCGAGGGCTACGCCGTCACCGTCTGGTGGCTCCTCTGGGATATCGCCGGCGTTACCGAGCACGTGGATTTCATTCCTGAGATGATCAGGCGGAAGGTTACCGCCGGCACCCTCCTCGAGAAGAACTGGGTCGCGGTCGGGGAAGGTCAGGCCAGCCTCAGCAGGCGGGAGATCGAATCGTTCCCTCCCGACAGGCGGAACGCCGAACTCCTGCAGGCGTTCATGCACCTCGTCGAGTCGGGGATCCCCCGCGTCATCGACCAGGCCAGGTTTTTCCGCCTCACCGGCGATTCCGAATACGAAGCCCTGGTCGAGATCCTGGGCAACGTCAGGACGCTCGAGCAGATCGCCCGGGAATATGAATACGGTTAACCGGGAACTCGCACGGATCATCCTGCGGACCCTGGTGGAATACGCCCGGGGGTACCCGGGTGACTTCCATCACCAAACGGGCCGGCTGCTGCACGGCCTGTCGGCGATCGAGATGGAAAACATCGTGGAATCCTGCAAGCGTCACATCAGCATCGACATCCCGTCCGTGGGCAAGGAGATCCTCCGGCACCGGAACGAGCGGCTGTTGGCCGAGCTCGTCCGCGCCGGCGCCACGAACGGCCTGCTGCGCGAGGTGTTCGGCATCACGCCCCGCCAACTGACGCGCCTTCGCGGCAGCGCCGGCAAACCGCCAACAGTGCGCCGCAGTCTCACCGATGTCGAGTCGGACCTGGTCCGGGAACAGGCATGCGGGGTTACCCCAGAGGACAACTCCCATCTCACGACGATCGTCCAGTGCTTGGACATCGCGCAGGAACACGACCTTCCCTTCATGCCCGTGTACCGATGCGTCACGGGAATTCCGGACCGGGACCATGATCAGGAATGACTTCAGCCGCCTGCTCCAGGCGGCGCAATCCTTCTCGACCGAACACAACTCGGACACGGTCCTGTTCCTCGGCCATCCGTCCGATCCCATTCCCCGGACACTGATCGTGGACAAGGACCTTTCCCTGGCCGCGCGGATTGTCTGGTGCTTCTTCCGGCAACGGTCGGACAGTCCGGATTCGCCCGGGACCGCACCAAACTACGACACCATCCAGAAGGAACTGTCCATCGGGGGGCGCGGCACGGTGGCCGCCGCCGTGCACGAACTGCGCGTGACCCGATGGATCACCCTGATACCACAGCCAGCCCATCACCGGCGGAAGATCTACTGGCTCCACAACACCCCCCTCACCTTCAACAAGGCCGTGGAGCTGGATCCTGACTATCCGAACCGGATCGCCGAGGCCATCAGGTCCCCTTCCAGGATCGTCCGTACCCTGGCGCAGCGCATCCTCGACGGCGCCATGGCATCCGCTCAGTCCGGGGACCTGAACAGCGAGGTCTTCCGTCTGGCGGCGTACGCAGCGCCGGAACCCGGAAAGAACGATCCCAGGGGTGGGTCCCTGCTTTCCCCATACATGTTCCAACGTTCGGATTCCGGCCAGGAGGATCCGGAGAACCATCTCCAGCCGGAAGAGCCCTTGCCCGTGGAACTCGATTTCCACGGCGGGGTCTTCGGCCTCTCGCCGGCCATGGAGG
>CAZZNP010000175.1:0-3764 GCA_964655785.1 uncultured Gemmatimonadota bacterium
CAAGCCGGATGCGGGCCGGCTTATCCGTGGGGAAGGGGTTGAGCACCCATCCGCTGAATTCGATGGGCCCTCCTTCCGGTGCGTGGGCGCGATACGGCACGAGCTTGCCGCCCTGCGATTCGGCGCCGAAATGGGCCCCATCGTCGTCCAGCAGCATGAGGGTGGTGTGCACGTCGTCGAAGGCCTTTGCGGCCCGGTCGATCTCCGCGTACCACTCGGGCGAGGTGCGGTAGGGCCGCGTATGGCCCGTGATGACCAGTTCCGGTTCGAACCGTTTGAGGTCTTCCAGGAACCGCTTGTAGCACCCGATGTCGAGTCCGTTCTTGTAGACGTGGTTCGTGAACATGGGCGCGCCGGCATGGTAGCCCACGCCGCCTTCCGCGTCGAAGAAGGCCTGGTCGCCGGTGTGGACCACGCGGGTGCCGTCGATCTCCATGCAGATCATCGTGGCGAAACGGGTGTGCCCGGACATGGGATAGAGCGTGATGGGGATATTCTCCCAATGGACCGTCGTCCCGTTGGGGAGGTGCCTGCCCACCTTGATGGGTTCGTGCCACAGGCAGGGCCGGTCGTACTTCACCGGGTTTTCGAGCAGGTCGCTGAACTGCACGCCCGCCAGGACCTCCGTCCCGTAGAGACGCTGGAGCATGGGGATGCCGTTGACGTGGTCGTCGTGGAAGTGGGAGACCAGCGTCGCGTCGATATGGTCGATCCCGAAACGCTTCTTGAGGCCGCTGATGCCGTGGAGTATCGGGCGGCGGTTGGATACGTGCGACTTGCCCGGCTGGAACCCGGCCTTCACGTTGTAGCCGAAATCGATGGACATGACCTTGCCCGTATCGCTCAGGACGAAGTGGGTCTCAGCCCCGGCGTACTTCGATCGGTACAGGTGGGGCAGCACCTCTTCAATATCGTCTTCTTCGAGATCCTCCATCGGTTCGCCCACGCCCGGCTGGATCTCCTCGAGGCGCTTCAGATTCGCCTTGAACGTCGCGATGGCACCAGCCGGATCGTCCACCGGATCACCCAGACTCGGCAGCAACCTGTCCGTTCCCGCCGCGAGCAAACGGTTGGCGGCGTGGTACAGGTTCCAGGCGCCCGTATAGTCGTTGTAATTGTACTGCAGGGGCGCCAGCCGGGTCGTTTTTCCCGTTCCGCAGATCACCTCGCCGACGAAACCCACTCGGCGGCCGCCGATGGTCACCACGTAGCTGCTCGCGCCATTGGTCATGCCCGGCGTGGGCACGACCTCCCAGGGCAGCCCTGCGATTTCGCGCGTCTCGTAATCCATCATCCAGCCGCCGACCGGCACGGGCCGGACGGGTGAGAATCGGTCCCACCGGTTGTCGTAGGAGTTCCATTGCTGCCGTTCGCGGAAATGCTGTTCGGGGTCGACGAGATACTCCTGGTCCCAGTACGGGCCGAGTATCCGGGCCCCTTTCGCGTGCAGCCGGATGGCGCCGTCCGTGTGGTCGCGGAAATGGTGGGTGAGCAGGACGGTTGCCGGCCTGTTGCCCGCGATCTCGCCCAAATGGTCTGCGGCCAGGCCGGTGCCGGCGTTCACGAGCACGACGCCCTCCGGTCCAACGACCGCGTACACCAGGCAACTGTCCTGCAAGCGGTAGATACCTTCTTCGATACGCTCCCAGGGGGAGGGCATGGGCATGTCGCTCCTTGGTTCGTCTCTGTCGTTGGTCGGCAGGTTAGCGTGGTCATACGGTCAGGCGGTGCGAATCCCGCGCGCAACCTCGTCCATTATGCATGTGAATGGACCCGCTGGCAATATATTGTATTGTATATTGGCAATTAAACGTATAAGTTCAATATAGCGATTGCTTTAATGACCGGAAATCCGACTCGCGTCCAGGCGTGGTCCCATTCGCGTCCAGGCGTGGTCCGACTCGCGTCCAGGCGAGGTCCCATTCTCGTCCAGGCGTGATCCGACTCGCGTCCAGGCGTGATCCCATTCGTGTCCAGGCGTGGTCCCATTCGCGTCCGTATCTCTACAGGGGCCTGATCTTGGCTGATGTAGAAACCCTATACGACCGCTATTTCCTCGAATACGCCACCTACGTCGTCAAGAACCGGGCCATTCCGGAGATCGACGACGGCCTGAAGCCCGTTCAGCGCCGCATTCTCCACACGCTCTTCGAGATCGACGACGGCAAGTACCACAAGGTGGCCAACGTCGTCGGCCAGACGATGCAGTTCCATCCTCACGGCGACCAGTCCATCTTCGGCGCCCTGGTCGCGCTGGCCAACAAGGACCTGTTCATCGACAAGCAGGGCAACTTCGGGTCGGTGCTCACGGGCGGCCAGGCCTCGGCGGCGAGGTACATCGAATGCCGGCTTACGCCCCTCGCCCGGGAGGTGCTGCTCAGCCCGGAGATCACCGAGTACGTGGACTCCTACGACGGGCGCGCCCGCGAACCGGTGGTCTTCCCGGCCAAGATTCCGGTGGCGCTCATCCTCGGCGCCGAGGGCATCGCCGTGGGCATGTCCACCCGCATCCTGCCCCACAACCCCATCGAAGTCATGGAAGCCCAGGTTTCCTGCCTCAAGGGCGAGCCCTTCCATCTGTACCCCGACTTCCCCACCGGCGGGCTCATGGATGTGAGCGAATACGAGGACGGAAACGGGCGTGTATATACCCGCGCGCGGCTGGAGCCCCGGGACGAAGGCGTAGTCATGGTCCGCGCCCTGCCCTTCGGAGAAACGACCGAAAGCCTGATGAAATCGATCGAGGAGGCGGCCCGTTCGAAGCGCATCGCGGTGAAGGGACTGACCGACTACACTACCGACGGCGTGGAGATCGAGATCCGAACGGACCCCGAAGCGAACACAGGGGACATCCTGCAGGGCCTGTACGCCTTCACGTCCTGCGAGGTCTCCATCGCGGCCAACCTGCTGGTCATCAGCGACGGCCATCCCCGCGTGATGACCGTGTCGGACATGATCCGGCACAGCACGAACCGGCTGCTGCAGATTCTGGAAGCGGAACTGAAAATCGAGGAAAGGGACCTGCGCGCCCAGCTCCGGGCCAAGCGACTCGAGCAGGTCTTCATCGAGAACCGCGTGTACAAGGATATTGAGGAAGTGGAGGACATCGAGGGCGTGTACGCCGCCGTGCGGGAAGCCATCGCGAAGTACAGCCCCGTATCTACAACAGCCCGTGCGGTGGACCGGGGCATGAACGAGCTCAACGACGCACCGCCGGAGATCCGCGACGCAGCCCGAAGCCTGTTGACGACCGTGTACCGCAGCCTGGCCTACGAACATTACGGTCCGAGCCGCGAGATGATCGCCCGGAACCTGGACGCGATCAGCCATGGACCGGAGGCGCACCGGCGCCTGGTGAGGTCGCTTCTGTCGGCGATCCGTCACGAAATGACCGCGCCGCGCCGCATGGCCGCCGTGGAAGACATCATCACGGCCGACAACCTGACGGAAGAGGACCTGGACCGGCTGCTGGATATTCCGATTTACCGCATCACCAGGTACGGCATCGACCGGGCGGAAGCCGAGATGCGGGAGATCGAAGGGCAGCTGCAGACGGTGCTGCACAACCTGCATCACCTGACGGATTTCGCCATCGATTTCCTGGAGCAACTCATTCGCAGCTACCGGGACGAGCATCCACGCCGATCGGAGGTCAAACCCTTCACGCCGGTGCAGGAACGCGACGCCGCGGCCCAGGACCTGGTGCTTCGTTACGATACCGAAACCGGGTACATGGGCTACACCATCGAAAGCGGCCGGCCGCT
>CAZZNP010000176.1:0-3743 GCA_964655785.1 uncultured Gemmatimonadota bacterium
ACCATCACCAACAGCGATGCGATGCCGCGGGCGTGGAACGCGCGCTTCGGACGCACGGTGGCGGAGCAGGTCCTGGATGCTGTGGAGGGCCGGATGCGGGCGGACCGCACGCCGGGGATCGAGATGTCGCTTGCGGGCGAACGCATCGGCTTGCAGACGGATGCCGGCGGGACCGGGACACCTGCGTCCCGGGACCGCGGGGTACGGAACAGGGATCTGTCGATAGGGCCGGACGGGGGTGCCGGGACGGCGGGCCTGGCCGAGTGGCTCCGGGGAGCCGGCATCGATAGCCCGGCGGGGCTGCGCACGCGGACGGTCGGCGGCCGCGAGCTTCTGCTTGGCTCGTCCTTCAACCTGACGGCGGAGTCCGGAGGCCCGGGTTCGGGCGGCGGCACGGTCTCCGTGTGGGGCCGGGGCGCGGTGTCGGACTTCGACGGACGCGAGGGCGAGCTCACGGTGGATGGCGAGGTGGTGAGCGCGATGCTGGGCACGGACTGGAGCCGGGGCCGGACCATGGCGGGCCTGTTCGTGGGCCACAGTACCGGCGAGGGCGGCTACCAGGCGCCGGCGGGGGCCGGGCAGGTCTCCTCGACGCTGACCGGTTTTTATCCATGGGGCCGGTATGCGCTGAACGGCCGGATCGGGATCTGGGGCGCGGCGGGCTACGGCGAGGGCACGCTGACGCTGGAGCCGGACGGGCAGGACGCGATCCGCACGGATCTCGACCTCTGGATGGCGGCGGCCGGGTTGCGGGGCGTTCTGGTCGACGGCGGAACCGACGGCTTCACGCTCACAGCGAAGACGGACGCGTTGACGGTGGAGACTTCGACGGATGCGGTTATAGGGCTTGCGGCTTCCCAGGCCGGTAGTACGCGTCTGAGGGTCGGCCTGGAAGGGACGCTGCCGATTCTCCTCGATGAAGGTTCGGTGCTGACGCCGTCGATGGAGATCGGGGTGCGCCACGACGGAGGCGATGCGGAGACCGGCTTCGGATCGGACATCGGCGCCGGCCTGGCCTGGAACGATGCGAAGCGCGGAATCAGCGCCGAGCTCCGCGGCCGGGGCCTGCTGACGCACGAGTCGGAGGGTTTCCGGGAGCGCGGACTGTCGGGGTCGCTGCAGTGGGATCCGGTCGAGGGCGACCGGGGTCCGTCCCTCTCGCTGACCCAGACGATCGGCGGGTCATCCTCGGGCGGTGCGGATGCGCTGCTTGCGCGCGGCACGCTGGCGGGGCTGGCGGCGAATGACGACGGGGCGGACGGCAACGGCGACCTCGAGGCCCGTAGGCTGGAGACGCGCTTCGGCTATGGCTTCGCGGCATTCGACGACCGCTGGACGGCGGTGCCGACGGTCGCGCTGGGCCTGACTGACAGTGCCCGCGCGCTGCATCTGGGCGGTCGGCTGTTCGAAAACGTGGCGCCCGGGCCTGTCTTCGGCGTGGACCTGGAAGCGGTGCGGCGCGAGTCGGCGGACGTTGCGGGCGCTACGCATGACATCGTGTTCGGCTTCGGCTGGAGTCTTGACGCGGCGGCGATCGTCGGCTTCGACATGCGTGTCGAGTTCGCGCGGCGCGAGGCCGCCAACGACGATATAGAGCATGCCGTCGGGGTGAGACTGGACGCGCGCTGGTGAGACGGTTTCCATACCCTGTCGAACTGGCTCCGGAAATGGCAGGACCGGTACGCGGACCGGGCATGCCACCGGGTGGGCCCGATGCATCAGTTGGCGATGCGGAAGGGCCAGCCATTCTACTGGTGGCGGGAGGATTTTCCTCGCTCCTTGCCGAAGGCGCGGCGCAGGGTGTTGGCGGAAAGCCGGACAACACGGGCTCGGCAACGGCCTGGCGATCCCGGTACGCAGGGCGCACGGCTCGTTCGGCGTGCTCGGCCTCGTTGATGCCGACGCTGTTCGGCTGCGATCGGGGACCTTGGGAGCACGGGCGATTCTGGGCGGTGGCCCTGGACGCGCACGATTTCCTGCTCGGGGAGGCGGCCGGCCGGGCCCGGTTTCGAAGCTCAGCGAGGGCGAGCGGGCTTGCCTTGCGCTGACCCTGGAGGGACATGCGGCGGTCCTGGTGGGTGCCGAACCGGCTTGTCGTAGTTCTCGTTGAACCGGTACGTGTCCAGTGCCCAGCGTAAGCTAAGCTGCGCGAACAAGTTCGAGGCGGCGGTGCGTGCCATGCGCCTGGGGTTGCTGTGAGGGTGGCCCAGGAACACCGGAAAGGCCGTGCCGGAATCCGCTTCTGGCCGGAAGCGACGGCTGCCTGCGTGTTCCACCGGGCCGGCGCAGACGCGCCTGCGCCATCTTCGATTTGTACCGCATTGGTTACAGTGCGATGACGATTCTCCGGCAAGACGTCGTATGCTGTACAGGAGAAAGGGGAAATTCGGGGAGTCGTGTATGGCCGTAGCAGGTATTCCACCCGAGGTCGCATTTACGATCTTCTTTCAGCCCACCGAACGGGTACCGACATTCGCACGCATGGAATATTCAGGAATTGATCGAATCCGGTTTCAGATTGATGACGAATAGTAACGTTTGAGATATATCTATATGAAAAATAAATATATAAATTACATTTTTTCTAAGTCGGTAAACTAGAGACACTGAAATTCACGCATGATATTCAAGGATGCGAATGTCATTTCAGAATTTTGAGAATAGTAATAAATAATTGTATTTAAACTAATTGTTTGATAGTTAAATAGGAATTATCCATAGAACCGGGGAACTCAGTCTCTACGGATGGGTCACCAGTGATCAGGTCGGTGTGAATTATCCGGGCCTGCCACCTTGTACTTGAGAAAGAAACATGAAATCGAAGTCCCTCGCGAAATTGATATTTTTTTCACCAGTCGTTGTTGTGTCCTGGTTTCTGACGGCAATTCAGGTGGCTGTCGCCGAAGAGGGCGGTAGCATCACCGTCATTTATAGTTATGAGCGCGACTACACCGCCATCGAACATGCCGGCGGCCAGGTCACCGGGGGGGCGCTTACGGGCACCAGTACCGTGCTGCAAAGCAGCGGTGCGCCTTTCGTGGAGGGTTCCGTTTCGGCCGCGGCCTGCATTGTCTATGTTCGCAAGACGGAAGCTGGCATCGATCTTGAGGCGCCCTGCACGACCACCGACGCTGACGGCGACAGTTTGTTCTTGGTGTCGCGGCGGAAAGCCGGAGACATACAGGATGGCGGAGGGGGTGCGGGTCACTCCGAGATCATCGGAGGCACCGGCAAGTACGTCGGCATCAATGGCAGTTGTACCTACGACTCGAAGTATCTACCCAACAACCACAGCATCACGATTCGCAAGTGCGACTGGGAGAGATAGCGAAAGCGCCCAATGGAACAGACAGTTGACAAAGGAAGATTGACGCCGCAGGGTCTTCCCTGCAGCCGGTAACGGATCGATTGAGGCTTATCGGAAATCCATTTCTTCTTTCTCAAACTACATGAATTCCTTTGGTTGAGCTGATCAGGCCATGGCATCCAATCCGGGTATGGGCATCGGATCCTACGACCGTCTGTTTCCCAGCCAGGCCGTGATGCCATCCGGGGGTTTCCGAAACCTGATCGCCCAGCCTCGTAAACAGGATCATTCGCCTGGCTTCATTCTAAATTCCGTCTTTCTACAGAGCACAGGCCATGAGGCGTTCCGTTTCGGCGGGAGCGGAGCACCATGACTGATCGGCCGCTCAACGTCGTCTGGATGGTCGCCGATCACCAGGCACATGCCCATCATTGGC
>CAZZNP010000177.1:0-3657 GCA_964655785.1 uncultured Gemmatimonadota bacterium
CCGACGGCTTCCGCAACTACCGGAAGGCGAAGTACACGGTATCCCCCGAGCAACAGCTGGTGGATAGGGCGCAACTGCTGACGCTCACCCTGCCGGAACTGGCCGTGCTGGTCGGAGGCATGCGGGCACTCGGCGCCAACGCGGATGACGCCGGTCACGGCGTCTTCACAGACCGGCCCGGTGTCCTCAGCAACGACTTTTTCGTCAATCTCCTGGACATGGGCACGAAATGGGCGCCGAACCCGGAAGACGGCGACGTGTACGAAGGGAGGGACCGGAAGACCGGCGAGAGGAAATGGACAGGTACCCGCGTGGACCTGGTTTTCGGTTCCAACAGCGAATTGCGCGCCCTTGCCGAGGTCTATGCGGCCGCGGACTCCCGGGAGAAGTTCGTCACTGACTTCGTCGCGGCCTGGGACAAGGTGATGAACCTGGACCGGTATGATCTGAGTTGATCCCGATCCGGGGGCGGTGTATCCCTCGCGGCATATACCGCCCCCGGTTTCCCGTTGTCCGGTCCAGGACGATAGGTTGCAGGGTACGCACGTAATTCATGGTCCTGATCCTGTCTGGTCCCAATCAACGCCACGAATGTCCTCGCGTCTGCCTTGCCATCCGTCAGAACTGCATTCAAAGCTTCTGCAAGTCGGATGATAGGCCTGGATATTCAATCTCCCCGCGTTCTTCCTCGCCCAGGCCAATGCATCACTGACCTGCATCCGGATGAGGTGGTCTGCACTCGGACCAAACGCCTTTTCAACCCGAACGGCCCATTCAGGTGACAGGCCGGCCTTTTCATTGAGCAGTCTGGAAAGGTGGTCCGGTCAATCCGCGCGCCCTGCGGCCTCGGTGATTTCCAGACCAAGCGCATTGATGATCTCTTCCCGGACGATTTTGCCGGGATGACAGGGATTGTTCATGGGCATCATTTCCAGTGGTAATCCGTCAAATCGAGGTTTGAGGCGTCTCCACCCTCAAATTCAAATACGAGACGCAAATTCCCGGTAACGGTCAGGCTCCATGACCCGGGATATTCACCACGCAACGGATGGAGTCTCCATCCCGGGAAAGCTACGATATCTCCGTTCGTATTGGCTGTATCGACAGCCGTCAGCATGCGGGGAATCTTCTGGGCTGCCTGGGCAGGGATGCCCCGGGTGGTATCTCTCTCGAAAAAACCCCCGTAGCCCCTTGTGGCGAAACGACCGGGTCATCATCAATCGTAGGACGATGCGCCTCGCACGTCGATTCACATTCAGTAGCTTCCGTTCGGTAGCACTCGCGAATACCGGTTGAAAACAGTATCGGGTTTTGGATACAGTTGGCGCGAGGGCTGGAGGTCTCCCCATAATAAGGTTTGCAGATTCAATGACGCCAGTGTCTCCGGGTGACTCCGGACCCACCTCCAGCGATGCTGCCGACCTTGCGGCAGGTGAATCCTCCCTGCGTGTGCAGGAAATCCAGACAACATGTTTCGAACAAGTCAGTTAGCGATGAATGATATCCCGTGGACCAGGAGTTTCCGGGCCGCTCCAGGAAATCGGACCCAGAGCCCGGCTCCCGTTCCCAGAACAGGCGGCTCCCCCGCCCTTCGCCGGTTGCAAGCAGGGAGCAGGGTATGACCGCGGGGGACACCGATCTGCGGCAGGGGGTCCGGTACGAGGCGGACGAGAAGCCGCCGCCGCTGCTTTCGTTCGGTCTCGGTCTCCAGCTCGCGATCCTGATCCTGGGTGGCATTGTGCTCACGCCGGCGATTGTCGTGCGGGCCGCGGGCGGTAGCGAAGACTTTCTGACCTGGGCCGTCTTTGCGGCGGTCATGATCAGCGGCGCGACAACGGTCCTGCAGGCTGTCCGGGCCGGCAGGCTGGGCGCAGGCTATGTCCTTGCCATGGGCACGTCAGGGGCCTTCATCGCGATCTGCGTGGCGGCGATCGCCAAGGGCGGCCCGGCGATGCTCGCGACCCTCGTCGTCGTCTCCGCGCTGTTCCAGTTCGCGCTCGCCACCCGTCTGTCGCTGTTTCGCCGGATCCTGACGCCCACCGTTGCGGGGACGGTCATCATGCTGATTCCCGTCACCGTCATGCCGATCATCTTCGGGTTGCTGAAGGAGGTGCCCGAGGGAAGCGCCGCGTCGGCTGCTCCGGTGAGTGCGCTGCTGACATTGCTCGTGATCGCCGGCATCGCGCTCAGGGCATCGGGTGTGCTGCGTCTGTGGGCGCCTGTCATCGGTGTCGTTGCCGGTGGTGTCACTGCCGGATTTTATGGCATCTATGACACGGGCATGGTGGCGGAGGCTTCCTGGTTCGGCTTGCCGGCAGGCTCGTGGCCCGGCCTCGATCTCGATTTCGGCCCGGTATTCTGGACACTGCTTCCGGGATTCGTCTTTGTGACACTCGTCGGTGCCATCGAAACGATCGGCGATTCGGTTGCCATTCAGCGGGTCTCATGGCGCCGGCCCCGGGCGGTGGATTTCCGGGCCGTGCAGGGCGCGGTGGCAGCGGACGGAATGGGCAACCTGTTGTCCGGCATTGCCGCCACGGTCCCGAACACAACCTACTCGACGGCGGTATCGGTAACCGAGCTTACCGGGGTGGCCGCCCGCCGTGTCGGGATCGCCCTGGGCGCGGTGATCATCGTCGTGGCGTTCATTCCGAAGGCGCTTTCCATGGTGCTCGCAATACCGGGGCCGGTCGTGGCAGCGTATATCACGGTGCTGCTGGCGATGCTCTTCGTGCTCGGGATGAAGATCGTGGTCCAGGATGGCATCGACTACCGCAAGGGGTTGATTGCCGGTATTTCCTTTTGGGCTGGTGTGGGGTTCCAGAATGGACAGATTTTTCCCGAGTATTTTTCCGGTTTCGCCGGCGGCCTGCTTGAGAACGGCATGACGGCAGGCGGTCTCGTTGCGATTGGCATGACCCTGTTCCTGGAACTGACCGCACCCCGCCGCCGCCGGCTGCAGGTACCCTTCGACATCTCCGAACTGCCCAGGATCAGGCAGTTCCTCTCGGAGTTCTCATCACGCAGCGGCTGGGGTGAGGATATGACCCAGCGTCTTGAAGCCGCCGCCGAGGAGACGCTGCTGACGCTGTTGCGGCATGGGGAAGAGGAAGCGGAAGGGACGGGTGAATTACGGCGGCGCCTGCTGCTCACCGCGCACAAGGAGACCGGCAGCGCGTTCCTGGAGTTCATTGCCGCTCCTGGAGAGGATAACCTCCAGGACCGGATTGCGCTGCTTGGTGAAAGGGTGGAGGAGAGCCATGCCGAACGCGAGATATCGCTGCGGCTGTTGCGGCATCTCGCATCCTCGGTCCATCATCAGCAGTACCATGACACGGATATCGTGACCATTCAGGTGGAAGCCCAGGCGATCCACTGATTTCCCGTCTGTTTCCTCGCGTATGGCGGGCCGGTCAGCGGCGGAATCCTGCAAACCGGGACGGCTGCGGTGACATTGCCTGATCGGTCTCCATGCCGACAGGCTCCGGAAACCGGAACAGGTCCATTGGCCGGCGGACGGACTCCGTCCACGGTGCGGTCCGCCATCCTGCGATCACGCCGGACCCATTCGCCAGCGCCAGACAGTCACTTCGCCACGCGCTTCTCGCGCCAGAAGATCAGCAGCCCGCCGCCGACGATCAGGAAGACCCCGGGGAT
>CAZZNP010000178.1:0-3575 GCA_964655785.1 uncultured Gemmatimonadota bacterium
GCAGTCCGCACCTGAACCTCGGCCTCGGGGACGGCTCCCGGGACTGGACGGTGGGCTGGCGGCTGACGCCGGAGTCGGCGTCCGCGCCCGGGGTATCCTTCGGGGTGAGGGCGACGCGCAGGGAGGGCGATTCGGCTGATCCGGAAAACATGCTCGGGTTCGAGTTCACGGGGCGGTGGTGACGGCGGCCGCCATCTTGCCCGGACATTGAAGGCCGACAGGCGTAGCCGCAGTGTTGAAGCGGTCCGGTTGCGGAATTCACACGGACACCGGATCCGGTTCGAGCCCGGACCGTGCAAGTGTGCGAAAGGGGGTGTTTGCTTCCGGCGATCGCGTCCTGGGACAGCAGGTTGCCCACAGCGACCGGCAGATGTTCGGGGGGGCCTGTCGTCCAGGCCGGCGCCGACGCCGTTCCCGGCACACCCCGGTATCCCATCATCCGTCCGTGGCGACCCGGTGGGAAATCACGATTCCGGAAGTGTTGCACAGCCTCCGGGCCGCGCACGGAAGGCGGTTCGAATCCGCCCCGCCTCATGATCCGCAGCCTGATGGAACTGGACCGGTCCGATGCTATTTCCGGTAGGAATCCCTCACCGTCCCGACCGGGATGTTCCCGTCGGGAATGCACCCGGATCCGTCGATCACGTCCACGCTGAAATTCCCGATGCTTCCCATGATCCGGTCCCCGACGAATTTCGCCACGGTCATTTTCCGCGTCGCCTTGTATCGGAACCCGTATTCCCCGACTTCTTCCCGGCAATCCGCCCGGACCACGATGCGGATCCTTTCCATTTTCCAGACCCTGTTTTCGAATTTTCCGACGGTCGTCATGAGGTGCCCCTGCTGCCTGCCGGGTTTTCAGATCATCCGATCTTGTCGTCGATCCGTCCGAAAGCGCCGGCGCGAAACTCCTCCGTGAAACTTCCGATTTTCGCCTGCCGGCCATACGGCAGCACGACGCCGGCGATCCCGTCGCCCTCCGTCCGAAACTCCGCGAAGCGGTATTCCATGTCGTCATTCCGCATCGCCCGTCTCCCCTTTCGCGATGCACGTGACGGTCCATCTTCGTTCCTCTGCGGGGCCGGATCGGCCTATCCAGAGATACAGATCATGTCCCAAGTTACCATGCGTCTGTTTGATGTAGTCTCTGATCGCTGGCTCGGAAAGTGCTTCAGCGTCGTATTGCGCGACGATTGCAAAGTGCAAATCGCATTCCACGGAGACCCGGTGAACCGCCGGCCCATATTGTCCGGTTATCGTGTCGATGGTGGCGGCAAAGAACCTGTTTTTACCGTTGGGGTAGGAAGCTAGTTTGTCGATGTCCCGTTGCCATTTTTGCCTGGTGGGATACCAGTGCGGTTCGTATTTCAATTCGGCAAGACCGATGATTTGATAATCGTCCTGCTCTATAAACACCATGTCGGGAATCATTCCCTGCCAGTTCGGTTCGATGGCGATCTTTACTTCCGGAAACTTTTCGAGCCAAGCCTTGTAGAGTGCGCATTGCAATCCGCGCTCGGTTACGATGAAGGTGCTTTCGTATTCTTCCCGCACTGCATCCCAAATCTCTTCGTAAACTAGTAGCTTTTTCGATTTCATGTTCACGCCTCCGTCCGAATACCGTATTTCCGCCAGCCGTCAGTCCGGCGCATCACCATCCCGTACAGCATGTTTGCCGTCAGGATCACTTGCCCTTCACCCGCGTTGGAATAGGGATCGCGGATCATCGTGATCCCCTGCCAGACGGGAGCCATCGCCGCTTCCGGCTCCATGTTGATCAGTGCCGCTTGCGTCTTTTTCGTCACGTCTGCCGACTGGCCCTTGAAACGGATTCCGTCTGTACCCGGTTCCGGAATCTGAAACGATTCCGATACGGGAACGCCCTGACCGCGCAGGATGTCGATTCCGTCGATTGGTCCGGTTTCCCGGTTCTGGCTCGATTGATCGTCATGGTAAACCGTTCGCAGTAGGTCGAATGTTGCCTTGCCAAGCAGCGTCCGCAGATCGCCTTCCGTGCGGGCGTACAGGCCATCCAGCGCCCCGTATCCCATTTGCTTTGACAATGCCCACGTCGGCACGGTGCCGTCCTTGCCGGCTTTCACGCCCGGCGGGAAGGTGAAGTCCAGGGATGCCAGCAGTCCCTTCACGTTGTTGCCGGTGCCGTCGCCCAGGAGGATTTGCGAATCGAGCTGCCAGCCCATTGCCAGTCGCAAATCGGATCGCAGCACGGCTTCCAGTCCGGCAATCTCCGCCTGCCCTTCCAGGTCGAAAATTGCCGCACGGCCAGCGTTTCTCCCAGTCCCCGGCTAGTGCGGTTGCCGGCACGGCGGCGCCCTGGGTGACGAGCCGCAAGGACAGGGGCGGATATTCTCATGCGGCCTTTCTCCGGGCTGTACTGGATTGCGTGGCGGCCCGGCACGTAATCCCTCCACGGCCAGGGGCCGCAATTACATCAGGGCGGGCCACCATAGCTTGATGCTATCACACAGGCCTGGACTCCGCATTCGCCCTGTACGGCGTTTCCGGCTTTCCCCGGATTGGGGGTCGATGGGATCGGATCGAAACCGGCAGCTTCCAGGATGGCAGCCATGGTCAATCCGATCGGTTCCGGCCCATGGAGGCCGTGCGAAACGGGGGGCTTTCGGAGCATGGTCGTGGGGTCCGTGATCGATGCGGCCATGGATTCCATGGCGAGTTGACCACCCCGGTCTGCTCAGGCCGGGGCCACCTTCACCACCGCCGGGTTCCGCTTCCGGCCAGCGGGACCGCGGAGGCGGCGGACACGGGGAGGTTCGTGCATCTGGGGGTACGGCAGTGGTTCGGACCGCCGCCCTGTTGCTGCCGGTTGT
Source organism: uncultured Gemmatimonadota bacterium (assembly GCA_964655785.1). Classification (GTDB taxonomy): domain Bacteria; phylum JAAXHH01; class JAAXHH01; order JAAXHH01; family JAAXHH01; genus JAAXHH01. The sequence goes on from CAZZNP010000178.1 coordinate 2,850, forward strand.
GGACGTGGAGATCGACCTGGACGACGGCGGGTCGGGGGTCATGTTCGGATGGGAGGACATGAATCGACTTTGAGGAAGTGAGTGAGTATGATCGGAGCGGGTTGGGTGTCCGGGCCGGCGGCCCGTCCGCGCATCCGGCCGATCCGCGAACTGAATTCCCAGTGAACCCTCAGGAGATGAATTCCCATGCTGCTGCTCATACCCGGCCTGATCCTGTTCTTCGCCGCGCATTTCGTGTCGATCGTCAACGACCCCTGGCGCAACCGGATGGCGGAGGGGATCGGGGAGCAGTCCTGGAAGGCCCTTTACTCCGGGGTGTCGTTGGCGGGCCTGGTACTGATGGTTTGGGGCTATGGCGCGGCACGGACGGATTCCGCGATCCTGTACGTGCCGCCGGTCTGGCTCCACTACGTCGCCGGCCTGCTGATGCTGTTCGTGTTCCCGCTCTTCGCCTCGTCCCTTCTTCCGGGGCGGATCAAGTCCGCGGTCAAGCATCCGGTGATGGCCGGAACCAAGGTATGGGCCTTCTCGCACCTGCTGGCCAACGGCGCCCTGGTCGACGTGCTGCTGTTCGGAAGTTTCCTGATCTGGGCGGTGGCCGGGCGTATTTCCATGAACCGCCGCGAGCAGCGCCCCGTGCCGGTGCTTGCGCTGTCGCCGAAGAACGATGTCTGGGTATTCCACGGCAAATGGACCCCCCATTCCACGCGAAAGTGACCCACCATT
>CAZZNP010000179.1:0-1233 GCA_964655785.1 uncultured Gemmatimonadota bacterium
ACACGTCCACCGGCCGCAGTTCCAGGGCCAGGTCGCGGAATCCCCGCACCCGGTGGAAGGTGATCTGGTTGGTGTCGTGCTGATTCTTGCCGCCGTGGGCCGTACGGGAGACGACCAGGAGATCGTCTCCGGAGATGACCTGTGAGGCGTAGCTGAAGGATTCCATGATGCTCTTGCTCATGGCGACGTAGCCCGCCTGGAACCAGTTGAGGGCGTCGAGGCTGTACATGAGCACCAGGATGCGCCGCTCGTTACCCGGCGGTCCGCTGAAACCGACGCGCCGGAGCGGTTCGCGGTCCTGCCATGGGTTCGTGGACAGGGTCACCGTGGTCCAGAACAGGCCGCTCACCTCGTCGTGGACGATCTGGAACTTGCACTGGGCGCCGGGCATGGGATGGAACTGCACGAAACGGTAGTCGAGGTTCCTGCCGTCGTCCTCGATCCGGCCGACGGAGGCCAGGCTCGACGTGGAGTGGCCGTCGACGATCGTGCGCATGATCATCCGGATCTCGCCGTCCACCAGCACGACATTGCCTTCGAGGAAGCTGTCGGCCGGCACCTTGTCCGCGAGGCTTTCCGGATACTTCCGTTGTGAGAGCACGTCCGGAACGCCCGGGAACCGGACTTTGTTGGACATGCGCCAGGCCGCCGGGTCGAGGAGGTCCATGGACATGTCGCCGGCCACCACCAGCGATTTCCAGTCGAAGCGGCTGGGCGCGTCGCAGGTCTCGAAGGCGCGGTAGGCGAATCCGTTGTGGATCAGCACGGGCGTCGGCGCGCAGTGGTGCCTGCCCTCGAAGAGCGTGACCGGTCCTTCCCAGGTTGTGCCGCCGTCCCGGGACCTTCCGATGATGATGTCCCGGCTTTTGCGGCGGTTTCCGATGAGATAGGCGTCGTCTTCGTGGGACCAGATGGTCGCCCATATGTAATCCTGGCCAGCCGTCCGGGTCCACGTGGCGCCGTCGTCATCGCTGACCAGCACCTGGGTCTGGTCGGGCACGGTTTCCTTCTTGGGACTGGGCCGAAACCACTCGAAACAGGCCAGCAGGCGTCCGGAGCGCATTCGCGCGATCGAGGGCGATCCGGCGTATATGTTACCGGGATCAGGGGATGACGCCAGGACGAGGTGGTCTTCTGATGATATTCTGTTCATGGATAACGACCTCCGGTTGTCTGGGATGAATAAGCGATTCTAATCGGCAGGGAAGCGCTTGTCAACCGGAAGGCTCGGCA
>CAZZNP010000179.1:1333-3568 GCA_964655785.1 uncultured Gemmatimonadota bacterium
GTGTCCGCCAGGAGGAAACGATTATGGCCGGGAAAACCCAATTATCCCGCAGAGACGTACTGATCAGGGGAGGGCTCGCCGCGGCCGGCATGACGCTGCTGCCTTCCCATGTCCTGGCCCAGCTGGCCCAACTAGCCCGTGACGAAACGCCCGTGGACTGGATCGACGAATTCGGTCCGCCGCGGAGCCCCGATTTCGTCCTGCTGGACTGGAACGGCCTGGAGTCGTGGATCACGCCCGTGGACCAGTTCTTCTCGGCCAGCCACTATCCCGAGCCGACCGTGGATGGCGAGAACTACAGTCTCGAGGTTTCGGGCGCGGTGAGGCAGAAGCTGAATCTGAGCCTGGACGAGATCAGGTCCATGCCGAGCAGGGAGCTCGACTTCACGCTCGAATGCTCGGGCAACCGGGGCGTTCCCGTGTTCCGCGGCGGGGTCTACAACGCCCGATGGACCGGCACGCCGCTGGCGCCGATCCTCGAGCGGGCGGGGGTGTGGGACAACGGCATCGAGGTAGTGTTCTTCGGTCACGACGAAGGGGAGGAAGTCATCACGCCCCGGCGCAGTGAGCCGGTGACCATGAAGCAGAACTTCGCCCGGTCGCTCACGATGGCCCAGGCCATGGACCCGGACATCCTGCTGTGCTACGAGGTGAACGGCCAGACGCTCCCGCCGAAGCACGGATATCCCCTGCGTCTCATCGTGCCCGGCTGGTACGGCATTACCCAGGTGAAGTGGCTGAAGCGCATCGAGGTGCGCACGACCCGGTACATGGGCCGGTTCATCTCGCGGGACTACGTCACGGTCCGCGAGGAGACCCACAACGGAGAGACCGTCTGGCGCCAGGAGTCCGTGGGCAAGGGCCGCATCAATTCCGTCACGGCGCGCGTTACGCGGGTTGGCCCCATGCACCGGATTTACGGCGCGGCCTGGGGCGAACCGCTCCGGGAGGTACAGGTGCAGATCGATGACGGTCCGTGGCAGACGGCGGAGATCATCGAGGGTGAAGACGCCGAATACGCCTGGAAATTCTGGCGGCTGGACTGGGACCGTCCGTCTCCCGGAGAGCACACGATCACGTCGCGGGGCGTAACGATGGCCGGCACGATGCAGCCGACGCCGGACGATCCCTACCTGGCCGGCAAGAAGACCTACTGGGAAAGCAACGGCCGGGTGACGCGCACCATCCGGACCTTCGAAAGCTAGGGAAACGACCCCCGATCCATGATCATCGATTCCCACGCGTACTGTTTTCCCCCGGGGGACGCTGACGCAGGATACGACGATGCCCGCGACCACCTGAGGTGGATGCAGGCCGAGCACGCGGCTCACCACCAGCCAGCCTGGCGGGTCCGCGACCGGGCCCCCGCAACCTCGGAAGCCATCGCGCCGTCGTCGCCGGGGGACTGGTCCACGCTCCCCGACGTGGATTTCCGCGTCGATCGCACCCACGGCCGGGTGGTGTGGACGATCGATGGCGAAGACTACACCAAGCAGTTCTACCCGCCCCATCTGCGCAACCTCGAATACACGCCCGAAGGCCTGATCGCCGAGATGGACTACGCCGGCGTGGACGCCGCCCTGCTGCATACCAATCCCATGTTGAACCGCGACAGCGCATATCAGGCCGAATGCGTTGCCGCCTTTCCAGGCCGACTTTACTCCATGGCGCCCGTGGACGAGTGGCGCATTGCCGCGGAAACCGATCGGGTGATCGGTGAAATCGAACGGGCCGTGGACGCTCACCGACTGCACGCCGTGAAATTCAACGCCACGCTCGCCTACCGCGGGAGCGAGCAACCGTGGAGCGGCGGCGCCTACCTTCCGTTCTGGGACGCCGTGGCCGCCCTGAACGTACCCGTTTTCTTCACGCTGGGCGCCGGGCCCGTGCTTGGCTACCATGCCGACCTGACGCAAGGTTATTTCGACGAGCTTGGCGTACTCATGGACTGGATGGACCGGTACCCGGACACGGTCTGCAGCATCACGCACGGTTTCCCGTGGCGCATGTTTGTCGAAGGGAACCGGATCGTACTGCCAGAAGACCTGTGGCGGCCTTTCGAAAACTCGAATCTCAGCCTGGAAGTGTGCTTTCCCGTGCGGATCGGCGATTTGTTCGACTATCCCTACCGCGAGGCCCTGCCGGCGCTGGAGGAGATAGTCGGCCGGATCGGCGCCGGCCGGCTGCTGTGGGGCACGGACATGCCCTTCCAGAACCGGTTCTGCACCTACCGCC
>CAZZNP010000180.1:0-1901 GCA_964655785.1 uncultured Gemmatimonadota bacterium
CGGAGCTGGTCCGCGGCGTCTTCCACGGCGTCATGGCCGTGTACCTGGACCGCTTTCTCAACGTGCCGCCCGCGAGACTGCCGGGCGAAAAGGCCACGGCGTATCTGGCCGGAGAGACCGACGAGATACTCGACGCGTTTCTGACCGAACTGGATACGCAGCAGCAGGTGGAGCCGGCCGCCAGGCTGGTCTATCGTTACCTGGCCGACGGGCATCCGGTGGAACGGTTGTTCCGCGCGCTGGCGATCTCGCTCTTGAGGGAGGATGCCGAGTTCCACAGTTTTCAGATGCTGGAGGCCGGCATTCGGCAGTACGAGGAGTTGCGGGGAAGCGCCGCGGCCGACCACGTGCTGATCGCCACGGCCCGGTATCTCGCCGCCCACGCCCCGACGCAGCGGGCGCTCAACCAGACCGCGCAGATCGCGTTGCGGCTGAGCCGCGGCGAGGCGCTGTACGAAGAGGAATAATCGGCCGCGTCCATCCGGGACTGTGATACGACAGGCGGAAATCTAACTGAAACAGCAAAAAGCGCGGTCCGTGGGATCTTTTTACGCCCACTTACCGCGCTTTTGGTTCAGAAGGGGTCGATCTGGTCGGATGGAACGTCCGTCAGGCCGTCTACTCCCCGTTTAAGAGGTACTTCCTCAGCATGCGGGGACCGACCTCCGCGCCGTACACGTTCCCCATGGCATCCACGGCCACGCCTTCCGCGCCGGTCGTCCCGGCGTCATCGGCGTCCACCACGGGATCGGGGATGAAGGCCGATACGTACCCGCCGTTCGTGATGCTCCCTATGCGGATTCCCCGCCGCCAGCCCGGGTTGGCTCCCCAGGTCGCGTTCGACTCGGAGTCGGCGCTGTAGAGCATGTCGTCGGCGGTGATAAAGAGGCCGCTCGGGCGGCCGAACTGGGTCCAGGTGGCGATGTATTCCCCTTCCTGGTCGAAGATCTGGATCCGGGCATTGCCCCGGTCGCCCACGTACAGCCGGCCCTGGGAATCCATGGCCAGCGCGTGAGGATCGCGGAATTCGCCGGAGGCCTGGCCCGTCTCGCCCCAGGCCTTGATGAACGATCCGTTCGGCGCAAGTTTGACGATGCGGTTGTTTCCGCGGGAACCGTGACCGTCCGCCACGAAAATGCTGCCGTCAGGCGCCACCAGGATGTCGGAGGGCTGGTTGAAGATGCCGTCCCCTTCGCCCGCGACTCCGGCTATGCCCAGGCTCATCAGCAACTCCCCGTCCTCGCTGAACTTGTGTACCTGGTGGCCGATACCCACACCGCCCCGGGCGTCCGTCACCCAGACGTTGTTCTCCGAGTCCACGAAGATGCCGTGGGGCCAGACGAACATGCCGGCGCCGAAGCTCTTCAACAGGTTGCCGTCGCTGTCGAAGAGCAGGACCGGCGGCACGTCTTCTTTGCCGACGCAGGAGTTCTGGCCGCATCGTTCGGCCACCCAGATGTTCCCGCTGCCGTCCTGGGCCGGGAAGACCGCGCTCGTGGCACCCCAGGTCCTGTCACCGCCCAGTTTGCCCCAAATGCCTTCTACCTCGGTGTACGGATTCGGCGCGTGGTTCTGGGCCAGGGCGGGGCTGTTTGTCAGAGTAATCGAAATACAAATGGCCGAAAACGCAACCCACCGGATCCAGGTCGAATCTTTCATGAGTATCCTCGCTTTACTTGGTGAAAAGGGATGGTTCCATAACGGAACGGACGGCCCAGATGAAACCATTCGAGACCGGTCGGTCCAGGCGAACCAGTCGAGACCAGACTTTATCGGGCGATTCATGCGGTCCAGGTGAACCGGTCGAGACCGGACGGACCGGGCGAGTCGTTCGGGCCACGCTTACCATGCACGCCAGACGGATCATGCACGCCAGACGGATCATGCACACCAGACGGATC
>CAZZNP010000180.1:2001-3541 GCA_964655785.1 uncultured Gemmatimonadota bacterium
CATGCACGCCAGACGGATCATGCACGCCAGACGGATCATGCACACCAGACGGATCATGCTCGCCACATTATCCCTGAGTTTTATTGTTTACAGATAAGATAAATTACGGACACGTTTTCGCAACGGTTTTTCGAATCCCGAAATGATGTTCAATGGCTGCCGTGGTCCACGCCAACCGTCTTGACATATTACGGACGGCGGGTCATATTTCAGAAGCAAATTCGGCGATCGAGATCAACAAATGGCAAGTAACGGAAGCAGCCGCCGGGTTGGCAGGTCGGCCCGGACGTACCGGCGTGCCCGATGAGCCGGGCAAGGGCCCATACTCGTGTTATCAGGATTCCAGACAGCTCGATACCGCAGGATTATCGGACTGATGTCAGGAACGTCCGCCGATGGGATCGATGCCGCGGTAATACGTCTGTGCGGCAAGGACGATGGACTGTCCCTGGACGTACTGGAGTTCGATACGGTGGCCTTTCCATCCGGTCTACGCGACCGGTTGATGAATGTCTCCGATTCGGAAACGGGCAGAATCGACGAACTTGGCCGCCTGCATTTCGAACTGGGGGAACTCTTTGCCAGGGCGGCGATCGGCGTGGCAGGATATGCCGGATTGACCATGAAGGAGATCGATCTGATCGGATCCCATGGCCAGACCGTCCATCATCTCCCCGGACGGGAAGAAAGATTCGGCGTGAAAACCGGGGCGACGCTGCAGATCGGCGATCCTTCGGTGATCGCTCAGCGAACGGGCGTGGTGACGGTCGGCGACTTTCGTGTCGCGGACGTGGCCAGGGGCGGTCAGGGCGCGCCACTCGTGCCATACGTGGACTACCTGCTCTTCAGGCATTCCGGAAAGGCCCGGGGGCTTCTGAACCTGGGCGGCATCGCGAACCTTACCATACTGCCCGTGGACCCGAAACCCGAAGACGTGATGGCCTTCGATACGGGGCCAGCCAGCATGTTGATCGACGCGGTCGCCCGGATGGAGCTGGGACGCGACATGGACGCGGACGGTGCGGGTGCGCGGCGAGGAAAGCCCGCCGAGCAACTGGTAGCGGACGTTCTGGCCATGCCCTACTTCAAGCGGCCTCCTCCCAAGTCCACGGGCAGGGAACTGTTCGGGGACCGCTGCGCGGAAGCCCTGGTACGCGCGGGGCGGGAGGCCGGGCTCAGCGGCGAGGATCTACTTGCGACGGCCACGGAAATCACCGTCCGTTCCATAAAAGACGCCTGCCACCGGTTCGTCGAGCCCGTCGCCACGAAACTGGACGAAATGATCGTGAGCGGCGGCGGCGCCCGGAACGGGTTTATGCTCGAACGACTCTCACAGATTATGGCTCCCGTAAAGGTGGCGACTTCCAATGATCATGGCCTCTCGTCGGACGCCAAGGAAGCCGTGGCCTTCGCGGTGCTCGCAGACCAGACGGTCCGGGGCCGGCCGGGCAGTCTGCCGGGAGCGACGGGAGCGGATCGGCCGGCGGTACTGGGAAAAATCTGCCTGCCCGGTTGATGGAGATCAAAGAGGAGGATCCTC
>CAZZNP010000181.1:0-3488 GCA_964655785.1 uncultured Gemmatimonadota bacterium
GCCCTTCGCTTCCAGTTCCCCCACCACGTAAGGGTTGTGGACTATCTGGTGCTTGCCGTAACGGGCTTCGACGAGTCCGCCGGCCCTGGGAGGTTCTCCCGGATCCTGCGAGGCCATGAGCGGCGTGTAGCGGGAATCCCATTCTCCCAGGAAATACAGGCCGCGTTCCTGCACCCATCCTTCGAAATCGGCCTCCGTGATCCGGTTGGGCCGGTTGAACACGGGATGATCCGGCAACAGGATCTCCACCGGCGCGTCTTCCCGGGTGACCCGGTCATGGGGACGGTTAATCCGGTAGGGGTAGGGTCCGTATTGATCCTGGTTGAAGGCGTACTTGTTGTATTGCACGATATAGACGCCCCCGTCCTCCACGTAATCCAGCAGGCGCCGGTTCACTGCGACGAGATCCGGCCGCACTTCGTAGGCACGGATGCCCGCGATGATCAGGTCGTAGGCGCCCAGGTCCCCCGCGGAGAGGTCCTCCTTCGTTAGCAACCGTACCCGCATGCCCATCTGTTCCAGCACAAGCGGCACCTGGTCGCCGGTGCCCATGATGTAGCCCACACTCAGGTCTTCAGGCAGCTCGACGGGGGTGACCTGCACGGTGGAGGCCGCGTCGCGGTACAGGTGCCTGGGTTCGATATGGGGATAGGCGATCACCTCGTATCCCTCGCGGTACGCCATTCCGCCGGTCTGCGCAACCGCGCGTATCTCGTGGGCGCCGACCTGTGCGCCGACGGACGGGGTAATCGTGAAGTTGAAGGTCCCGGTCTGTCCCTTTCCCGAAAAAGAGAGCGGAAACGCGGCGGGGGAAACCTCCCAGCCGTCCGGCGCTTCGAGCGTCAGGCTGCCTTCCGTCGTACCTGCAACGTTGCTGAGTACGGATGCGCTGAACCGTAAGGGCGTTTCCCGGCCTGCTCCGGCGACCACGACCCGCGGGTCCACGGTGACCGAAAGCGCGGGCACCACCTGGAGTTCGCGGCGGATCTCGCCGAAGGCCCGGTCTGCGAAACGGTATTGTGCGGATTGCCGAAATTCGATCTCCACGCCGTCCACCGCGATGCGCGCTTTACCGGCCACCGACTGGGGGCTCCATGGCAGCCCGATCAACGCCGGGTCTTCCACCTCGACGCGCCGGTCGTTCAGGGACCGGCGATGCCAGTAGGGCCGGGTGAGACGGGCGCCGGGTGGAACGGAAACCCGCCAATCGCTTCTCACGCTTTCATTATATCCGATTTCAGCCGTCGGTCCGGCCCGCCCGATCGAATCAGCCGGTTCCGGCGAAACCGGATCGGCCGTGGCCGTCCAGCCTTCCGGGACTTCGAGACCGAGTTGAGAGACGCGGACGGTCCGGGTACTTCGGTTCAACAGCTCCAGGTTGATCCCAAGGGTGTCGCCCGGGACCACCCGGTCTTCGTAGGTAAGTACCTCGAAGGCCATGCCGAGGGCCAGGGCCGCGACGTCCGCGAAATCCTGCTCCTTCAGGTCGATCTGGAAAAGGAGGTCGGCGCGCAATCCGGCCGGCAATGCACTTTCAACGAGATCGTCGCGAAGTGTCCGGATGGTGCGCAGGCCCTCCAGCACCGGATCCAGCAGCGCGGGCGGGTCCAGCGGCCGGTACGCGCCCACGGCCTCGCGCGCCAGCGCGTCCAGGCGGCCGAGCCGGCCGGCGAAATCCGGGATCTTCCCGGCATCCGGGCCGGCCATGGCATGTAGCCGCATGAAGGTCGTGTCGAGGCCGTCGAACAGGTGGCTGTCTCCGTCCGCGTCCGCCATGCCCGCGCGCGCCACCAGCTTGATCTTCGTGGTCGCCGGCCCTTTCGGCTGCAAGGTACCCATGTCCTGCGAGCGATGCATGCTGCGGCCCGCCAGACCGAGTTCGCGGTAGGACCGGTCCAGCGCGGGGCTGTAGGCCCCCACTTCGACCACCAGGGAATCGATGCTGTCGAAGGACGCCCGGGTGTTGTTGATGTAGAGCTTTCGGGCCTGCCAGGGATGCAGACCGTCACGCAGGTGTTCCGGAAACCGTTTCGGGTCGGCCGCGGCTTGGAAGGCTTCCCGCGTGATCCTCCCCGATGCCTGGTGGTGGCCGTGGCCGTCGCGGGGCGAATCGGCGAAGACGGATACGATCACGTCGGGGCGGAAGCGCCTGATCACGCGCACGACGTCTGACAGGAGCATTTCATCCCCGTTCCAGTAGTCCAGGGTTTCTTCGGCGGACTTGGAAAAACCGAAGTCGAAGGCACGGGTGAAAAACTGCCCCGCACCGTCGTAACGGCGGGCCGCCAGCAGTTCTTCCGTCCGGATCACGCCGATGGCGTCGTACAGTTCGGGACCGATCAGATTCTGGCCGCCCTCGCCGCGATTGAGCGACAGGTAGGCCGTCCGTACGTGCAGGCCGCGGCTGACATAGGCGACCAGTGCACTGTTTTCGTCGTCTGGATGAGCGCCGGTGTGCAGCAGGCTGGCGACGACCGGCAGGCGCAGGACCGCCTGCGCGAGCGTGGCCGTCCCCTTGCCGTCGGGCACGGGCCGGATGGGTCCGGCATCGGCGCCAAGGGTGGCGGCGGCGAGGAGGACACAAAGGATTGTACGTGCGGACATGGACTTATCTCACTTACCTGGAACGTCAACTGCCCGCTCACGGATCCGGCAGCGCGCGGCGATACAACCAGATGACGCCCGCCAGCACCAGGAACAGGCCGATGAACATCCAGCCGAACCTGCGCCGGGTATCGACTTCGGTGCGCGCGGTTTCCACTTCCTTGCGGATCTGCGGATAGACCTGTTCCAGCGAATCGACGACGGCGATCATCTTTTCGAGTACAAACACGTGGGAGGCCTGTTCGATATAGGCATCCCGGGCCAGGGCCGCCTGGGCCATGATCGCGTCGACCGGTACGCCCGCCGCACCGATCTCCGACGCCGCCTGGCGGAATTCGTTCACGGGTGCCAGTCCCCGGTCTGTCAGGGCGATGAAGTCGTCCATGATGGCCTGTTCGTGACAGTCTTCGCAGTTGTCGGGTATGGAAATCGCGGACGCCTGCGGGAAGAGCACTTCATGGTTCGCGTGGCAGTCTACGCAGTTCGGCCAGAAGTCACCCTCGAGCCCATGGGGGCTGGGCACGTAGTTGTCCATCTGGACCTGGTGGCACTCGCCGCACAGTTCGTGTACGACATAGGGATCAGGCAGGCCCACGAAATCCCTTTCGACGTCGTGCGCATCGTCCTCCACCATCGTGGCGGGATTGCCGCCGTGGCAGTCCTGGCAGAAGATGCCCGCGGGACTGTGCACGCTTCGCTGCCATTCGAACACCGGCAGGCTCATGTCCTCGTCGTCCAGGCCGGCATGGCAGGTGACGCAGTTGTTGGTCGCAGCAACCTGCTGTGCCGACGCGGACCCGGCCGGTACCCAGCATACGAACAGAGAAAGCGCAAGGACGAGGGTCATCCCCGCGATCATCCGTTGCCCTCGCTGCCGCTGCCCG
>CAZZNP010000182.1:0-3467 GCA_964655785.1 uncultured Gemmatimonadota bacterium
CTTTCTTCTGGCCGACGATGCTGGGTGTCGTGTCCGAGCGCTTCCCAAGGGGCGGAGCGCTCACCCTGGGCGCGGTCGGCGGCGTCGGAATGCTCTCGGCCGGCCTGCTCGGCGGCCCGGGCATCGGCTACCTCCAGGACCGCTACGCCTCCGAGCATCTCCAGGCGAACGCCCCCGCCGTCTACGAAGAGTACAGGGCCGAAGGCACGAACCGGTTCCTGTTCTTCCCCGCCGTCCAGGGGCTGGACGGTTCCAGGGCCGGCCCCGTGATGGAGAAGGCCAAGGACTTCAGTATCGTCCTGACCCCGGATGAACAGGCCGTGCGGGACGCGTCGTTCTACGGCGGCCAGAGCGCGCTGAAGGCCACCGCGGTGGTCCCGGCGTTCATGGCGCTCGGCTTCCTGTTCCTGATCGTCCACTTCCGGCGCTCCGGCGGCTACAGGCAGATCGTTCTCTCGCCTGCGCCCGACCCCTGAGCGCGGGCGGGGAAGTCACGTCCGCCACGCAGCCTCGCCTTCATCGCCGGTACCGGCCTCGCGAGGGCCTGTGCCCCCGTGTGGCAATTCGGTAAGCGAGCCGGGCCTTACCCGGTTTCGGCCGGAGTCAGCGTTGCGCTGGTGATCGTGAACGTGGCCACGTCGCCATTGGCCATCGTCATGCGCTTCAGGCGCGTGAAGTGTTCCCGGGTGCGGCCGGGAATGCCGGGCCAGCCGACCACGACGGGAATGACGTCTCCCGGGCTCAGCATCGACTCGAAGATACCGCCGCGCATCGTAAAGTTGGCGCTGGGGAGTTCCGCATTCCACACCACCTCGTTGCCCGCGTCGTCCGTAACCGCGTAAACCAGGACTCCATGGGGATTGGTAACGTGGAATGCGACCACACGCACGTTTTCGTGCACGATTTCGGCGTCGAGATCGAAGTAGATCGTACTGTGGTGACCGATTGCCGGCGCGCCCGCGCCGATGGCGAGAATGACGGGCGAGAGTTTTCCGGCAAGCGCCCTGGCTCTCATGGCTGCGGCCTCCTGGTTCTAGCCCTCTGAACCACCCTGAATCGCGCCTCCGGGTCCGACGTCGCCAAACTGGGGATCGCAGGCGTACTCCCAGATTTCCCCGCCAGGCTCAAGCTTCCATTCGTGGGTGATCACGAACGGTGCTTCATAGTACGTCGGATCGTGCACTTCGGCGATCCGGGAAAGGAGATCCCCGTTGCGTGTGAAACGCTCGATGACATAGGTGTCGCCGGCCCCCGAAAACGGGCGGCCGTGGATATCCATCAGGTTGTCCGGCGACATATGGGTGGTTCTGACGACCAGCGTCTCACCCTCCCAACGGCCGGTGGAGTAACCGCCCAGCGTATTCGGCCAGTAGTCCGGCGCTTCCCGGCCGTCCATGAAGATGCGGCGCACCTGGTGGTAGTACTCGTGCAGGATCACGATCTGATGATCCTGCTGAATGATTTCAATCGGGTAGGGATCCGTAAACCCCCGGGGAATGCCCGGCATGATGCACCGGAACGAAGGATCGACCTCTGCACCGAACCGTTCCCATTCCGCCCGCCCGGCCGGCGTGTACCTGATCTCGTCTTCGCTGGGTGCGCCTCTTACGCCTGGGCGCGGGTTGATGACCCATATGCCTTCGAAGTCCGCCTGGGCGTGAACCGGGGCGCCCGGGTGCAGGAGGCCCCCGGTCATGACAATGGCCAGCGAGGCAAGCAGGCCAACCCCGGCATGGGACCGGGCCCGGTCCCGTACTGAGGGAAGTCCTACGATTCGCACATTGTTCCCGGCCGTCCGAAGGCCACCGTGAATTTGCTGTTATTTGAAGATGGTGGCCAGGGGGTGAATCGAACACCCGACACGCGGATTTTCAGTCCGCTGCTCTACCAACTGAGCTACCTGGCCCCCTTGCAGAGGCGGTATTAGACCGGTCTGCTTGCGACAGAGTCAAGAGGACCGAACTCAAGGGCGGGCGGAAGCGCCGCCCGGCTCGAGGGCGACGCGAACCTGTTTCACTGTTCTCCCCGTGCATTCATTGCCTCTTCGGGGCTGATGCCCGGATAGAGCGCAAGCCCCACCTGGCGGTAAACCTCCATCAGCTCCACGTTGTTCTCGTAGCAAGCGAGCTCCGGAATCTCGTATGTCTCATCGCCGATGCGACGGTAGGGCAAGGCGATGGTGAAGGGCCGGGTATAGACGTTCGGGTCATCGACGGTTGCCTGGTAATGGAGGGTGTCGGGATCGATGAGCGTGACACGTTCGACCACCCGGGCCTCCTCGGTGTAGAACCTTCCACGCTGGTCGAGCCAGGGCAGAGCGTTCTGGTTGCTTGTCTCGATCACCAGCGTGTCGCCGTCCCACCAGCCCCTGGAGTCGCCGTTCCAAAGGCGGATTGCCTCTCCCGGCGAAGGGCGGTCATCCAGACGGACAATTCGATACGCGTGCGCATTATAGGAGAGGATCACGAAGTGGTCCGGCGTTTGCAGGAACTGGCGCGGCCCGCCGTGATACATGGTGTTGGGAACGCCGGCCAGCAGGCATGCCGCGTTGTGATGGATATACTGCACCGCGTTGAGATCCGACTGCTCGGCGGCCCAGGGCAGGATCGGCAACGTGCCGTCCGGCGGGTCGACGATCGCGGCCGCACCGCCGAGGGCATCGAGTTCGCCCGGATGCTCCTCCAGATCCTCGTACGCGCCGCCGAACTGCCCGCCCGGCAGCATCCAGTAGCCTCCGAGCTCCGGCCGGCCGTCGGACGACCGCGGCGGTTCGAACGACCCTGCTGCCTCCAGGGCGCAGGCGTGGAACACAGCCGGCGTGTTGTCCGCACAGACCGACTCCGCGACCCAGTCCTGGGCGATGGCAGTGGACAGTGCGAACACGCCGGCAACCGCCATGAGCGCCGGCACGGCCATTCTTGCGTGCCTCATGATTCTCCTTGCCGCTATAATTTTTTCTGTCTCCGCTTCGAGTGACACGGGATGTTTCCATGAGTACCAGAGTAGCCGCAATTCTCGCCGGAATCGCCATGGCGTTTCCATCAGTCCCGTCCCTGAGTCACCACGGCTCAAATGTAGTCTACGACCTGACGAGGTCGATCACCGTTAACGGCACCGTGACGGAATCTCAGTTCGTCAACCCGCACACCCAGATCCTCTTCAACGTGACGGCTGCCGACGGTTCGGTCGTCAGGTGGCTGGCGGGTCTGCCGGGCAGCATCCGGCTGATCCAGGAAGAAGGCTGGACCCCGGACATCATCACGCCGGGCGACGAGATTTCCATCATCGGTGCGCCGGCTCGGAACGACGCGCCGTCGATCTGGGTCGAGCAGATTCTTCTCGACGGCGAACCGTTGCTGCGGGACAGGTACACGGGTTGACTCCCTTCTGATTCCGGTACGGCGCCGGAACAGGACTATCATTCGCACTGCACCGAACCCAGGCTTTCTTCACCGATATCGATCCAG
>CAZZNP010000183.1:0-1505 GCA_964655785.1 uncultured Gemmatimonadota bacterium
GCGCTGCCCACGTTGATGGGCGGCGGCCCCGAGGCGAAGAAGGTGTAGTAGGTGCCGAGCGCGACCCCGACGACCCAGCCCACCTCGGCCCCCAGCTTCGAGGCCCGCTTCCAGTAGAGGCCTCCGATCAGCAGGGGCAGGAACTGCATGTGGAACATCACCACCAGCTTGACCAGGGCCCAGATGTAGGGCGGCCGGGCGAGGGCGATCCACACGGCAAGAAGCCCGAAGACCAGCATGGCCCACTTCCCGATCAGGACGGATTGCTCCTGGGAGACGTCCTTCTTGATGAAGCCCCGGACGATGTCCTTCGACAGGATGGCGTTTGCGCCCACCAGGCCGGAATCCAGGGTGGACATGCCGCACGCCCAGACGACCACCACCAGCCAGGCCATCAGCCAGGGAGCCTGCTTCTGGATGGTCACGAGGATGGCCTGGTCCATGTTCAGGCCGGGGCCGGCGAAGACGCGGCTGATCATCCCGAGGAAGAGGAAGATCACGACCATCACGAGCAGCATCACCGCCGCCAGAATCACGTTTCGACGATACTCGTCCAGGCTGCGGATGGTGTACATGCGCGTCATGCGGTCTCCCATCGTGAGGGGATGGGAGGCCATGAACACGAACCAGCCGAGGAAAAGCCCGAAGGATATGGCGTCGGGCGTAAACAGGGTATGCGACTCGGGCAGCTTATCGATCATCGTGGAGTAGCCGCCCACGGCGTAAAAGAGATACGAAAGGGCAACAACGCCGAAAGACAGGGAGATCACGCCCTGTAAGACGTCGGTATAGATGACCCCTCGCATCCCGCCGTAGATGGTGTAGCCCACTCCGATGACGAGCAGGAGGAGCACCCCCCATACGTAGGGAATGTTCGCGAACCGCTCGAGGACGGTGCCCATGGCGACGGCGTTCGAGGCGAAATACGGAACCAGGAAGATGATGGTCCCGACGGCCCCGCAGATCCGCAGAAGTTCACTCTGGTAGAAGTCCCCGTAGAAATCCTGTGCGGTGACGTAGTTGAACTTCTTGCCCACCGGCCAGAGGCGCTTGCCGATGTACCAGAGAGGGAATGCCATGAACGCGTAAGCGAACCCGTAGCCCACGAAGCCCACGCCCTTCAGGTAGAACCAGCCCACCGTGCCCAGGTATATCCCGCCCGACATGAGTGTGGCCACGATGCTGAACGAGTTGGGAATGTAGCCGACGTTGCGGCCTGCCACGTAGTAATCTTCCTCGGTCGCCTTTTCGGAGTGATAACGGTAAACGACCAGGATGGTGACGATCAGGTAGACGACGACCGCTCCGAAGATGAAGTACGGCGAGGACCATATCATGACGCGTCCTCCTCTTCGTTCACCACACGAATCAGCACCCAGAGCCCGTATAGGGCGACCAGCGGATACCACAGGATCGTGAAGTACTTGTTGTTGATGATGGGATTGATGGTTGTCGTCAGGACGAG
Source organism: uncultured Gemmatimonadota bacterium (assembly GCA_964655785.1). Classification (GTDB taxonomy): domain Bacteria; phylum JAAXHH01; class JAAXHH01; order JAAXHH01; family JAAXHH01; genus JAAXHH01. Next base: position 1,466 of record CAZZNP010000183.1, read on the forward strand.
AACGAGGAAAGCGATGAACAACCATCCGTTTGTCGTGGGC
>CAZZNP010000183.1:1605-3428 GCA_964655785.1 uncultured Gemmatimonadota bacterium
GTGAAGAGGATGTGCCGGATGTCGAGGCCGTTCAACTGGTTTTCCAGCGTCGTTCCCGCGAAGCCGCTGTAGCGGGCCTTCTTCACCACCAGGTCGTCCGGCCCGGGTTTGAGCTCGTCGATGATCTCCCATCCCCATGTTCCCTCGATGATGAGTTTGTCGCGGTCGGCGGGACGTTCCTTGATCATCCGGATGGCCATCTGCTTGCGGACGTTGGGCGACTGCGGTCCGCCCGCGTCGCTCAAGTCGGGCTTGTACCCGAACTGGAGATAGATGACCTTCACGCCCGCCGCGCGCGCCGCATCGAGCAGGCGCCCGTTGGCATCGATGACGGGGTTCGTGCGGGACTCGTCGATGCCCGTTCCCAAATCGAGCATTCCGCCCTTCTTCGCATAAGCGTTCTGCATGTCGACCACGATGAAGGCGGTGCGGGACAGGTCGATTTCCACCTCCTGCGGCCGCGCCTTTAAGATTGCCATGCGTCCTCTCCATGAATGTCGGGGCAATAATTTCTCCGGTGCTTCCTTATAGCACAGGGAGCGGGGCGATGCGCCCTTGGGGGACAAATTCCGACTGATGAGGGAGGAATTCTTCCGACGGAGAGTGGGGTGTTGAAAAAGCCCTGATCCATCGGGTTCGATATGTAGGGGCGGACCCGCGTGTCCGCCCAATCGCCCGGACGAAAACACGGAAAAATGGGAGAACACACAGTCAGACATATATGTCTGACCCTTACGAAAACCGCAAACCCTCCTCCCTCGTCATTCCGGTGTCGGAGCCGACCAAGGCGGGAGGGTTCGACGGAATCCATTTCCGCTTATCTCCTCGCTGATGGTTCTTTTATTCACATGCCAGATATTTCAAATCCATTTTCCTTGACAAATTTCATTGTCACAGCCAACATATTCGTTGCGACATAGTCTGCGGGTTGACCCGATAATCGGGTGGCTCCCGAAGTTCAAGACCTCATCAAACATAGTAAATGGGCATATTCTATCGAGTGTAATGAATGCCATGACGCGATCGTCGCATCTGCCGGACAACGTCAGTAAATCCGAAAAGATCGAATTGTACATCGACCTCTTCATGAAGAACGACGATGAGGCCGTGTCCGCCCGAAAGCAGAACTACGTTACACTGGCCAGGTGCCACTATGCCCTGGGCGCCGGCCTGTACGAGATCGCCTGGGGACGGTCGCACCACATGTGTTCCTTCGAGAAGGGCGAGGCGTTCGCCGACGCGATCCGGCGGCACGAACGGTACGTCTCCGACCGCTTGGGGCTGAAGCCGGGGATGCTGGTCCTCGATGTCGGTTGCGGGGTCGGGGGACCCATGCGCGAAATCGCGCGCTACTCCGGAGCGCGGATCGTCGGGGCCAACGTCGTCCCCGAACAGGTCGAAAAGGCCCGGCGTTACAACGAGGCAGCGGGTCTCTCGAAGCAGTGCGAGGTGATGGTGGCCGACTTCATGGACCTGCCGGCAGGCGATGCCACCTATGATCGGATCTACGCTATCGGGTCGACCTGCCATGCTCCCGACCGGACGCGGGTCTTCACGGAGTTGTTTCGGGTCCTGAAGCCCGGCGGTCTTTTGGTGGCCGATGAATGCGTAATGACCGATCGCTACGATCCCGGTAACGAAGAGCATCGACGAATCAAGCACGACATCCAGCTCGGCTACGGTATTCCAGATCTGATCACGGCGGAGGAGTGCTGCGCGAGCATGGTGGCAGCCGGCTTCGATCTCCTGGAGACGAACGACCGCGCGCTGGTGTGGGATCCGGAAACGCCCTGGTACTCACCGCTCGAATCATAAGGGTTCTC
>CAZZNP010000184.1:0-3412 GCA_964655785.1 uncultured Gemmatimonadota bacterium
TCGGAAAGACAGGCAATTCAGAAGGACAGGCCATTCGGAATGACAGGCAGATCGGAAAGACAGGCAGATCGGAAAGACAGGCAAATCGGAAAGACAGGCCATTCGGACTGGCGAAGCCGTATACAACCAGGGAGGCATGCACGTGCGGTCCTATGAAACAGTGGTGATTATCAACTCGAAGCTTGAAGAAGAGCCGCTCGAGGAGGAGATCTCCTCCATCGAGGGGCTTATCGCGTCGAACAAGGGGCAGGTCGTCGACACGGAACGCTGGGGAAGCCGGAAACTCAGCTATGAGATCAACGATGCCCACCAGGGGTTCTTCACGTTGATCCGTTTCGATGGCGAACCGGACCTGGTGGACGTGTTGGACCGGTCGTTCAAGTTGAACGATCGCGTACTCCGTCACATGACGAAACGGGTCAGGAAGCATCCGGCACATATATACGAAAAGGCGGAACAGGCCGAGAAAGCCGAGCAGGCCGAAAAGGCGGAACAGGCCGAAAAGAAAACGGGAGCGGAAGCATGAACCAGTCAAAGATGACCAGGGGAAGAAAGCAGACGCGCATACCGGGCCGCATCAAGAACATCGACTACAAGGATCCGAAACAGCTCAGGCGCTTCGTCACCGAACGGGGGAAGATCGTACCCAGCCGGATTTCCGGCGCCAGCGCGTTGTGCCAGCGCCGCCTCGCCAAGGCCGTCAAGCGGGCGCGGCACATCGGCCTGCTCCCCTTCATCGAAGAGACCTACAAGTAGCCGAGGAGTCGGACGTGAAGCTCATATTGACCGAATCTGTGCACAATCTCGGGAACATCGGTGAAATCGTCGACGTTTCCAACGGGTACGGCAGAAACTACCTGATGCTGACGAAGAAGGCCATTCCGGCAACACCAGGAAACCTGAAGATGCTACAGGGCAAAATGAAGCAGCAACTGGCCCTGGAAGCCAAGACCATCGAACAGACCTCCGAACTCGCGAAGATCCTGGAGGAAGTCTCGCTCACCGCCGTCGTACAGGTTGGTGAAGAAGACCGCATGTTCGGTTCCGTTACTCAGCAGCATATCGCCGATCTGCTGAAGGAAAAGGGCTACGAAATAGACCGGCGCAAGATCAATCTCGACGAGCCCATCAAGGCGCTGGGCATATACACGGTACCCATCGCGCTGCACGCCCGGGTCGAGGCCAACGTGAAGCTCTGGGTGGTCAAGGAATAGGGGCCTTCCCGCCTTAAATCGAACTTGACTCGAAGCGGCCGTTTGCGTATATTGGCCGTTCGTGGAGGCATAAGTAGCATGGCGAAGAGACCGCAGTCAGAGCCCGGTTCATCCCGGCCTTCCGGACGGCGTCGCGCCACGGGTTCCCAGGCCCATGTTCCACCGTTCCGGGGTTCCCATTTTCGTCTCCTCGCCGTAGTACTCGGCGTCATAATGCTGGGTTTCGTCGCGTTGGCCTACGAATCGATTACCCTGGCGCCGTTGCTGATGGTTTCCGGATACTGCGTGGGCATACCCGTAGTCTTGATCTGGCGGGGAAAGTTCTCGCGGGCGGGTTCGACCGGCGACCGGGAATCGCGTCGACCGTAGCGTGTATTCACGTGCGGGCGATTAGCTCAGTTGGTTCAGAGCGCATGCCTTACAAGCATGAGGTCACTGGTTCGAATCCAGTATCGCCCATGCATCAAATCGGGGGCGTAGTTCAATCTGGTTAGAGCACTGCCCTGTCACGGCAGAAGTTGCGGGTTCGAGTCCCGTCGTCCCCGTTTTGTTTTGAACGATAGCCCGCCGGACGAGCATGTCTCCGGCGGGCTATCTTGATTGTGCCGGAGTGGTGGAATTGGTAGACGCGAGGGACTCAAAATCCCTTGACCGCAAGGTCGTGTCGGTTCGAGTCCGACCTCCGGCATCCTTTAAACCGCAACCGTCTTAACCGCAATCGTCCCCATCCGAAAGCAGGCGGCAGCCATGTTCGATCCCGTCCAGGTCACCCGTGAACTGATCGCATTCAATTCGATCAGCGCCAACAGCAACGCGCCCGTTTCCGATTACCTCGAGGAGCAACTCGACCGGCAGGGTTTCGCGGTCGAGCGCATCACCTACCGGGACGCCAACGGCGTGGAGAAGGTCAATCTCGTCGGCCGCAAGGGCGAAGGGCGGGGCGGACTGGCGCTGCTGGGGCACTCCGATACCGTTCCGGTGGACGGCTGGGAGACGGACCCCTTCGCGGCGGAGATCCGGGACAACAGGATATACGGCCGCGGCAGCTGCGACATGAAAGGCGCGCTGGCCACCATGCTGGCGGCGGGAGGGGCCTTCGAGGCATCGGAACTTGCGGCGCCGATCTACCTCGTATTCACCGCCGATGAAGAAGTCGGGTGCTGGGGCGCGGCGGAAGTCAGCGACCGTTCCGAGTTCCTGGCCGATAACGGCCTGCGCTACGGGATCATCTGCGAGCCCACGCGCATGGAGGTCGTGAGAGCGCACAAGGGCGCCGTTTTCATGCGGGCGGAGACGAAAGGCCGGGCGGCCCACAGCAGCACCGGCAAAGGCGTCAACGCCCATCTCGCCATGATCCCCTTCCTCTCGGAGATGAAAGCCATCCACGACGAGTTGCGCACGGACCCCAGGCACCTGAACGACGAGTTCGATCCACCTTTCTCCGACTGGAACATCGGCATCAATGACGGCGGGATCGCCCTGAACATGACGGCCCCCAGCAGCGTATGCACGGTCTATTACCGGCCCATGCCCGGCCAGGACCAGGAAGCCATCCTGGACCGCACGCGGCAGGCGGCCGAACGCTGCGGCGTGGAACTGACGATCCAGAAGATCGGGGATCCCTTCAGCACCGACCCGGATTCGGACCTGGTCCGGACGGCCCTTCGCATCACCGGAACGGAGCAGGCCCACACGGTTCCCTACGGCACCGACGGCCTGGTCTTCGGCAGGAAGATGGAACTCATCCTGCTGGGCCCGGGGGATATCAGCCAGGCCCACACGGTGGACGAGTGGATGGACCTCGACCAGTACGACCTGGCGATCGACGCGTACAAGGATATGATCCGCGCGTTCTGCGTGTGATGGGTTGATTTGGTCCGCACGTTCTACGTGTGAGGACTGGTTGGCTGGTATGGTCGCATATCAGGTTATTGGAGATGGCCCGACGCAAGATAGAGATATTGCATCATGAAGATAACGCTCGACATCCAGGACGATTTGCTGGCGCGCGCAAAGCGACACGCGCAGCAGACCGGACGGCCGCTGCGCTCAGTGGTTGAAGAGGGTTTGCGGCAGGTGCTCTCAACGAAATCCTCCCGCGGACAATACGTCCTACCCGAATGCAGCGTGGGTGAAGCCGGAGGAAGAGATTCCCTGGAGGCGTATTCCTGGCAGGACCTCCGGGAGGAGATCTACGG
>CAZZNP010000185.1:0-3317 GCA_964655785.1 uncultured Gemmatimonadota bacterium
GGTCCACGTTGGAGATCTCGTTGCCGCCCAAGTCGAGGTCGCCTTCCATGTTGCGAAGTCCATCCCTGGGAAGCATGGCCTCCCGGGCGGCCTCGTGGCCGGGAACCGGAACTCCGACACGGACGCTGGTACCGGTAACGGCGCCGCTGACGGGAAAGAGCCTTCTCACATCTTCGGCCGCATCCGAGGTCAGAAGATCTGTCGCGATGGTGATTCCGGACGTCGGTGTCGCCGGCGTGACGGCAACCAGGGTGTAGGGCTGTCCGACGCCGTTCCGCCCTCCTCCGGCGAAATTCGGGATATAGGGTTCGAGATCCGCGATCGCCGCCGGCCAGGCATAGCCGTGGTCCGGATTGAGGCGATAGGAATACAGGGCCTCCTGGATGAGGGCGATCCCTTCCGCGGTGCGCATGGCCGCGACCTCGCGGTTCTGGGTGTGTTTCCAGTTGAGATACGCGGCGGAAAGGGCCGCAATCACGGCCAGGGCGAGAGCGAGACTCAACAACACCTCCCCGCGTTCCTTTTTTCTCTTGTACTTTCCTTTCGATGATTTTTTCAACATGACATTTCCTCCAGGAGGAGCTGAAAACCGGACCGGTTGGCCGAAGGCCTTCGACGTTTCAGGGGAATGGCCACGCCGACGGCGGTCCGGACCGCGCCATGGCGCTCGAGAAGATGCGTGACCTGCCAGTCGGAGTCGCCGGCCGCATACAGGGCCTCGAGGGCAAATCCCATCGTATGCCGGGTTCCCGGCCGCGCGGTGAGACTGATCGACCAACGGTCGGGGTGATCGATATGCAGTCCAGGAAATCCGGAAATGCCAACCTCGGTTGCGGCCGCGGCGAGGCCGACCGGCGTAGCGGGGAGCGAGTCGCACCGGTGCGCGGCGAACTGCATGGCGACATCCCGGACATGCGAGACATCGACGTCAAGCTCCGCGCGCTTGCGATGCTCCCCGTAGCGCGTCACCGCGGCGACCGCGAGCGCGCCCATGAAGGCGATCGCGAACGTGTATCCCAGGAGCCGCACCGACCGGTCCCGGCTGATCTCAACCGATCCGACTTGACCTACTCGATCGTGAAATCGAGCGCGTGGGCGGTGCTGCAGGATGGCGCGGTACCGGTGATGAACGGCTGGTTCTCGATCCTGAGCAGCAGCTGGGCGCATGCTTCGGCGCTGTCCGTCTCGTAGTCGATGTTCGCGTCCGCATGGCTGCTGGCCGACGCGATGGTCAGGTCCTGCCCATAGACGTTCTCGCCCTCGCCGTCATCGGTGAAACCGGGCAGGACGAATCCCTTGTCGACCAGCTCCTCGACGCTGATATCCTCGTAGTCTCCGTTCACGGCCCGGTAGGACTGCGCCGCGATCACCGCGTTGTTCACCTCCTGGATGGCAGTCTGGGTCCGGTTTCCTTCCAGGATTGCCGTGCCGCCCGCCAGCACAACGGCAGCGAGGCCGGCGGCGATGATCAGTCCGAAGCCGATCTCGGCCATGGTCCAGCCCCCTTCCCTGCCGGGCGTGGCTTCGGGGTGTTTCGGATTGTCCGGGTAATCCGGAGTGACGATGACCGTGCCGGCCTGTGTATCTGCGATTGTCTTCATGGGGTAATCACCTTAATGACGGTTGGTTGATGGAAATGGTGTCGGTCATGCCGTAGATCCCGCTGGCCAGGGTCAGGATGACCCCGGCAATGCAGGCAAACACGGCGATCCGGAAGAGTCCCGCCATGCGGCGGTACTTGAGTTCCAGCATCCGGCCGATGATGGCCTGGAGCGTCCTGTAGGCTTCGGGGTACATGGACCGCTCCTCTCCGGGCACCAGGCCGGCCAGCAGGCTGGCGTGTTCGGCAGAGAGCAGCCCGCCGCTGACGGCGTCCTCCCAGCGGGCGCCTTCCTGCAGCACCATCCGCCGGGCCCTGCGGATGGCCGCGGTAACGAAACGGCTGCGCCCAAGCACGTCCCCGGCGGCATCCAGGATCTCGGTATGGCTCGCGCCCTGGCGGGACAGCATCGCGGCCAGGCGGACAAAGGCGAGCGAGACCCGGTAGCGGGACTCCCGGTCGAAGATCCAGAGCGTTCTTCGGACCGCCGGCCCGACCCAGTTCGTCTTGCCGTACCACACCACGCCGATACCCGCCGTGATGGCAATGAAGAAGAAAGGACCCCAGGTGCGGAGCCATCCGGACAGGATCCAGGCGGGGTTGGAGCTCATGTCGAACTTGAGCGTCCCGAGAAAACCCTGGGCTTCCCAGGCCAGTCCGATCATCACCCCGAGGATCGCGAGGTAGTAGAGATTTGGCAGGATGACCTTGCGCAGGAAGCTGAGGTTCGAACCAGCGCTCTGTTCGAGTGAGGCAAAGGCCTCGGGCATCGTGCCGGTGCGCTCGGCGATCCTGAGGACGCCGATATCTTCGGGCGGAAACAGGTTGGTTTCCTGCCAGCCTTCGGCGATCATCCGGCCCTCGTGGCCGGCCTGGGCACCCGCCCGGGCGACCCGGTACCAGGGCTCCGGCAGATCCGGCAGGGACTGCAGGGTTTCGCAGGCCGACCTGGCCACGACTCCCGCCTGCAGCTGGGCGCGCAGGACCCCGTAGAAGGAAGCACGATCCTCGCGGTCCATGACCACGTTGCAATTGATGGCGTTCGTCAGTCTCTCAAGCATCCTTTTCGTCCCTTACGAGACGGACATGAGGTCCGGGCGATTCGGGGACCGGGGACTTCTCCATTCGCCTACGATGGCCTCGGTCTCGTGGGGGTCGATGAGACCGGCGAGCACCTTCTCCCTGGCGTGATCGAGCTTGCTCTGGACGCCCCATTCGCTCTTCATGTAGTCCTCGAGCATCCACAACTGGTCGTCCGCGATGTACTGGTGGGCTTTCTTGCGGTCCAGTCCCAGGGGATAGACTTCCGCCACGAGCGTCTGGCCGACAATGCCGGTGTGGTTGCATTTCGGGCAGCCCTCGGGATTGATGTACCGCAACTCCGCGTCCAGACCGAATATCTCCGCATAGCGCTCAATAGGCCCTTGATCTGGCTGCTCCAGGCAGCACTCCCTGCAGAGAACCGGCACCAGGTTCTGGTTCACGATACCGGCGATGAATTCCGGCAGGGAAAGCAGGTGGCGATCGACGCCGAGGCTCTGGAGCCTTGGAATCGCGGCAACGCAGCTCTGGGTATGGAGTGTTGAAAGAACCCGCTTGCCCTGGATCGCCATGTGCTGGGCCGCAGCGGCCGTGGGTTCGTCGCGGATCTCGCCGAGGACGAGGGAATCCGGGTTCTGGCGCACCGTGGCGGCCATGAGCTTCCGGAAGTTCTCCC
>CAZZNP010000186.1:0-3309 GCA_964655785.1 uncultured Gemmatimonadota bacterium
GCACGATCCTGCAGGTCTGCTTCGGCACGGTCTACGCCTGGAGCTTCTTCCAGACCATGCTGGTACGGCAGGTCGGCTGGACCCATACCCAGACGGCCTGGGCATTCAGTATCGCGATTTTCTCGCTGGGGGTATCGGCTGCCTGGGCGGGAAACATGCTTCCCCGGTTGGGCCCCAGGTTTCTCGCCTTGACCGGAAGCATCCTGTTCTCGGGGGGTTACCTGATATCCGGGTTGGCACTCTACTTGGATGTCATCCCGCTATTTTATTTGGGTTACGGGGTGATAGGCGGCGTTGGAATCGGGATGGGATACGTTACCCCGGTCGCAACCGTGGCAAAGTGGTTTCCGGATCGTAAGGGGCTGGCCACGGGAATCGTGGTAATGGGTTTCGGCATCGGCGGCTTTATCCTGAGCAAGGGACTGGCCCCATTCCTGATCGTCCGGACGGAAGGCACCCTGCCCTTTGTCTTCATCTGGCTCGGCATCATATTCGCCTGCATTCTGATTCCCTGCAGCCTTGCCCTGAGCGATCCTCCGGCCGCCGCCGCTCCAACTACTGCCGCCACGGGCAAACCCCCAGGATTTGACGAGCCGGAATCCTCCCGCGCCTACCTCGGAACCACCCAATTCGTAATCATGTGGACCGTCTTTTTCTTCAACATCGCGGCGGGCATATCGGTGGTCAGCTTCCAGTCGGAAATTCTCCAGGAGATCTGGGGCTTGGCCGATGACACGCTCGAGCCGACCATGCTGGCCGAATACGGCGCCACCCTCATTGCGGTGAGTTCGATTTGCAACGGTTTGGGGCGCCTGTTCTGGGGGCTGCTTTCGGACCGGTTCGGAAGGGTCACCATTTTCAGGGTGCTTCTGGCCAGCCAGATGCTAGTCTTCGGCATTCTCATGACCGAGACCAATCCTTGGGTGTTCTCCGCTTTGGTCTGTTACGTTCTGCTCTGCTTCGGCGGCGGATTCGCCACCATGCCGCCTTTCGTTCTCGATGTATTCGGCTCCAAGAAAATGTCCACCATCTACGGGGCGGTCTTGACGGCGTGGGCCGCCGCCGGGATCTTCGGACCGCTCTACCTTGGCTACTTGAAGGACATGTATCCCGATCGAGCCGTCATGTATTGCTTCCTTATCGGGATTTTCATGCTCGGGGCCGGCTACCTTTTCTCATACCTGCTGAACGACGGAAGGATTCGCCTGGGGCGTCCTACGCTGGAGACCACATTGCACCGGTATGGAATTCCGGTGGAGGACGTGAAAAGTTGAAGCTGCCGTAGGGGGATTCGGCCTTCCTCCTCCGAGGGGGCTCGTACGCTCCGGGCCGTGTTATGGGTTGAAGGAGTATTTGAGGCTCAGGAACACCGTGCGTCCCCGGACGGAATCCCAGGTCTCGGCCGCGCCTTCCTCGCCGGGCGCCGTATGGTCCAGGGATGGACCGCGGTCGGCCAGATTGAGAATACCTCCGGTGAGGGCAACCCCGCTCAGCCCGAACGGATCGCGCCACCTCAAAGTAACGTCGTGCCCCATCCAAGGCCTGTAACGGGCGGTTCGGCGTGTGTTTTGGTAACTGGAAACCGCGAGAACGTTCCAGTTCGCGGTGACGCTGCCCCGAGTGGCGCGAAGGGATGCATGGACGCGGTTGCGCGGGAAGTCGCCCGGCTGGACCTCGCCGACGACCCTGCGCTGGTGCCGGGTCACGCGCGACCACCGGGTGTCGAATGCCATATCCGCCCAATCGGTTTCCCAATCGGCGCCAGCGTGCAAGTCGACTCCTGCGACATCGGTTTCCCCGCTGTTGACCCATGCGCCCTCGATCCGGGTGATGAGGTCTCCGTCGCGTTCGATGTTCACACCTGGGGGCAACCGCCCTTCTGCTTCGAGGTCGACGGCGGACTGTGCGCTCAGTGCTGCCGGGACGTGAGACAGGTTGATCCAGAACAAATCCGCGCTCAGGGATAAGGGCCCCAGGCCGGTCACTGCGCCGAGGCTGAGGCTCTCGGCGTCATCCGGCTCCAGATTCGGATTTCCACGGCTCACCCGCAATACCTGGTATTCGTCACAACCATCCGAATCGGCGGCCAGGGTGCCAGGGTCGCAAATATAAGGATAGCCGATTGCCTCCTCCGCGTGCAGAGCGGTCAGGCTGGGCGCCCGGGAACCACCGCTCCAGGACCCACGGACCGTGAGGGCTTCGTGCAGGCGGTAGCGGCTCGCCACTTGGTGGACAAAAGCGTTTCCGACGTCGCTGTATTCATCGTGCCTTCCGAGGAGATCGACCTCCCAGTTGTCTTGCAAGGGAAGGGACAATTCCGAAAATGCCGACCAGTGACGGCGTTCGCCCGCGGCATCGACGCCGGAAGTCCCAAGCACGTCGCCCGCCTCGTGGGAACGTTCGAAAACGCTTAGATAGTCGTGGACGTGCAGCCAATCCTCGTATGCGAATTCGGCCCCCGCCGCCCACCGCGCGTCGCCCCCGCCAAGCGCAAAAGCCGTCCCGTCGAAGGAAACATGGGCCGTCGTGTGGTACTCGTCCCGATCGCCGGTCAAATCGAGCCCCGTCTCGCTAATCGCTTCCAGGTGCTCGGGCGCCATAGAGAATGGGTTTTCGAGATCGTATCTCCCCTGCAGGATGGCCCATTGGACCGCGCTTTCGCTGACGAAAATTCCTCCCGATTCATCGACATCGTGAAGATAGTAGCGGAGGTAGGCGTCATAGCCGATGCCGCCCGCCAACTTCCCCTCAATTCCGAGCGTAAGGTCGTATTCCTCATGATCTTCAAGGAAGTCACGGTTGCCATGGCTGACGAACCTGTGGGCTGCGAAGAGCCATGGCGGGACCCAATCGATTTCATGATCTTCCAGCAGGTGCCCCCGGAGCCCTTCCGAAGGCACGAAGGCAAAGGTGCCGACCGAGGGGGCGTAGCGATAAGCGGCGTCGCTCCGGGTCAGCCTGGCGTCGAAATACAGATCCGTGTTTTCACCCAGCGGGTAATCGAAGTTGAGAAACAAACTTTCCCGGTCGCGGCTCTCCCACGCCCACATGATATCCGCGTAGGCGTAGCCGCAACCCGTGCCCGGGATGTTGTAGGGATCGGTCAGCACGCCGGTGTAGCCGCTTCCGCTGCAGTCGCCGATGGAACGGGAAATAAAGCCGTCGCCGGTGAAAATGAAGACGGTGTTGCCACCCACCGATACTCCGGATGCTTCGGCGAACGGGCCGCCCGGCGTCCACGAGGCGCGGCTGTAGTCCCGATCCGCGTACAGGACCTCCTGCCGTTGAAAGACGTCCAGGCCGATGGTT
>CAZZNP010000187.1:0-1214 GCA_964655785.1 uncultured Gemmatimonadota bacterium
CCCGCCGCTGGTCTGCCGCTAGCCCGCCGCTGGTCTGCCGCTAGCCCGCCGCTGGTCTGCCGCTAGCCCGCCGCTGGCCTGCCGCATGCCCTCCGCTAGCCCGCCGGGCCGTTTACCTGATGATCTCGTCCAGAATACGCCCGTCGCGGCCAGACGGCAGGGTGATGCGCAGCAGGTTGCAGATCGTCGGCGTGATATCCGCCGCGTCGACGCGGTGTCGGTAGTGGCCGGGTGCGATCCACGGACCGTGGAACATGATCGGAATATGCGTATCGTAGTCGTGGGGCCATCCGTGGGAGGTGCCCACCGTGGCCGACCCGTATTCGCCCAGCAGCAGGTAGAAGGGCGTGGCGATGAGCATGATGTCACCGCTGTTCTCGGAATGGAAGCTGTGATAGACCGTCTTCGTGAGGTTCGATTCCGGCAACAGCCGACGTTCGATGCGATGGCGCGTATAGGCCCGCCATACGGCCGGATGGGTCACGACAGCGGCGGCCGCTGTATCTTCCACCTCGGCCCGGCTCAGGCCGCGGCTGTCGATGGCCTCCCAATTCAGGTACACGCCGGATTCCGCCACGTGAAGGACCCAGTCGTCTTCCCCGTGCAGCCCGTCCAGAGCCTCCTCCACCAGGGCCGTCAGCGGTTCGGGCCCGGCACGACCGGACTCCAGGCCTCTGAGGGCCAACTGCTCCGGCAGTTCCAGGGCGCCGTGGTCGGCCGTCAGGACCAGGAGGGTGTGGTCGCGCCCGACCCGCTCGTCGAGAAACCCGAAGAAGTCCGCCAGCTGCCGGTCTGTGCGCAGCGTGGCGTCCATGGATTCCTGGCTGAAGGGGCCGAAGTCGTGGCCGATGTAGTCATTGGCGGAGAGACTGATGACGAGGACGTCCGGGATGTCGTCCTGTCCCAGTTCTTCCTCGATGATCGCCTGCCGGGCGAATTCCAGCTGAAAATCGGAGGACCAGGGCGTGTGCTTGAAGGCGTTCCAGTACCGGGGTCCAGGAGCTTCCAGACCGCCTTTCGTCACATGAGGAAAGACGATCCCGCTGTCCCGGTTGTCCTCCTCGCCCTCGCGGATGTCTTCGCCTGCCCGTTCGAGGTAGATTTCCTCGGGAAGCAGGCGCTCCCATTTGCGGCCGAAGGACTGGTCGGGGATTTTCCGGTCGTTGAAGCGCTTGACCCAACCGGGCAGGTCGTCCATGAAATAGCTGCTCGAC
>CAZZNP010000187.1:1224-3227 GCA_964655785.1 uncultured Gemmatimonadota bacterium
ATCCTTCCCAGGGACGCTTCGAACCAGTACGGCTGACCCAGCTTCCCGGCCGAGATCATGGCGCTGTAATCCTTGAGGGAAATGGTAATGGCTTTGCCCCGGTAGCGGGTGGCCATGCGCAGCTCGTCGGCCAGGGAAGAGCCGACCAGTTCCCGCGTGGAGGCGCGGCCGGTCGCGGTGGGCCACAATCCGAGGATGTGGCTGTCCGGATCCACCAGCGACGGCTGATACACCCCCGTGGACCGGTTGTACCACGCGTTGTTGACCATCCCCGTCTTGTAGGCGTAGGTTCCGGAGGTGACCACGCTGTGACCCGGTGAAGTGGAGGCGTGCACATGCGTGAAGCGGGCGTCCTGCATCCACGCGCCGTGGTCCATGAACCGGCGGAATCCGTCCTCCACGAAGAGGTCGTCGAACCGCTGCAGGTAGTCGTGGCGGAACTGGTCGATGATGATCAGCACCGCGAGCCTCGGCGGGCTGGTTGGAGCGTCCGCCGACGCCTGCCGGGCGGCGGGTGTCTCCTGAGCTTGCGCCTCTTGCGCTTGCGCCTCTTGAGCTTGCGCCAGCGGGCCGCCTTCCCGGAGCAAGGGTCCATTGGAATCGCGCGCCTCCGAGGCGGGCGTGAAGATCAACAGCAACGACAGGATCAAACCCGTTCTGATGTATCCGGCTATGGACATGATCGGCCCTTTCAAGTGTCGGATGCGTTCGTGACTGGTGCGTTCGCGACCTTAGCGTTTGTGACTGGTGCGTTCGTGTCTGATGCGCTCGTGACCTTAGCGTTCGTGACTGGTGCGTTGGTGTCTGATGCGCCCCAAGTTTTTTTTTACGAGATTCTTCTGAGTTTTCCGACTGATACATTAAGACACGACGATTATCGCAGAAACACACAACGATCATCGCATATGCCTGTCGCGTGGACGGCGGGCGTCGCCGGGATTGTAAAGTTGATTGAACTGAAGGATACGCACTGTCTCAAGATAGTGCCGAATCGAGAGATGTGGTATAAGGGCATAAGGAACCTGTATCTTCCGCTCTTTCACTTGATACAAGATTTGGTATACAATCCTGGATCACTGCCATTCTCGATGTGCTCACAATTGCCGACATTCGTGGTGACACTCTCACAGAATCAGGCAGTATATAGCATAATTTGTTGTGTAAAACAGGGAATCCAGTCAAAAATACTGCAGAAATTGGCACATCGATTTGGCTAAGAACAGTTGGGTTAATGTTGTTATAAAAGGTGCTCTTATTACAGGTGCTTGTGCGCTTTACATTTTCGTGGAGTCTGGCACACGCGATCAAATGTCAAGGATGGAAGATAAGATAGATCGTGTTGAGACTAAGGCTGATGAAATCAGTGGGTATTTCAAATATACGAAAGAAAAACCAACAAAAGATAACCCGCCTTCCAATATGAAGCAATAAGCCAAGTGGACAAGTTGTGGAAACTACTAAGGGCCGGTCATAAATTGGCCGGGCTTTCCGGTTTTTTGCAAGGAAGTAGTTTTGTACTTCAGCCTTGGTTTTACTGGCCGTATTAAACACCTTTCCGCACACAAAAGGTAACGCCCCGACCGAAACCGGGGCGCATGACTATAGTCAACCGGCAGGCAGACCGGATGACAGGGAAAGACTGTCCATATTGAAAATGGTAATGGAAACGGAGCGAAAAATCAAGGACAAGCCTTCATGTGGTTAATCATTTCCGCATTGGTCACTGGGGTTGCAGGAATCATTGCGTTTTACATCGAAAGTGAATTCGACGAACTCGATGCCGCGCGTCACAGAGAAGTCAACAGGCTCGAACACCGCATTGACCGCTTAGAAAAACTGCACCTAAAATGAGAGGAAATGCCTGTGGCAGAACCAAACTGAGCAATTGAAACGATGTGAACTGGCGACCACCTGCCGATCATGCGAGGGATGAGCAGTGAATCGGAATATGGATTCTTTGATTACGAGATTACAGGAATTCTAACGACTATTACAACAGATTG
>CAZZNP010000188.1:0-2485 GCA_964655785.1 uncultured Gemmatimonadota bacterium
GCCGCAGTTCACACTCGTGTCCGTTGAAGCGTCAGGCGCCAGTGATCCAGTCGAACGCGCGGCTGACATCCTCCTTGGCGCCGCCTTGCAGGCAATGGCCGTGCGCCAGGATGAGATTGTCGAATTCCCAACCCAGAATCGTGTCGACGCTCCGCCGCATTGCCGTCTTGTCCCGAACGCTGAACTGGATATCCAGGGCGACGCCGCCGTCCTTGCCCAAGATCCCCGCCATGTGCTTGATGCCCCGCCGAAACCACGATGCGCTGGAGACCTCATGCTTCTGGATGAAATCCGTGATGATCAGCGTCCTGGATGGTTTGTGCAGGAACTCGACCTCATCCAGGACGGCATGTCCATCAACCACGCAATGATCAATTTCACCGCTCCAGGGGGCTTCGACGCCGTTCGTCAGCACCGCATCGACGGCGATATCGGAATGCCGCTCGTTGAACGCCGGCGACGCCCAAACCTTGGCTGAAGGGTACAACGCCTTCCATGGTTCGATGCCGAGGCTATGGATCTTGTTGGGCGCAACGAGATGCTCGACCCGGCCCAGCTGATCAACCGCGCGGCGGCGTGCCGGCGTCGGCCGTACGGGAGAGTGAAGCCACACCCCTCCCGATTCCAGCTGGACGACCGTCATCCGTGTCGTGAACGGCAATACTCCGTACATGCGGACATCGTCGCCATCCATTGTCCAAATGTTCGGTCCAAAAGGCTGCATACAAGCGATTTTGTAAGGCGTTCATTCTTCCAAGAACAGTTCGGTCAGGTCACGACACGCAGGGCCGCAGCCTTGTCAGAAGGCGGCCCGAGAGATCGTACAGGGAAGCGGCGGGCCGGGAGCCGGCGTGCCGCCGATGACGTGGACGCATGGGCCGCCAAGGCAGCGAGCCCCGCGCCAATCGCCAGGATCGCCTGCATCGAGGCGTCGCTCATCGTGCCGGGCACGATTCCAAAGGACGATTATTGGCTGCACGCGGATCACGCCGGCGGCCACGACCCGATATCTGGCGCCGGGGAGTTCGACGGGGGCGCAGCGCCCTTGCCGTCGCCGTCAGGCACTGCGCGCGTTTGGCGCGGGCGACGACTGGCTCCAGCTCGTCAAGGGTTCCCGGCAACTGCGCTGCCCGGAAGCGCGCTGTGGCAACCATCCGGCGGCAACGTGGGGCGCTCCCCGCCACCACCGAATCCCGCGATTGCCAGAACTACATCGGCAACGCCGGCCATGGTTCCACCCGGACGGACGTCCTCTAAGCCGCCGCCACACCGCTCACCGGCGAATAGGGATGGACGGCGCCGACACATCGGCCGTCGGCCATGACCGCTGCGCCGGACGGGTTTGCGTACATGGACGGGAACGACGTCGGGTTCCAGGGGGTCGAAGGCGCCACCGCAGCGATCGCCGCGGTTGCGGCTGCATCGAGACGGCCGTCATGCACCAGGGTGTCGATGCCGCTGGCATCGAGCCTGGGTTGGGCCAGGGCGGTTTCCAGCTCCATATCGAAGTCGTTCGTGAAGGACGCAAGCTGGAACACGGACGGCATGATCTTCCGCCCGCCGGAAGCGCCGTATCCGAACCACGGGGCACCGTTTCGGGTCGCGACCATCGGGCACATATTCGTCAGCGGGCGCTGACCAGGAGCCAGCGAATTCGGTCCCCCGGGCCTCGGGTCGAACCAGTTGATGCCGTTGTTCATCAGGATGCCGCTGTCTGGCAGCACCATGCGGGAACCGAACGGCGAGAGCAGCGTCGTCGTCAGCATCACCAGGTTGCCGTCGGCGTCCGCGGCCGAGATGTGCGTGGTGCAACCCTGGCTGCCGTCATCGCCGGCATGCCCCAGACGTTCCAGCCTCTGGCGATAGGCGTCGACGAGTGCCGCAGCGTAGGCGCCGTACGCGCCGGGATCCGGCTTCGCCGATTCAAAGTGCGGCAGTTCCCTGAGGGCTGCTGCGAAGGTGGGGCCGGCGGTGAGCCCGCGCGGCACGTGGTAGACCGCGTCCACACGGGGCATTTGGAGCTGTTCCACGATTCGAGCTGTATTAACGGCCAGATCGCGGTCGGACAGGCAGCCGCCCGCCGCCCGGACGTCATGCACCAGCGAGCGGGCCAGCTTGCCTTCGTAGAAGCCTTGCGGCCCTTGATCGGCCAGCAGCCGCAACGACCGCGCGAGTGCCCCCATCGACAGGTACGACGGCGTCGCCTCCTGGGGCATCGACGGCGGCAGGCCGCCCGGCAGCCATACCGCGGAGGAGGACGGGTAGCGGGAAAGGAGTTCGGCCTCTGCGGCGACCTGCAGGGTGGTCCACCATGTCACCCGGTGGCCGCGTTCGGCGAGCGCGATGGCCGGGGCAACCAGGTCAGCCCACGGCTTGCGCCCGTAGGTTGCGGCTGCCAGGCCGTAGCCCGAAACGGACCCGGGGATCGCGATCGACTTGGGACCGTGGATGTTGGCGTCATCCTCGACTTCGGGCCAGCCGAACA
>CAZZNP010000188.1:2495-3151 GCA_964655785.1 uncultured Gemmatimonadota bacterium
CAGGGGATAGTCGGACGGATCGAGTGCCGCGGGCGCGACCATGGCGAAGTCGATGACCCGCACCGCGCGCTCCGCGGCGATGTAGGCGACCATGAAACCGCCGCCCCCCAGCCCGCTCATCCAGGGTTCCGTCACGGTCAAGGCGAGTGCGGTGGCAATGGCCGCGTCCACCGCGTTGCCGCCGGTCGAGATCACGCCGGCGCCGGTCCTGGCCGCTTCGATCTCCTGCGCGACCACCACGCCCTTCTGGCCGTGCCCGGCAGGTTTCGCGACCTGCCAGTTCTCGATCGGGACCGGTGAGTGCGCAGTGCCGTGCATCGAGGGTTCCTTGCGAATTGGTGCCGTGACGCCGCCCGCGCGGGCCCGCGCGGCGGTCAAGCTACGATGGCCGCGCTCTGCTGCTGGAGGCGGCTGTTCAGGATATGGTCGTTTTCGGAGTAGTCGACCGGGCAATCGATTAGGTGCACGCCCGGGCTGGACAGACACGTCGCGAGCAGGGGAGCGAGGCCTTCCGCACTTTCCACGCGATGTCCCTGCGCTCCGTAGCTCTCGGCGTAGGCCCGAAAATCCGGATTTCCGTATTCCAGTCCCCAGTCAGAGAATCCCATGTTCGCCTGCGTCCACCGGATCATGCCGTAGGCGCCGTCGTTCAGGAT
>CAZZNP010000189.1:0-3098 GCA_964655785.1 uncultured Gemmatimonadota bacterium
GGGCCGCTGAACAGGATTTGGACGTCGTGGCCGCGCGCCTTGAGCGCGGCCACCATGGGCCGGGCCCTGGTGAGATGTCCGCGGCCGGTGGTCTGGACGCCGTAGAGTATCCGCATCAGCCGCTGGCGGCCCGGCGATCCTCGCTGTGCTCGACGCCTTGCGGTGTCCGGCTGCCCTCCCGGTC
Source organism: uncultured Gemmatimonadota bacterium (assembly GCA_964655785.1). Taxonomy (GTDB): domain Bacteria; phylum JAAXHH01; class JAAXHH01; order JAAXHH01; family JAAXHH01; genus JAAXHH01. Next base: position 185 of record CAZZNP010000189.1, read on the forward strand.
GAGACTTTGCTCCCTCGTCCACGTGGACGACGCGTATATCTTGCTTCGGTCGCACCGGTTCTTGTGGCGCTCGGCGATCTCGACGATCTCCGCCAGCAGGCCGTCGTCCAGGGTGGTGGGGTTCAACCCGAGTTCCAGGAACTTCCGGTTGCGGATTCTCAACGTATTCTCGGCCTGCTCCTTTCTCGGATTGGAGTAGAAGCGAATGTCCGCCCCGGTCAGAGCGGCCACCTTGTGGGCCAGTTCCAGCAGCGTGTGGGTCTCGGTGGCCTGGTTGAATATCTCAACGCGTTCCCCGATGGCGGGCGGGTTTCCGACGGCCAACTGGATGCATCGGGCGGTGTCGCGAATGTGAATGAATGCCCGCGTCTGGCCGCCCGTGCCGTAGATGGTCAGCGGATGGCCGACGGCGGCCTGCATCAGGAAGCGGTTGAGCACGGTACCGTAGTCGCCGTCATAGTCGAAGCGGTTGACCAGGTCGTCATCCAGGATCGTTTCCGGGGTCTGCGTGCCCCACACAATGCCCTGGTGCAGGTCGGTAACGCGAACGTTGTCGTTGCGGTTGTAGAAGTAGAACAGCAACGCGTCGAGCGTCTTGGTGGTGTGATAAACGCTTCCCGGATGCGCAGGATAGAGGATTTCGAACTCTTCCTGCCTGTCCGGCCCGACGTCCACCTTGACGTTCAGGTAACCCTCAGGCACGGCGATCCCCGCCGTTCCGTAGCCGTAGACGCCCATGGTTCCCAGGTGCACCAGGTGGATGTCCAGCCCCGATTCGACGATCGCGCAGAGCACGTTGTGCGTACCCGGCACGTTGTTTTCCACGGTGTAGCGTTTCTTTTCCGCCGACTTCATGGAATAGGGCGCCGCCCGCTGTTCCGCGAAGTGCACGATGGCGCGTGGCCGCTTTTCCTCGATGAGGTCGAGCAGAGCCTGGAAATCGGTGGCGATGTTGATGGGATGGAAGTCGATCGTCCGCCCCGTTACCCGCTTCCATGCGGCGATGCGCTCGTCAATGGCCCGAATGGGCGTCAGCGATTCGCAGCCCAGTTCTTCGTCGATTCTCCGCCGGGACAGATTGTCGACGATGCTTACCCGGTAGCCGGCAGCCGACAACCGCAGGCTCGTCGGCCAGCCGCAGAATCCATCTCCTCCCAGGACCAGGATGTTGTCAGACACCGGGGCGTACTCCTTGTTTCGCGCGATAGTCCAGCATATCCGCTAAAAGTGCCATTAAAATGTCATCGGCACAACGCCGAGTCTGGTTTTCGATGGGCTTGATTCTCGATTTCGGTTATCTGCTCGGCGTTCTGGCGGGAATGCCCTGGTTCCTGTACCGGATCACCGTGCGGGGAGACTGGCGAAGTATTCCCCGAAGGCTTGGATTCGGTCAACCTCCGCCGGCCCGGGGCAGTATCTGGTTGCATGGTTCTTCGGCGGGCGAAATCTCGCTGTTGCGGCCGTTGATCCGTTGCCTGGCCGCGGACTACCCGGCCGCACCTGTGGTGATTTCCGCCTATTCCTCCACCGGATTTGCGGCAGCGCAGAAGAACTACCGGGATGCACGGGTGATCTTCTTCCCGTTGGACCTGAGTTTCATCGTGCGCCGTTTTCTGCGCCGTTACGATCCGCGGCTGGTGATCATCGTGGAATCGGATTTCTGGCCGAATTTCCTGCGCTCCGCCCATGCAAGGGGTATTCCCGTGACCGTGATCAACGGCAAGATGTCCGAAAGGACCTGCCGCATTCATGCCCGGACGCACCTGGTTCCGAGACTGCTGAGGAGGGTGCCCCTGATCGCCGTGCAAAGCGACGCGCATGCGTCGCGGTTCCGTAGGCTGGGTGTTCCCGAGGCGCGCGTCGCCGTCACCGGGAACATGAAGTACGACCTGTCGGTTTCCGACGAGCCGCCCTCGGCCGAATTGCGGCAGGATTTGAGCTTCACGCCGCAGGACGTGGTCATCATCGGCGGTAGCTTGCGCGACGGCGAGAACAGGGTTATGGCCGACTGCTATCGGGCATTGGTGCGGCTTCATCCCCGAGTCGGACTCATCATGGTGCCACGCTATCCGATGGATGCCGCCCGCATCCAGTCGGATCTGGAAGCAAAGGACCTGATGGTCATTCGCAAATCGGAGATCGATGCCGGCCTGGCGAGCGCACCCGGCTGCGGCGGCGTGCTGCTGGTGGATACGGTGGGTGAACTGCGCACCCTGTACGGCGTCGCCGACATCGCGTACGTTGGCGGCAGCCTGTTTGCCAGAGGCAGCAACAGGGGCGGCCACAATGTGATCGAACCTGCCGTGCAGGGCATTCCGGTGCTCTTCGGCCCTCACCACTTCAGCTTTCGCGACACGGTGGACGACCTGTTGGCTGCCGAGGCGGGTGTACAGGTCCGCGATGCCGGGGAATTGCGCGAAGCGCTGGAGCGGCTGCTGACTGACGAACAGCGCCGCCGCGGGATGGGCCACCGTGCCCGCGAGGCCATTCTGCGCCGTCAGGGCGCCACCGGACGAAATTACGAACTACTCGTCCCCTGGCTTGAAGCGCTTACCGAACGACGGGCGTCGCCGCCGCCCGCGCTTTGGTCGTTAGCCGTTTGTTTCCTGCTGCCCTATGCGCTGTTCAATCTGGTTCGGCGAGGCATGCGGTATCCGGCGTATTGGTCCCGCTGGCCGGAAAGGTTCGGCTACGGAGCGTCCCTCAAAGGCGGCAAGAGCATCTGGATTCACGCCGTTTCCGTTGGCGAAGTACGCTCCGCTGCGGAACTCGTGCATGCCCTCGGCCGTCGCTATCCGGATTACCGCCTGATGGTGACCACAGGGACGCCCACGGGATCGGAGCAGGTCAGGGAACTGTTTGCGGATCGCGTGAGCCACTCCTACGTGCCCTACGACCTTCCCGGGGCCGTGCG
>CAZZNP010000190.1:0-1410 GCA_964655785.1 uncultured Gemmatimonadota bacterium
GAAGAGACCGAACTCAAGCGCGACCTGGGACCGGTCACGGCGACGACCGTGATTATCGGTGGGATCATCGGTTCCGGTATCTTCGCGGGTCCCGCCATCGTGGCCGGTTACGTGGGTACTTCCGGCTGGAACCTCCTGGTCTGGGTCATCTGCGCCTTCATGGCCTTCTGCGGCGCGGTGACATTCGCCGAACTGGGCGGCATCATGCCGCGTTCAGGCGGGGTGTACGTTTTCCTGAAGGAAGCTTACGGGCGACTGTGGGGTTTTCTCTTCGGGTGGACCTCGCTCCTGGTCATACGTCCCTGCGACCTGGCGGCCATCTCCATCGTATTCTCCACCTACCTGGGTTATTTCGTCAGCCAGTTCAGTCCATACCCGGACTGGGCCATGCGGGGCGTGGCGATTATCGCCCTGATCATCCTGGCTTTCATCAATTACCTGGGCGTGCGGTTCGGCGGTCTCGTCCAGAACCTGTCTTCCTTCCTCAAGGTGGGCGGGTTGCTCCTCATGGTCGCCCTTGCATTCGGAATCACACCCGACGCGAGTAATTTCCAACCGGTCTGGCCTTCCAATTCCACCCTCACGATCGGGTTTCTCAGCATGGTCAGCCTCGGCATGATGGCGTCTTTCGGCGCCTACGACGGGTGGGACGGGTCGACCTACGTGGCCGAGGAGATCAAGAACCCGAGACGCTGGGTGCCCCTTTCCATCATACTGGGTCTCGCCATCACCACCGTCGTCTACCTGCTCGTGAACAGCGCCTACCTGATGGTGCTCTCCAACACGGGCGTCGCCCAGAGCGAGCGCGTGGCATCCGAGACCATGCAATCGCTCGTCGGACCGATCGGAGCGGCTTTCATCGCCGCGACCGCCATGATCTCCACCTTCGGCACCGTGAACGCCGGCATGCTGACCGGACCGCGCGTCTTCTTCGCCATGGCCCGCGAGAAGATGTTCTTCTCATGGGTCGCGCGCGTCCACCCTCGCTACCGTACGCCGGCCAACGCCGTCGTGTTCCTGGCCGTCGTGGGCATCCTCAATATCGTGTTCCTCGGCGACTGGGGCGCCATCATCGCGGCGCGGACCGGCTCCCTTTGGCTTTTCTACATCACGACCACCTTCAGCGTGTTCATCTTCCGGCGCACCCGTCCCGATCTGCCCCGGCCCTACCGCACCTTCGGGTATCCCATCACGCCCGCGATCTTCGTGCTCATCGGTGTGATCTTCTTCGTGTCCATCGTCATCAGCGACCCCGGAAATACCCTGATCGGACTGACCATCACCTCATTGGGCATCCCGGCGTACTGGCTGTGGATGCGGAACAAGCGGAACGATGAATCGGGTGAAGGATCCGCCAGGAACGGGTGATGCGACCCCCCGGCGGCCGTCCACTTGGCCAAGGACGGGTGA
>CAZZNP010000190.1:1510-3024 GCA_964655785.1 uncultured Gemmatimonadota bacterium
AAGGACGGGTGAAGCGTCCCAGCAGGCGGCCAAGGTCGGTCGATGCGAACCCCCGCCAGGAACGGGTGATGCGACCCCCCGGCGACCGTCCCTTACATCCCTCACAGGGAAAGCAGCTTTACCAGAATCGAAACAGAGACGGCTAAAAGGGCCGCGAGCAATGAAAAGCCAACCCTTTCTATTGTTCCCAGTCTCTTGTCGATTTGTTCGATAATCCCCCCTAGCCGGCTTATCCTGCCCTCCTGCTGCAACGTTTCGGACATGGATATTCCCGCCTTTCTTTACCGGAATCCGCAGTTATACACCCATCAAAATATTTCAATTCAGTGAAGAAGTCCAGCTTAAACCACTGGACATAGCCTTTGCGTGCAACACGGGCAAGCACTTATATTTACTATTTTGATCAACATTGTTATTTTTTCTGTTGACGGCCTGTTTTCCGTCCGGTATTATGTGGTTTCGTTGTTCGGTTCAAGGCGATGCGGTTGTACTGACAATTCAATTTTTTAATATCACGAAATCGGAGTATGAACATGGCGAAAGCGGTCCGCAGACCCCGGCGGGAACAGCCGGTACCCACCTGGGACCTGGTCCGGAAGCGCAACTACGTGGAGCGGCTCAAGCACGAAAAGGCGCCCATGGAAGTCATACACGACATCCCGGAGCTGATCGAGCAGGGCTACGAGGAGATTTCGGAAGAGGACGTGGTGCGCCTGCAGTGGTACGGCCTGTACCACGACAAGCCCAAGGTGGGGCACTTCATGATGCGGGTCAAGCTGCCGGGCGGCCGCCTGACGCCGCATAAGCTGCGCACCATCGGGCGGGTTTCCCAGGACTTCGGGGGCGATTACGGCGAGCTGACCACGCGGCAGAACATCCAGCTCCACGGCATGAAGCTGAACGATCTGCCCGAGATCTTCGAGACGCTGAACCGCGCCGGGCTGTCCACGAGCGGCGGTTGCGGCGACACGGTGCGGAACATCACGGGCTGCCCCGTGGCGGGATTGGCCGCCGACGAACTGTTCAACGCCCGTCCGGTCATCGAGGCGGTGGCCGATTTCTTCTACGGCAACCCCGATTACTGCGATCTGCCCCGCAAGCACAAGATCACCATCTCCTGCTGCCCTCACCAGTGCAACGCGCCCGAGATCAACTGCATCAGCCTGTTGGGCATCGTCCGGGAGGGAAGAAACGGGTTCGCGGTCCGGATCGGAGGCGGCCTGTCCACCTGGCCCCGCCTCTCGAGCGACATGGGCGTCTTCGTTCCCGTGGACGACGTGATCCCCGTGCTGCGCGCCATCATCGACGTGTGGAAAGAGGACCTCAAGTACCGCATGTCCCGCGTGAAGGCGCGGCTGAAGTTCATGGTCGCCGACCTGGGGCCGGAGGCCTACCGGGAACGGGTGGAAGCGCGCCTGGGATACCGGCTGGCCGATGGCGCGGCACCGGAACCTCCGAAGACGGAATTCGATCACACCGGGATCCATGCGCAGGTGCAGGACGGGCTGTTCTAC
>CAZZNP010000191.1:0-3023 GCA_964655785.1 uncultured Gemmatimonadota bacterium
CGAGATCCTGCACATGATGCGGCAGGAAGCCAGGGAGGTGGAATGATACGGGCGCCCTGCGCGGCAGATCCCATGGCCCGCTGAAGGCGCCCATGGCGGCAACCCACGACAGCTTTGCCCTCGGCAATTTCGGACTCCTGTCCGGCGAAGTGCTGCCGGATGCCCGTCTCGCCTACAAAACCTATGGGGAACCGAACAGGGACGGTGACAACGTCGTACTGTTGCCGACCTTCTACACCGGCAGCCACATGCGCAACGAGGGCTTCTTCGGGCCGGGCCGGGCGATCGACCCGGCGCGGCATTTCGTGGTTTCGGTGAACCTGTTCGGCAACGGAATCTCTTCCTCGCCGAGCAACACACCGCCACCCTGCAACGCGGCGGGATTTCCCCGGATCACCTTTTACGACAACATCCGGGCACAACACCGGTTGTTGACCGAGGCACTTGGGGTACACAGACTCGCGCTGGTGGCGGGCTGGTCGATGGCAGGTTGCCAGGCGTTTCAGTGGGGCGCGCAGTATCCGGATTTCGTCGACGCGATCCTGCCGTTTTGCGCTTCGGCCAGAACGTCGGAACACAATATCGTGTTCCTCGAAGGCGTCAAGGCCGCGCTCACCGCTGATGCGGCTTTCAACTGCGGCGACTATCGAACACCGCCGGTCAGGGGGCTCAGGGCGTTCGGCCGCGTGTACGCCGGGTGGGCCTTCTCCCAAACCTTCTACCGCGAACGGATGTACCGGCTCCTTGGATTCCAGACCGCGGAGGAACTGCTGCAGGACTGGGAACGTGACCATCTCGACTGGGACGCGAACGACCTGCTGTGCAAGCTCGAAACCTGGCAGCTGGGCGACATCGGCGCATCACCGGCCTTCGGCGGTGATTTCGTCGCGGCGCTGAATGCGATCACGGCGAAAACCATCGTCATCGCCTGCGACAACGACCTGTATTTCCGCCCCGAGGACAATCAAATCGAGATCGGGCACATTCGGAACGGGCAACTCCGCATCTACGAATCACCCTGGGGTCATTGCGTGGCCTCCCCCGGAAATGATCCCGGTTTTGAACAATTCCTCGACCGGGCAATCATCGATTTGCTTGCGCAGCCAAGGCCGGCGAACTAGCCGGAACCGGGTCCTTCCCGAATTCGACTGAACCTGCGGCGATAGCCGGTCGGAGTGGTTCCCACCAGGCGCCGGAAGTGATGACGCATGGTCTCCACCGCGCCGAATCCCGAGCGCGCCGCGATCTGTTCGACTGTCAGCTCCGTGGTTTCCGCCAGGTGGCGCGCGTGTTCCACCCGTTGCCGGTTCAGCCAGGCTCCCGGCGTGGTCCCCGTGGCTTCGCGGAAACGCCTCTGAAAGTTGCGCACACTCATGCCCGTGTGCAGGGCGAGATCCCCGACGGCCAAATCCTCGTTAATGTGGGCGGGCAGCCAGTCGAGCAGCCAGGCAAGATTCCCGTTCCCCTCCTCGGAAGCGATGGGCTTGTCGACGAACTGACTCTGACCGCCATCGCGATGAGGCGCCAGCACCAGACGCCGGGCAACGTTGTTGGCGACCGATGCGCCGTGGTCTGAGCGCACGATATGAAGGCAGAGGTCCAGTCCTGCCGCACTGCCGGCAGAGGTGAGTACCGAACCCTCGTCGACATAGAGCACGTTCGGATCGACCCGAATACGCGGATAACGCCGTGCCAGTGTATCGGCGTAACGCCAGTGGGTGGTCGCACGCCGGCCGTCCAGCACCCCGGCGGCCGCCAGCAGGAAGACCCCGGAGCAGATGGAGGCCAGACGGCCGCCTCGCTCCACCACGTGCGCCAGGGCGCCCAGCAAGGGAGGAGGCGCGGGTGCGTCCGGGCTTCGCCATCCCGGCACGACCACGGTGTCCGCCCGCCCGACCAGGTCCAGGTCGTAGGGAGCCTGAACAACGAGACCGCCTGCTGCCTTCAGCGGTCCCGGCTCCGCGGCACAAACCTCGAACCGGTACCAGGGCCGGTCCAGTTCCGGCCGGGGCAAACCGAAAATCTCGTATGCACAGCCGAACTCGAAAGTGCAAAGGCCATCGTAGGCCAGCACGACAACGGTGGAATGGGACGGGTGTTCGGACATGTTGGCATTATTTTACCGGTATCCGGCATTTGCGCCACTCGCCAATGAAGGACGGCATCCAGAAACTGTACGGCTTCCATTCACCTCATCCGGAGGGCTACAGATGCTTCGCCTTTACGACAACCATCATTCCGGGAACGGCTACAAACCGAGATTGCTGCTCGCACACCTGGGCCGGGCCTATGAACGTGTCGAGGTCGATATCCTCAAGGGCGAGACGAGGACTCCGGAATTCCTCGATCGCAATCCCAACGGGCGGATCCCGGTACTGGAACTGGAAGACGGCACCTGCATTGCCGAGTCCAACGCGATACTGTTCTACCTCGCGGAGGGCACACCCTTCCTGCCGTCCGATCCCCTGGGCCGCGCCCTGACCCTCCAGTGGATGTTCTTCGAGCAGTACAGCCACGAGCCGTTCATCGCGGTATCGCGCCATTGGATCCAGCATATGGAGATGACGGATGCCCAACGCGTTCAGCTTCCGGATAATCAGAAAGGCGGGTATGCCGCGCTTGCGGTCATGGAGGGACACCTGGCCGAATCCAGGTGGTTCGGCGGCGATACCATGAACATCGCCGACATAGCACTCTACGCCTATACCCATGTCGCGGACGAAGGAGGGTTCGAACTCGCCTCCTTTCCGGCAGTCAGCGATTGGCTCAGCCGGGTCCAGGAGCAACCCGGACATGTCCCGATGGAACCCGCACCAGAGGGAGTGATCACAGCTGTTTAGGCATACGGTTTTGCCGTTGACCTCGTGAGGCTCGCGGCGTTCCCGATCACCAGCTTGTTATAGCAGTGACCGCTTCCCACCCTGAATGACGGGGAACGGTCATGAGCAAATTGACTACCTGCCAAATCCGACATTTGGAACCAATATTTGTGTAAATACGGACTTGTTATCCTGTTATACACA
>CAZZNP010000192.1:0-2981 GCA_964655785.1 uncultured Gemmatimonadota bacterium
CCCGGAATCGGTGTCCCGGCCGGGCAGCTCGATACCCGACGTAGGGGGGTCTTTGTCATAGGGGAAGTGGCTGAGCAGGTGGGTGATGCAGTTCAGCCTGGCGCGGCGCTTGCTGTCCGACGGTACGACAAACCAGGGCGCCTGGTTGCTGTCCGTGTAGTTCATCATATCGTCCTTGGCTTGCGAGTATTCGTCCCACTTCATGTAGGACTGCAGGTCCATTTCGCTGAATTTCCAGCTCTTCAGGGGATCCTTGATCCGGTTCTTGAACCGGCGTTCCTGTTCCTTAGCGCTCACCGAGAACCAGTACTTGATCAGCGTGATGCCGGACCGCACGAGCATGCGCTCGAACTGGGGACAGGTCCGGAGAAACTCGCGGTACTCCTCCTCGGTGCAGAACCCCATCACCCGTTCGACGCCGGCCCGATTGTACCAGCTCCGGTCGAATAGCACCATTTCTCCCGCCGAGGGCAACTGGGCCACGTAACGCTGGAAGTACCACTGCGACTGTTCCCGGTCCGTGGGCTTGGCCAGCGCGGCCACGCGGCAGACGCGGGAATTGAGCCGCGCCGTTATGCGGGCGATGGTGCCGCCCTTGCCGGCCGCGTCGCGCCCTTCGAAGATGACCACCACCTTCTCACCCCGGTCGACCACCCATTCCTGGAGCTTGGACAGCTCGACCTGCAGGCGGGCCAGTTCCGCCTCGTAGGCCTCGCGGCTCAGTTTCTTCTTCTTTTTCTTCTTTTTCTTCTTCACGGTTGCCGCCGCCTGCTTGTCGTCGGGTTTTTTAGCCACTGTTCCTCCCGCCGCGAATACGGCCACGGCCGCCTCAGTCTCCGCTTATCGAGAAGCGGACGCCCATCCGATCGAGCTCTTCGATCAGCATCTGGTACCGGTCACCATAGATCGCCTGCTCGGGGGTAATGAAGAGCGGGCCAGGATGGGGCAGGTCGCCCCGGGCTGCCATGCGCGCGGCGATGGCCGCGGTGAAGGCCGTGGTGCGCGCCATGGAAGTGAACCCCGTCTCTTCGTCGTACCGGTCGACCATCTCGGCAGATCTCGTGGCGGGCTGGCCGTCCTTCTCGCCGATTACCGTGACGCGGTATGCCGTGATGTCCCGTTCCTCCGGCGCCATCTTCACGCTGGGGTAGAGCACGGCGTCCACCACGTGTTTCGGAATAACGGAAACGCCGTCCACGTCCACGGGCGTCCCGCTGAGCAGGCCAAGTTCCCGCAGCACGGTCACCTTTTCGGAGTAACCCGGCCAGCGGACGGTCTTCTGCGTCCCGGCGCACAGTCCTTTGAGGGCGTCCACCTCCAGCAGCCAGGGCATGAAACCCTCGTGCCAGGCCTCGCATTCCCCCACGCCTTCGAAGACCGCGGCATCCGGCTCGGAGTAACGCGGGACGTCCACGAGGCGGCCGTCGACGACGGCGCGGGCCGTGGACTCGCGCAGGGGCAGGCGCCTTCCGCCGAAGACGATCTTGTATCCCAGAGGCGGCGACGGCTTTTCCGGAATGCCGCCGCACTGGATGTGCAGTTCGTCGGTCCGGTCGAGTTGCTCGGCCAGGTGGCGGGCCATGATCTCGGTCAGCCCCGGCTCCAGGCCGCAGCCCAGGATGACGAAACCGCCGGATCCGGCATGGGCCGACGTCCAGGCTTCGAGGTCCTCGTCGGCCACGCGCGTGAGATCCATGTAGGGCATCCCCGCCTCGAGGGCCAGTGGAATGGCCGCCATGCTCGCCGCGCGGGGCAGGGCCGCCACGCCCGCTCCGTGGTCCTTCATTACAGCGACGGCCTCGGCGGCGTCATTCATGTCCAGCAGCCGGTACGCGACCTTGTCCGTCCCCGGCAGTCCCTCCAGCCTGACGCGGCAGGTCCCCAGCTGTTCCTCGCTGAGATCGCAGACGGTGACCCGTTCCACCGCGTCGTCCACCATGGCGTTGTACGCCGCCGCCGGACCCATCAGGCCGCTGCCGATCACGAGAATGCGCACGGGCGCCTCCGAATTCCAGGTTTAACTCCGGCAACCTTACAGCCCCGAGATTTCATCTTGCACGTACCCATCCTGTCTGGAGGGCGGACTGCAATAATGAAAGTATCCGGCCGGAACAACGTAGTCAAGCGGGCATCCGGGTCCACGTCGATGCACGGAACAGACGTGCGTTTAGTGCGCAGCAGAGCGGACAGTACCGTTGAGGACGGCTTCAGACAACCTTGGGATAGGTGATAACAGAAAGCGAGTGCTTGCGGCCGTGATCATAGAGATCAGGAATGATCCGCTACAGTGCGAAACAGGATCCGGTCATTGAATAACAGTCTCAGGCGGCTCTTGCTTCCGGGTCCTGTAATTCCGAATCTTCTCTATCGAGATAGCCGTTATTGACGAGGAGCGTCTGTACAGTAAGCGGCGATACATTGAAATACTCTGCCGCATCTTGCTGCTTCTCGTCCGAGAAATCATCGTTCAGAAAATCAAGCAGAGAATCAACGGGACACAGGAACTCACCGGCAAAGGCGCGCTGCATTTTTTGACGGTACGTGTATGCGCGGGTTGCCGGATGGAGTAATTCGCCTTTTTCGTCCAAAATGCGGTCGGCGAGGAGACGGGCAACCGCAAATCGACGTCCCAGTTCCCCGCCGGATCGCAGTACAACGCGACTTGTACGGGTGCTCTCGTCATCGAGTGCAAAAGTAAAATCGATGTTTCTCGTTGAGTCTCGCCTGGACAGATCTTGTTCCCTTATCCCACATAAATCGGCAAGCCTGGTGTTTGTGATCGGCTCATCGCCCAACTGTTCCTGACCGCGCAGATGACGCGCAACTTCCACGCCCACCTTCCAGGCGGGCACCTGGCTTCGATCAACGGTCGGCAATGCCGAGTCGCGTTGCACCACATCGCCGGGACGCGTGTCAAACCCATACTCTAGCGCGGTTTCTCGCACTCTCAACGCGCTTTGACGATCGTCGGCCGCAACTTC
>CAZZNP010000193.1:0-2931 GCA_964655785.1 uncultured Gemmatimonadota bacterium
TGGCCGCGCCTTCCTGACTGCTGGATCCGCAGCGCTCCTGGCCGCGCCTTCCTGATTGCTGGATCCGCAGCGCTCCTGGCCGCGCCTTCCTGACTGCTGGCTCCGCACCGCCCGAACCCCGTAACTTTATTCCACGTACAGACTGCGCGACAGGCTACGCGTTTGGCCGGATGCCGCCTCCAGGGCGGCATGCCGCGTTTACGGCGTCATATAGTGCCTTCTCCGGCGACATTCGTGGTATATGGTGTCAACGTTTGATGTGTATCAACATACATATAGTCTTTTGAGCACATGGAGTTACGAGGTTTTCCTTATCCAAAGGTAAAGAAAAACGACGTAAGTCTGATTTTTATTTTGACAATATGGGGGCCGTAATGTAGTATAGTGGGTAGAAGTGGGACGAAGTGGGTCTCAGAACACCTTAACCGCCAAACACTTGTATAGTATTTGTAAATAAACACCTCAGGCCAGCGTGCTTAGTTCGTTGTGTTTCAGGGAGATCGAGAGATGGTAAACTTCCTGGGTTCATACACGCACACCGTGGATCACAAAGGCCGGGTGAATGTTCCTGTGAAGTTCCGCAAGCACATCCGGACCGACGGGGACGACACGCTGATCATAACGCGGGGACTCGACGGCTGTCTTTTTGTTTATCCGATCGACGAGTGGGAACAGATCGATACCCGCCTGCGCGAACTGCCCGTAACCAGGCAGAACACGCGGATATTCATCAGGATGCTCTCGTCGGAGGCCGTGGCGGTCTCCATGGACAAGCAGGGGCGAATCCCTATTCCCCGTCAACTGATCGATCGCGCCGGAATCGAAGCGGAAGTGCTGATCGTCGGAACGCTCGATCACTTCGAACTCTGGAGTCCCGGGGAATACGAGAAAGTAATGAACGATTCGGGACACACATACGAAGAAATCGCGGAATCCCTGTTCGTCTGATACATCTCACCCATGTGGTGTTCAGTCGCGGAATGATCATGGGTCTGGCAGAAACGTACATTCATGTCCCCGTTCTTACGGAAAAGGTAGCCGAGATGCTGGTCTGGAACACTTCCGGCACATACGTGGACGGTACCGTCGGAGGCGGTGGTCACGCACGCGCCATCCTGGATCGGCTCGACGCGTCCGGACGGCTGATTGGGCTGGACAGGGACGCCGAGGCGATCAAAGTCTCCAGCGCGCGGCTCGCGCGAGACAAGGCCCCGCGCGTGGACATCATGCATCGCGACTTTACGGAACTGCCGTCCGTACTGGACGCGGAACGGATTTCCCGGGTGGACGGACTGCTGCTCGACCTGGGCGTGTCTTCCCATCAGATAAACACGCCGGGACGCGGTTTCTCGTTCCAGTCCGATGGTCCGCTCGACATGCGTATGGACCGGGGCGGGTCGTTGACCGCCTCAGATATCGTCAATGAGAGTTCCAGGGATGAAATCGAGCGGATCATAAGGGAATACGGCGAGGAACGGCAGGCGCGCGGCGTCGCGAACGCGATCGTCAGGACCCGTGCGAAGGAACCGCTGGCCACCACCGCCAGGCTGGCCGATACGATCAGGTCCGCGGTCCGTCGCAGATGGGCGGTCAAGTCCTGCGCCCGGGTGTTCCAGGCGCTTCGCATCGCCGTCAACCAGGAACTGGCCAAATTGAGATCAGTGTTGGATACCATGCTTCCTCTGTTGAGCGACCGGGGTCGTCTCGGTGTCCTTTCCTATCATTCTTTAGAGGACCGCATGGTCAAGCGGACGTTCGAAACCTGGGCTTCGGATTGCATTTGCCCGCCAGGTCTTCCGAAATGCGTGTGTCTGCACGAGCGCGTCGCTGTGCTGCACACGAAAAGGCCCGTCGTGGCGTCACGGGAAGAGGTCACGGCCAACCCGCGGGCCCGAAGCGCCAGGTTTCGTTTGATTGAGCGCCTGACCGACGTTCAGGCCGCACACTGAGTTACGCATCACCCATACTGACCGGAGAGGACCGACATGAAGTCCGCTTTCAGATTCCGCGGTGAGAACACGTACATGGGCCAGTTGATCGGCTGGATCGGTACGATCGCGCTTGTGACATCGCTGAGCATGGGTTACATTTGGCACCAGGTGGAATCCAGGACGCTGATGCGGGAGATCCTCCAACTGGAGCAAAAGAAAGAAGCCTCGAAAAAGGAAAGCGCCTACCTGCACGTGCGTATCGTCCGACTCACGGATCAGCTTCGGAATGAATCCGTGGCCATGGGGCGTTTGGAACTGGAACACGCGGCGGTCGGTCAGGTTGTGAACATGAACGCGTTAGACACGGCCATGGCGCTGGCCGACGCCGGACCCGATGTGAGGGCGGTAGCTGGCAAACCGACGGCTGATGCTTTGATCCTTGCCTCGTACCCCAGCGCTCGAGTGGATACCCGATGAGATTAGCCCGTTCCCGATGAGGGAAACCCGATATGGTCGCGAAATCCTGTATGCGCAGACTGACCCTCCTGGTCGTGGTTGGTGTGGTTCTGTGTGCGGGTCTCGGGATTCGTATCGCGCTGATACAGATTCGCGACGGCGAGGCCTACAGGCAGCGGGCCCGCGACCAGCAGCACAGGGTCGTCACCATCGACCCCCGCCGTGGCCGGATCTTCGACCGCAACCGGAACACACTGGCTCTGAGCGTCGAGTTCGACTCTTTTGGAATCCAGGACCTGGACAGGGACCAGTACAATCCCTCCGACGTGGGGAACCTGGCCGTACAACTCTCCCAGATCACCGGGGAAGATCCTCAGCACATCATAGACCGGATTTCCGGGACGACCGACTTCAGGTACCTGGTCCGCTGGGTGAATCCCGAAACCAGCGAACGGATCAGAAGACTAACCGCCTTTCCCCAGTTCGAGCCCTATATCCGCACGGAGAAGGAAGCCAGACGGGTCTATCCCTATCGGACCGCCGC
>CAZZNP010000194.1:0-2750 GCA_964655785.1 uncultured Gemmatimonadota bacterium
AAGATCCGGTGTTGGGACGCGAGTTCGTGGTGTTTATCCGCCAGTATGTATGGGGTTTGTCGCTAGCACAGTTCATCAGGGCCAATCGGGGGAATGTGGAGCTGCGGTTCATCGAGCAATTCCTGACTGCCATGTTCGGTTTGCTCTTTGAGCTTGAACAGCGCGGAATTGTTCACGGGGACATTCACGCGGACAACGTGCTGGTAACGCGCTCACGGTACAATCTCAGAGGCGATGTGCAGTTCAGGGTTACGGATTTCAAGCCGACAGGGCATGAGCAACCCAGCGACTACGTGGCCATTGCACTTGTGCTGAAGAGACTGCTGGAATGCGTCAGGTACGAGGAACAAGGACTTCGGGATCGTTACGTCTTTGAAATCCTGAGAAATGACTTCCTGGGCCGACATCTGGTCGAGTCGGATCCAACAGCGGATGACCGCGCCCTCAATCCGCGCCGATTGCAGAGCAAGCTGGACAGTGTTGACGAGATGTTCGCCGTCGCGAGTGCACCCCGAGGACCGGAAGCAGCTGTGCGATCTGTTCGTCGCTGAGTACGAACCGCTACGATCCAGTATTCCCGCACGCCCCGCCGTGCATAGAGATCGAGCTTGATCCCGCGGTCTCGGTGCGCGGTGGACGGGGAGAGGATCTCGACGACAAGATCCGGGGCGCCCAGCACCGCCTTCTCCCCGATAATCCCCCGCTGCTCGCTGGAGACGAAGAGGATTCCCAGGTGCTCATTTCACTCATCGCCGGCAATGCCCTCCAGCCCTTGCAGTGCCTCCGGCTTGAGTCCGTAGAGAATGGCGTTGCCGGGGGTGAGCCCACGAAAGCACCGTCCCACGTATTCGAGTACATGATCGCGGTCCTCCCGCGGGATGTTCGCCCGTTCCATCATGCGACGCACCCGCGTCGGTTCGAACGCTCGCCACTTCAGGACGCAGCGCCGCATCGCACGGCTCGTAAAGAAACGGTACTCCACGTCTCCCTTCTCCGGATTGATGGCTTCAGGTCGCAGGTATCGGTACCGTCGGGCTGTCGCGATGTAGCCGTTGACGAACGCTTCGCGCATGAGCGAAAGGTCATTGAGTTCGTACACGCCGATCAGCCCCTGGATGTATTCGTTGTCGTTGATGGCGAAGAACGACATCGGAGCCAGGTCGGCCTTCAGAAGAGGAATGAGCGCGGCGATCCGAGATGTGCGCTTGTTCACGTCCGCGAACGGTTGCAGGTAGGGAAGGTGGACGAGGAGGAAGAACGACTGTTCGAATGGGTCGGCGATCCGCTCTGCCTTGGAGACGAGCACATCGAGCTGTTCCTGGAGGGCGAACCGATCCTCGAGAGGCGTATAGGCCGACTTGCCGATTGCGACCGGCAGCCGCCGCAGACCTCCGCGGAGCGTGGGATCCGGAATCAATCCATGCGAAAGAAGCGCGTGGATATTGCGAAGATCCGGCCACCCGATCTCGATCTCGTCGAGATTCTCCACGACATACCGAATCGCGTTCTTGTGGTTGAGTATCATCACGGCGTCGCGTCGCGGCTTGCCGGCGGATTCCCGGGCGGATCGGATCAGCCGATCGGTCTCCAGAAGGTCGTAGCTGTTACCCTCAAGCCGCGACGATGCCCACGACATGTCGACTTCGAGTTCCTCCAGTACTCGGCGCGCATAGGTGACCCCCTGGGCGGATAGGAAGGGATCCAGGACCGGAGTGCCCGCCTTCCTCAGCTCCGCCCGGTCGGCGACCGCCAGGTAGCGGGATTCGTTCGGGATGTAGGCACCGGCGAACTCAGGACGGTAGGGCAATGGCTGCCGCATGTTCGCAGGTACGTCCAGATGAGCCAGCACCACCTCCCGGCCCAACACCCGGTACCTGGTCGCCCGTCCCTCCCCCACCATCTCCAGCTTGCCCGCGTCCACGAGCCTGCGCAGCGATCTCCACACGGTGGACACGCTCGCGTCGGGGGTGACTTCACGGCGAATCTGCGAGCGGGCGCACCCGGGGTGACTCGCCACATACGACAGAATGGCACGATCTCTGACCCGCATGACACGATTCTCCAACTCTGGTGCAACGAATATTGGAAACATAGCACCGCACGCGGATCTTGCCAATCCATCGCGTCATTCCGGTGACATGATTGGCGGTGAGCGGACCGCCGGATCTACGGCTTACCGTTTGCCTACAGGTCCAGGTGCCGCGAGAAGACCTCGTGGAGGTCAATCTTGCCCACGCGCTCGGCTCCGAGCCGGACCGGAATCTCGCCCGCGAAGCGTTGATGCTCCGGGTCGTCCCCGAATCGCCAGGCGTCCACCACGTCCTCGTTCGGGTCCACGATCCAGTATTCCCGCACGCCGCGCCGCGCATAGAGATGGAGCTTGATCCCGCGGTCACGGTGCGCGGTGGACGGCGAGAGGATCTCGACGACAAGATCCGGGGCGCCCAGCACCGCCTTCTCCCCGATAATCGCCCGCCGCTCGCTGGACACGAAGAGGATGTCGGGTTGCACGCGGTCGCTGGTGCCCGGGAACTCGACGAGGACCGGGGCATAGAACACCTCTCCGTGCCCGCGGGCCTCCAGCACCCGCCTCAAGGCGGACTGCAACCTCTCCGAGACCCGGTGGTGCCGGATCACCGGGGCGGGCGTCACGTACAGCCGCCCCCCGATGAACTCGTAGCGGTTGCCGTCGTCCGGCATGCGCAGGACGTCTTCCCAAGTGGTCGGTGCGGTCGTCTGCATGGTGGACA
>CAZZNP010000195.1:0-2742 GCA_964655785.1 uncultured Gemmatimonadota bacterium
TCCGTACTCACGCCACAATACAGGACGATGTTCTCCACGTCACCCATATCGATCGTTTCTTCAAAATCCTCCCTGGCGATCTTGCAGACTACATCCTGGACATCTGCCGCTACGTCGATCTGGCTCATGGCAATAGACTCCTTTTCCTGGGGCGACAACGCGTCTCTCAGCCGGATACGGGACTGGTAGAGCCGTCCTCGTGCCGTCGATTCCGGAATATCCAGAAAGGCGGCGATTTCTTTCAGTGAGAACCCGGTGTAGTAGTAAAGTGTGACGACCTGGCGGTAATGGTCTGGCAGCTTCTCGACTTCATCCCAGAGTTCGAGGCTTTCGATGTACTTTCGATGGGCCTCCTCCGCCATCGGATATTCGTCTCGAGCGTTTTCTGACTCCGGTCCGGTATGAATAACCCGCCCGGTTTTGTTCCGACGGCTCCACTCTTTGCATCGGTTGACGACGATTCTGTGCAGCCAACTGCCGAAAACAGCCGGATCTTTCAGCTGCGAGAGTTTACAGAAGGCCGCGACAAAGGCATCCTGTACCACGTCCTCCGCGTCCGTACGGTCTCGAATGTATCCCAGCGCCACGGCGAACGCGGCATTCTGGTAGCGCCGGACCAGCGGCTCGAAGGCGTTGGCGTTACCGTCAAGGCAATGCCTGATGTGCTGGGTGTCGTCGAGTACGAGCGTAGTCATCACAGTATCCTTGCATTGCTATTTGAAGTGAGGCTGCACGTATATTTGACGATGCTCACACCCCAAAGATCAAAACACATCTGAATTATCTGCATTTACCGAATATCTCGATTCATAACTGTTTGAGAAAGAACAACCCGGTTCCTGTCAGGTTATTTACCACGCCCGATCCTCCCCACCGAATCATTGACACCGGTCCGTTTCTCTTATATCCTTATATATAGCAGTGCGTCACTTGAATCGATGCATGGCCTGAACCTGGCCTGAACCTGGCCTGAACCTGGCACGAATCAATGCTGGTTCTGGAATCGAACTTTTTATAATCTGCAATCCAACCCATACGGGAGTAGTCATGGCATTCCTGGAAGCCGGGGTCGCGGCCCCGGAAGTCAAGCTGGAAGACGCGGACGGCCGGTCGACGTCGCTGGCAGACCGGGTGGACGGCGGTTGGCTGCTGGCGGTCTTCTACAAGGTGGGCTGCGGGACCTGCAAGTTCAGCGCGCCCTATTTCGAGAAGATCCACCAGGCCTACGGCGGCAAGCCGGGATTCCGGGTGCTGGGCGTCTCGCAGGACACGCCGGAGGACACACGGGCGTTCATGGATGAGCATGGCGCGACCTTCGAGAACGTGTACGACACCACCCACTGGGCCTCGGCGGATTTCGGACTGACGAACGTGCCGACGTGGTTCCTCATGGACGAGGGCGGCGGCATACTGGACAGCAACACGGGCTTCTGCCGGACCGACCTGAACGAGCTGTCGGTGACCATCGCGGCCCATCTCGGCGAAGAGGCCGTGGTCATTTCGCCCGGGGACGACGGCGCGCCCGAGCTGAAGCCTGGATGAGGCTCGAAACAACCGGTCGGGCTTCGACCGTAACCCGGAATTCGAAAAACAGGTAAAACAACCGACATTTATGGCGGCCATTCCGGCGCGGACGACTGTTCACGGCGCCGGGGGGTCGCTTTTTGTTCCTGTGGAGATATGAGCCGGCCGCGCCCGCACCGCACCGCAGGCACGGCCGCCGAAACCACACGCACTATGAGCGCCGCACCGCAGGCACGGCCGCCGAAACCGCATCGCACGCATTGTGCCGCTGAGGCCGCACCGTCGGATACTTAAAACGCCGAAACCCGTGAAGAAAACATGAGCGAATCGACCACATCCCACGTGCCCAAGCCTCCCTGGCTCAAGGTCCGCCTCAAGCAGGGGCCGAACTTCAAGGAACTGAAGCGCCTGGTCGGGGACAACCGCCTCCACACCATCTGCGAAAGCGCCCAGTGCCCGAATATCTGGGAATGCTGGGAGCAGCGCACCGCCACCTTCATGATCCTGGGCGATATCTGCACGCGGAGCTGCGGGTTCTGCGCGGTGAAGACGGGGCGGCCGGACAAGGGGCTGGACTGGGACGAGCCCGAGCGCGTGGCCGGCGCCGTGGAGAAGCTGGGCCTGCGGTTCGCTGTGATCACCTCCGTCAACCGGGACGAGCGTGCCGACGGTGGCGCGCCCATCTTCGCGGAGACGATCCGGGCCATCCGCCGCCGGTGTCCGGGCGTGGGCGTAGAAGTGCTCATACCGGACTTCAAGGGATCGGAAGCCGCGCTGCAGACCGTGCTCGACGCCCGCCCCGACCTGCTGAACCACAACCTGGAGACGGTGCCGGACCTGTACCGGACCGTGCGGCCGCAGGCGCGGTACGACCAGTCCCTGGAACTGCTGGAGCGCGCGAAGGCCCACGGCGCGAAGGCCAAGACGGGCATCATGGTGGGGCTCGGCGAGACCGACGAAGCCGTCCATTCGCTGATGCGCGACGTGGCCGCGGTGAACTGCGACATCCTGACCATCGGGCAGTACCTGCAGCCGACAAAGAAGCATCTGCCGGTGCGCAAGCACTATCATCCGGACGAGTTCGCCCGTTTCAAGCAGGCGGGCGAGTCGTACGGCATCCCCCACGTGGAGTCCGGCCCCCTGGTCCGCAGTTCCTATCACGCGGCCGACCAGGCGGACAGCGTCGGCGGGGCGCCTACGGGATCTCATGCGGCCGAC
>CAZZNP010000196.1:0-2737 GCA_964655785.1 uncultured Gemmatimonadota bacterium
GGCGGGTGAGTCGAGGCGGGCAGCAGCGAGCAGCAGGAAGTTGTCGCGTATTCCGGTTCGTCACGCGCTTGCACCTGTGGGAGTTTGAAGGGATGCGCTCAGTTGGAGTAGAAGTCCTGCCCCAAACCTTCATGGTCTCTGCGCTGAGCCGCCCCGTATGATGAAACAGGGGCCTGGCGGGTTCTGCTGTGGCAGGATGGCTGGGGAAAGTACTGACGGGATGGCTAGGCTATTACGCGGTCCCGACCAGCTACCGGTATCTCAAGCGGTTCAAATTCCGCCTGCGGAGAATGTGGCTGCGCGTCATGCGGCGGCGGTCGCAGATGGACCGTACCAAGCTGGACAAGCTGGGCAGGATCGCGGACGCCTTCTGGCCGCCGATGAAAATCCTGCATCCATGGCCGGAGCTGCGGTTTGCCGTCAATCACCCGAGGTAGGAGCCCCGTGCGTTAGCGCGCATGCGGGGATCTGTGCGGGGGGCGCCGGGCGACCGGCGTTCCTACCGCGACGAGTATCTCCGCCTGCGGTTCCGGCCATGTCGAAGGGAGCCCCATGCACGGGTTCTCATGGACCGCGGACCGCTCGGCGGCGGCGCTTGCGCCTCGACGAGGCCGAGGGTGAGGGTGAGACGGTCCGGTGCCGGCTACCGTCGCGCAGGGCGGCGTCCATGTGCGGCAGCGCCGGCAGGTCCGCCATCAGGAAACGTTATGTGAGAAGCCCTTCAAGTGCCCGCCTGGCGCAGTGTTTTTCCGATTTTCAGGCCGTCCCCGGCTTATGGCGTTCGAACTTTCCGGCGAGGCTCTTCGGCCCGAGGACGACACGTTTCGAGTCCCATCTGTTCGACCATCCGAGCCGTGCCGGCGGCAATTCCCTCGGAACTCTCGGTGCCGGATATGCGGCCGCGCCGTGCCGGCACGGGAATGCAATCCATCACAGGCGTGGCAGGGGCCTTCCCGATGCGGGTCCGGTGGGCTTGGAGAGCCCTGACCGGGTGACCGTCGCCTACACTGCGGCCCGGGCGGTCATGCGTTATCTTGTCCCCTGTGCATCCCGTTAGCCTTAGTGCAGGTAACATGTAGGTAACGTGTCCGACGTCAGGCTTCCGGCGTGGCCTCTTCAAGCCATCGTCAGTGTCCTTGGCCTTGGGTGTAGGACAGAATTTCAGACCGTGGAGGCCAGAGGACAGATCATGAAAGTCCGAGCCCGAGAACTTCGTATCCCGGCGGGCCTGTTGGTCGCGGTCCTGCTTCTGGCAGGGTGCGCGAGTACGCCGTCGGGCGTGCGCTCGCAGCTCGTCGAGTACCGCATAGACAAGGTTACGGCGTCCTTGGCCGATACAATCGACATGGGCGCCTTCCAGCGCATTGACAATGAGGAAGACAGGGACTTCGTGGAACGGGTAAGGGCGGCAGTGGAGATCACCGCGCGCGATGCTGTACGGTCTTCCCTGAACGGTGCGAACCCGGCGAATGTGGATATTGTGCTGACCAGGATCGATGTCGCCAGCGGGGTGGGGCGCGCGGTTCTGGGCAAGGACAGTTCGATAACGGCTATTGTGGAGGTCAAGGACGCAAGCTCCGGTGCCGTTCTGGCTCAAGGGCCGGTTTTCGGCCGCGACAGGTCAGCGCCGATCGGCGGGAACATCGGAGGGCTGATAAAGCTGTTTGCGGATGTATCGGACGCGGTGGTCGGCGACAGGGTATCGGCGGTAGCGCACGATTTTTCGGACAACCTGAAGACATGGATCGAAAATTGAGCAGTGCGTCCGCCTCCATCGGACCGAGCCGGAACAGGATCCGAACGGCATGTCGCGTCTCGCCGGCGTTGCTTGCGCTGTTTGTCCTGAACGGATGCCAGCAAAAGCTGACCGTGGCGCAACCGACAGTTCCCGAAATCATGCACTATCATGTCAGGGATATCGTTCTGGAACGCAGCCAGTATGGATCCGGATCCAACCGGGCTGTAGTGGCCGAATCGGACATAAACAGTGCGTTGCAGAGTGTCCTCCAGGGTAACAACCCGGCGGATGTGGCAGTACAGATTGTCCACTTCAAGGAACCCAATACCAGCAGTTGGACCGATAAAAAGGGGATGTATACGTCCCATACCTGGCTCAACCCTCAATTGAAAATCAAAATAGGGATCCGCGACGCCCGCACGCGAAGACTCCTTGCCGAACGATGGTTCTCCTTTCGCCATCGCGCCTCTTCAGTTGAAGTGCGGAAAAGTCTTACGGAGAGACTCCGGGTGTGGGCCGGTTTCTGAAGGAGGACGGTAGGGGCCGGGTAGACGGGGGCCTTTCGGCGCCCCGTCCCCCAGTTGCGGTAGGAATGCGCATTGCTGCGCACCCCCCGCGCACCGATGGTGCCCCGCGAGCGCCCGCTATCGCATGAACTGGCGGAAACACCCGTAGTTACAGGGCGTTACGTCTCGCCGCGTCCCGCACCGCCGCGCGGCTTCCCCGACGAAACGCCGCCGCAGCTGCTTCCTGTGCTCACACCCGGCCGCGCGGCCCGAACGGGAGCCGCGACCATGAGCGACCAGACCAAATCCACCTTCGCCCGGCGCGTCCGCGCCGCCAGGCCGCGCGTCAGGCGCTACGACATCCGGGACGATGTGATTCCCGGCCTGTTCCTGCGCGTCTTCCCCAGCGGCGCGCGCAGCTTCGCCCTCGACCGCGCAGCGCGCGGACGCAGGCGCTTCGCCACCCTTGGCGACGCCAACGCCATGACCATCC
>CAZZNP010000197.1:0-2718 GCA_964655785.1 uncultured Gemmatimonadota bacterium
CGCTTCAGTCGGGATACGTTGTCTACAACGGGGAAGCCAGGCAATTCAGTGACGGTATTAAAGCCATAAACTACAAGGATACGAACTCGGTTTTCAGGTAGTACCTGTATATTCGACTGGTATACGGGTGAACTTCTCACTGCAGTGCTGTCGGAAACCGACGCGACGAACCGCCATAGCATGATGTGTGAAATGCAGACCCTGATCCACGAAGGCAGTGGCATGGTGATTCCCGCGTTCACCAACATCAATGACGCGATTTCCGAAAACGTCATGGGTGTACCGAAGGTCCCGTTGGGACAGATGGGTGCCCTTGAATTCCCTGAGTTTGTCTGGCTTGCCTGACTGACAGCCAACCAAACCCTGTTCGGGAATTACGGCCTGCACGAACCTCGGGTTCGCGCAGGCCTTCTTATTACACTGATCTTGACGGGCGCGCACCGCCCGCTGCCGGCCGGCTTCCTGCCCGGTTAAGTCAGGTGCGCGCAAAATATGGTGGGCTCGGCAGGACTTGAACCTGCGACCAATGGATTATGAGTCCATCAAATTGGGCGACCGGAAATAGAGAAATGAATACATTTTCATGATCTCAGTGTATGTCACCTACCCTTCAAGGATAGGTGAATAAAACACAAGCGTAAATTTACCCGATGAAGCTGTTACTTTTTAATCACCTTTCCGAACATCACAGAAAACGGATTTCAAGGCAAAAGCAACTGAATCCCATATTGGACGCAGACGAGATTCTTGAAAGCAACGGGAAGGTTCTGAATTCAATATTCCTGTCGGCCGGCATAGCTGATCATCACTTCGATGCTCTATACAGATACGCGATGGAAAGGGCGATAGGAATACTGCAGCTCATGACAGGACCGGAAGAAGGAAGGCATAGACACCCAGGAGGGATGATTGCCCATATTCTGGAAGCATGCTCAATCGCACTCAAGTACAGGAAAAACGTGAACCTTCTGATCGGAGCCCCTCCTGAGGCAAGAGCCAAAAAGTGGGATCTGTACACATATCAAGCCGTATTTGTGGCTGTACTGCTGAAGCATCTCGGTGGCGCAATGTACGGCCAACGGTCGAAACTGTACGACTGGCGGGGCAAGTATTTGTGCGAATGGAATCCGCTGCTCGAAGAGCTGGGGTCGCACCAGAAGGCCAAATTCATCAAAACAGGATCGGATAAAACAGTTCTGAGCCACCACAGGCCCATGGAATCTCTGATCTACATGGTACGGATTCTCCCGAATACCGGCCTGATGTGGCTGCGTGAAGACAGGGAGGTGTATGGACAATTCCTGGATGCGCTTTCGGACACCTTATGGGTCGATTCGCTTTTTGGCGAGTTACTTGCATTAACCGGTGCGCTATCCTGGAAGAAGATGGCGGGGATGGCCGGTGAAGTTCCGATTAGTAAATCAGGAACCCTTCCACCTGGTTATCACGACACCAGGACGGCGGCCCCAGGTCTCCTGGACCGGTTTCTCCATGGCACCTGCAGCGATCTTCCCGGCGGGGGTATTCGGACTGTCGCCGCGCACAGGGTTGGGGACAGTCCGGACAGACACCGATTCGGCCGACGGTCAGTCTTCGGGGATTTCGTCCGGTCGGGGCATCCGGTAGCCGACGCCGCGGACGTTGAAGATCCAGGCAGGGTCGGCCGCGTCGTCGCGGAGCTTGGCGCGGAGCTGCTTGACGAAGGCACGCACCACCTTCCATCCGACCTTCTTGCGGTTGCTCCAGATCTGGGCGAGCAGCGCTTCGTATGTCACGACACGGCCCGCGTTGAGCGACAAGGTGCGCAGCAGTTCGTATTCGGTGGGGGTGAGATCGACCTCTTGTCCGTCGACGCTCACCCGGCGCCGATCGTAGTCGATGACCAGCGCACCCAGCACGAACAGCTCGGGATCGGCTTGCCGGCGCAGCGCAGCGCCGATCCGCGCCGCCAGCTCGGTCGACGAGAAGGGCTTGACGATGTAGTCCGCAGCACCCGCTTCCAGCGCCCGCGCGACGGTCTCGTCGCGGCCGTACGCCGAGATGAAGATGACCGGCTGGAAGGTGAGTTCGGGCACGGTGCGCATCAGCTCGATGCCGTCGGCGTCAGGCAGGACCAGGTCAAGCAGGACCAGGGCGGGCTTCTCGGTGCGCACGATCCGCCCGAGGTCGTGATGGTCGCCGGTCACGACCGGGGAATAGCCCGCCTCGACCAGCGCATCGCGTACATGGCGCAGGGTTTGCGGATCGTCGTCCACGGCGAGGATGCACTCGACCGGGTGGCGCTTCGCGGGCGACGGCCGTTCCGGATCGGCGCCGGGCGTGCCGTCCCCGGCGGCGAACGGCAGCGTGAAGGTGAAGCAGGCGCCCTGGCCTGGCCCACCGCTCTCCGCCCGGATGCGCCCGCCATGGGCCTCCACCAGCCCCTTGCAGATGGCGAGCCCGAGCCCGAATCCGCGGACCCCGCCCTCGTCGTTGGCCGCGACGGAGTACTTGCGGAAGAGCTGCGCCAGACGCTCGGGCGTGATGCCACGTCCCTCGTCGGTGACCGAGATCGACACATGGACCCCGTCGCGTTCGGCCGCAACCCGGATCGGCGAGGAGTCCGGCGTGCTCCGCGCCGCGTTGGCGAGCAGGTTGTTCAGCACCTGCACGATACGCTGGCGGTCGGCCATCACCCGCGGCAGGTCCGGCGGCAGGTAGATCTGCACCACGTGGCGC
>CAZZNP010000198.1:0-2674 GCA_964655785.1 uncultured Gemmatimonadota bacterium
AAACGCGGCAGGCAATGGGTCTAAACGCGGCGTGAGGAGGCGATTCAGGCATGGGCACTCCCGGAAACCCGGAACCGGCAAAGCTGGTATGCAAGAAGGCGCCTGGCTGAAAATCACGCCGGCCGGTTCGTTTTGTCTTGACCTGTTTTGAGCGACTGGTTTATTATACCCGTATACCGAACATCCACTGTGATGACGTTCTTATTTCCAGGCGGACTGACCCCTTTCAGTCGGCGTAATTCCGTCATCGCGCATGTGGTCACCCGCTATAGATAATCCAGGTTGATCCCGGTCAGATAGAAAGTTTATATATAATGATTCGTCTCAAAGTATATGATGTAGGGCCTCCCTATCCCCTGCACGCCACCCCTGTGCTCTGGCTGGCCGACGAACAGGAAGAGCAGGTGCTGATCCTCCTTATCGGCATCGCGGAAGCCTTCGCCATTAAAAGCCAGATCGACTCCGGCGAAGAGGAGCCGCCGCGGCCCATGACGCACGATCTGCTCAAGTCCGTCTTCGAACATTTCGACGCCGAGATCGAATTCGTGCTCATTTCCGAGCTGCGCGAGCAACAGTTCTATATCGCCGAGATCCATGTGAAGGCCAACGGACAGACCCTGACCATCGACTCCAGGCCCACGGACGCCATCGCCCTGGCCCTTCGCGCCGACGCGCCGATCTACGTGGAAGAAGAAGTCATGCGCGCGGCGGGCAAGCGTATGCCCAAGAGCAAGGACGAGAACGGCGAGGACGAACTCGCCGGCGCCATCGAGGAACTGGAAGGCGAAGCGGGAGAAGAAGGAAAGGTTCCCGCGGCGCAGGTGGCCGCCGAAGAGTTGATGGAAGCGGTGGAGTACAAGAGTCAGCCACGCACCCCCCTCGAGACCGCGCGGCAGGAACTTCAGGCAGCCATCGATGAGGAACGGTACGAGGATGCCGCTCGGCTGCGCGACGAGATAAACCGCCTCGAACAGAGCGTTTAAAGGGGTAGCGTGCGAGAAGCCATCACGATGTGGAAGTATACCAGGATGGTCGTCCTGGTAGCCCTCACGGCGGCGATGTATGCCGCCGTCCTCATTCCCTTTAAACTCCTTCCCATCATTCCCGGCATAACCGAGCTCCGGCCGGCCAATGTATTCCCGGTCATCTGTTCCCTCATGTTCGGTCCCGCGGGCGCCTGGGGCGCGGCCTTCGGCAACCTGATCGGCGACCTGATGGGCGGCACCTACGGACTGGGCAGCTATTTCGGCATGCTGGGCAATTTCCTGCTGGGCTACATTCCCTACCGGATCTGGCGCATTCTGACCACGAAAGAACCGGTCGCGTGGTCCCCCGTCATGGTCACGCGATACCTCTACGTAACGCTGCTGGCGAGCATCGCATGCGGCGTGACAGTGGGCTGGGGACTGGATACCCTGGGGCTCGTGCCCTTTCACGTGCTGGCGCCCCTGATTTCCATCAACAATTTCGTCACCGCCGGAATCCTCGGACCGCTGCTGCTGCCAGTGCTCTATAACCGCGTGAAGCAGTGGGGCCTGCTCTATCACGACGTCATGGACCCGGCCGATCTCTCACGGGGGCGGCTGCCCCACGTCGCCCACGTGCTCCTGGTCGTGGCTCTGTTCGGCAGCCTGTACGCCGGCGTGTCCATCTCGCTGGGCATGAACGAGGAAGCGGCCCGGACCATTCCCCTGCTGTTCGGTCTCGAAATCACCGCGCCGGAGAACCTGCTCATGCCGGTTGGCGCCAGTGTCGGAATGGGGCTTTTGCCCGTGATGGTCCTGCTTGTGATTGCTTGCATGCTGATTTGAACTTGCCTCGACGGGAGGAATTTGCTTCATGAAGGTTCTCAATGTGGAACGGATCGTGGTGGACGTGCCCTTCACCGAACGGCAGGCGCGGATAACCGAGCGGGAGGTATACAACTGGTCGATCCTGGAGCTGTGCCGGGTGACCACGGATACCGGTCTGGTCGGCTGGGGGGAAACAGTCATCCACTACACCTGGGCACGGGTGACCGACGAAGCCGTGGACCGGGTCATGGGCAAAAGCCCCGCCGACGTGATGAACGACGACACGCTCGGCGCGGGCCTTCAGATGGCGCTGTTCGACGTGGTGGGGAAAGCCCTTGGCGTGCCCTGCTACAAGCTGCTCGGGAACAAGGTGCGGGACTGGTCGCCCATTTCCTGGTGGTCCATCGACGCTTCGCCGGCCGACTGGCTTGCCGAAGCCCGCGACGCGGTAGCCCTGGGGTATACCAGCTTCAAAATCAAGCAGCGGCCCTGGTGGGACATCTTCGCCCAGGTCGACGCCGTCGCCACGGGCATCCCCGGTTCCTTCAAACTGGATCTCGACGCGAACGCCACGATGCAGAACGCGGCCGCGGCCATGCCCGTCATGCAGAAGCTGGCGCGGCACGATAACGTGGCCATGTTCGAATCCCCCATCCCGCAAACCGACATCCTGGGCAACCGCCAGCTTAGACAGGTCATCCCCCGGCCCATCGCCATGCACTTCGGCTCGCCGCCCTACATGACGGCCGTCCGCGAGGAAGTCTGCGACGGGTTCGTCATCTGCGCGGGGAAGTCGGAAGTGATGCGCCAGGGCCAGCTGAGCGCCGAGGTCAACATGCCTTTCTGGCTCCAGCTCGTGGGCAACGGGCTCACCACCACCT
>CAZZNP010000199.1:0-2587 GCA_964655785.1 uncultured Gemmatimonadota bacterium
GTAGATGTCCCGGACGAAGAGGCTCGATATGCCGATGCCGATGGAGTCGAAGGTGGAGTAACCGCCGGCGA
The DNA here is from genome assembly GCA_964655785.1 of uncultured Gemmatimonadota bacterium. Lineage (GTDB taxonomy): Bacteria > JAAXHH01 > JAAXHH01 > JAAXHH01 > JAAXHH01 > JAAXHH01. The sequence goes on from CAZZNP010000199.1 coordinate 72, forward strand.
TCAGTCCGGCGACTACGATCCCGATCAGACCGTGGGGCAGGTAGGCCTGGATCATGAGGGGATAGGCCTGGTCGATGGTTTCGAGCCCGGGAAAGTCCGCCCGGGCCATAGGGCCCATGGTGACGTTGAACCAGAGGCATATGGCCGTGGCCGTGCTGGCCACCACCGCGGCCATCTTGAAGTCCCATTCCGACCGCGCGCCCAGGAACCGGATCGCCTCGTACTGGTTGATGACCGCGTACATGGTCAGCACAACGATGAAGCTCAGGATGACCACCACCGCGGGCACGCCCGGCGGCGCGTATCCACCTACGTGGAGGAGCGTGTCCGGCAGCGCGGGATCCACGGCGGCAAGTCGCTCATTCAGCCCCGACCATCCCCCGCCCCGGACCCAGACCACGACCCACAGCACGAAGGACCCGATGATCATGGCCACGCCCTGGACGGCGTCGGTGAACACCCCGGCCTGCAGGCCGCCGCGGACGACATAGAGCGTCGCCGACGCCGCCACGGCCACCACGACGAACCAGCTGGCGGTGGAGGAGAACCCGGCGAGGACGCTCAACACCAGGAACATGGAGAAGAAGATGTTGGCAAGGACGTTGGTGCGGGACTGGATGTTGATGAGGACCGCCATGACGCGGACCGACGGACCGAAGCGGTATTCCAGCCATTCGGCGTTGGTGAAGACGCCCGACCGGTACATGGGCAGGATGACGAAGAAGGCGAGTACGAACCAGCCGATGGCGATGCCGAGCCACCACTGGGAGAGCTGGGACAGGCCGAACTGGTACGATCCCCCGGCGATGGCCACGTAGTCGCCGCTGTCCACGGCCGTACCGAAGGCGGACAGGCCGATGGCCCACCAGGGCATGGACTTGGCCGCCAGGTACCAGTCGAAGCTTTCGCCTTTCTCGCGGAAGGCCAGCAGGCCGTATACGACGATGCCGCCGTTGACGAGAAAGACGATGGTCCAGTCTAGAAAGGACATGGGTCAGGGGTGGGTGTGGATGGTGCGATGCGTAAGGAGGCGTCACGAGACGCCACCCCGGCCTGGCGACGGTTCATCCGGTCAACCGGGCCGGGCCGACGAGGTCTCGGACAAATGAGCGGCCGCGCCTGTTACCGCGGCAGATGATACCCGGCCTTCATCACGGGGATCCGGTAAAGCCCGGTCCCGGCGGTGATGTACAGCATCTTTTCGTTTTCGCCCCGCCCGAAGCCCACGTTGGTAGGCAGCACGCCGGTAGGGATGAAGGCTTTTTCCGTTCCGTCCGGCGCACGGATCGCGATGCCCGGCCGGGTCACGTCGCGCTCGGACACGTACAGGTTGCCTTCGACATCGACGACCAGGCCGTCGGGGCCGTCCTCGGGCAGGTAGTCCACCAGGACGCTGCGGAACGTAGCCGATCCGTCCTCGTGCAGGTCGTAGGCCAGCAGGGCCATGCGTCCCTTGTGCACAGGGATGTCCAGCGTGATCTTGCCGAGATCAATGGAACCGTTGTCGTTGCTGACCACGTAGAGGGTCTTCTGGTCGGGCGATACCACCACGCCGTTCGGCTTGCCCGCGTCGGTGATGATCCGGTGGATCGATCCGTCCGTATCGATGCGGTACACGGCCATCACGGGCTGCTCCACCGATTCGCCGCCGATGTACTTGGGATCGCTGAAATAGACCCGGCCCTGCTCGTCGATGGCGATGTCATTGGGGGCGTTGAACGGCCGGCCTTCGTACTCGTGGGCGATGATGTAGGCCTTGCCCGTCTTCATGTCCGTCCGCGTCACCCTCCGTCCGCCCTGGTCGGCCCCTTCCGCAGCAATGAGGTGGTCCTGAGCGTCAAACTTGAGACCGTTCGACATGCCGCTCGGCGACCGAAAGATCGTGGTCTCGCCCGTCTCGGGATCATAGCGCCAGATGTGGCCGGCCTCGATGCCGTCGGGACCCGCCGAGGTGGTGAAGGTGATGTCGCTGAAGTAGATCATCCCGTCGGGACCCTCGGCGGGACTCTCTGTAAGCGCCAGCCCCTCGTTGAACACCATCTCAAGCCGCGCGTCGGGCGAAATATACGCCGGATCGCCGAAGGGCGCATCGACTTCCTGGGCTTGGAGGGGTGCCGCGAGAAACAGGATGATCGACAGGCCGATCAGTGGGGTTATGTCACGCAAAGACATGGTTCGGTCTCCTTGGTCGGTTTACGTCAACTTCCGTCACGAGTTGGGCCGACAGCTATCACGGGACAGCTATCTCCGGATGAACCTTTATTCAAGTCTGGATCATGTCGCGGAAGAATCCTACAGGTGTTCTGGACATCTGCCACAGTATTTCCGCCAGACCGGACCGTCAAGTGTTTTGAGGCGGGTTTCACGGTTCTTTCTTGACGCTCCCCCGCGGTTTCCATACCGTGTCTGCACACCCTTTACGACTATCCCCGAGTTTGGAATCAACCTGGTCAAGATCCAAAAGGAGCAACTCATGTCCGTATCGAGACGGGAGTTCATGGGCATCGCGTCCGCGG
>CAZZNP010000200.1:0-2527 GCA_964655785.1 uncultured Gemmatimonadota bacterium
TAGTCGAGCCGCTCATAGATGTATGTCATGTCGTGCTGGCCCCGGCTGAGACGGTCCATGGATTCGGCGCAGACAGCGGTGACGGCGTAGCGCTGGCAGTCATTGAGCATGGACTGGAGGCCGGGCCGGAGTTTGGCGGGGATGGATCCGGTAACCTTCGGGTCTGCATATTCAGCAAAGACGGTGCCTCCCAGATCAGCGACCCGGCGGCGGCACTCGCGCAGCTGGTCATCGATGGACTTCGGGTTTTGCTGATGGGAGGAATAGCGCGCGTAGAGAACGACTCGCGAAAGGTCGGGGGCGGTATCGAACATCGATCGGTCCGTAGTCATCGCTACCGGCGCGGGCGATAGCATGGCCCTGCCGCATATCCGAGACTAGCGAATTGAGTGGTATGGGGGAAAGTGGGGAGCTTTTTTCGTGTGGTTTCGCAGGAAATGCGGGGCGCGCGCGTGAGTTTGGCGGTCCTTTTGCGTTCAACGCGTGATGTTCTGGCGGAAGGGGACCGGCTGGACCTGGCTGTCAATTCCGGGACTCCGCCAGAAACGCTTCGGTTCTGCGGATGGCCGCATCGAGGTTGCGGTTCTCTGCGGGTAGCGGGGTGAAGTACGAGCCGTCCTCCAGGCGTTCCGGAATGGTGTCGTGCAACTCGCCGTCGAGCAGCCGTCCGGCGCTTTTCGGGCGCGGCCCGCCCCATTGCTTGAAGAAGAAGGCGACGTCCTGTTCGAAGCAGGCGTCGTGGATCCAATGGACCCAGTCCACGGACATCCGGCGGGCGCGGGGACCGCTTTCGCCGTCCACGATCGCCCAGGAAATTCCCGTGAGGTCGAGTCCGTGGATGCCTTCCAGCAGCGGCTCGAAGGAAATGAACCTGAGCGCGGCCGGTGTGCGGCGCAGATCGTCGATGCGGTAGGTGCGGGGGGTGTCCTCGACGGATACGCCCAGCCATTCGTTCGGAAGCGGGAACAGTGACCGGCCGGCCAGCCGGTCTGGATCGACGTGACGGGGGTTGATCGATTGGAGCTCGTGGGCGGCTGCTCTCACGCGCTCGTCCAGGTCCGGGTCGGTGAAATAGGCCTCCATGCGGCGGGAACGCTTGGTCAGGACCTGGAAATCCTGCCTGTCGGCGAGCGCCATGACGGCGTGGATCCGGTCGATCCATTCCGTCGGCACGGCCGGATGGAAGAGGTCCGCATGTGCGCACACGAATATGCGTTTGGGGTTTCGCCGGCGGAGCGGGTCTATCAGCCACCGTTCGTTGAAGCGGACCTCGCCGGTCCAGGCCCGGCCGGTCCTGGTCTGGCGGGTCAAGCCCTGCCGGGAGGGATGGTTCTTCAGCCGGCTTGCGGCGCTGCGGACGGCGTAGCAATGCCGGCATCCCGGGCTGGCGGCGCTGCACCCGGTGATGGGGTTCCAGGTCTCGTCCGCCCATTCGATGAGGGTGTGTTCAGCCATGATGGCCCTGGGGCAGAAGGCGTGCGCTGAAGCCGGCGCCCTCCTGCAGATCGATGATCTCGTCGGCGACTTCTTGCGGGCGGCGTTTGGCGAAGACGTGGGCCCATTCGTCGTTGAAGGTGTAGCCGCCCCAGTCGTCCAGGTCGCCGGCTTCGGGATCGGCGTTCGGGTGCAGGGTGGTCGTGATCTCGGTTCCGTCCCACTCCTGGATCCATGTGGGGTCGTCCGTCACGAGGTGGGAGATTTCGATGCGGACGGGAAGCGTGGCGCCGGGCATGTGCGGATCTCCGTTGGTGAACTCGAAGTGATCGCGGTTATCGGCGGGCGCGTCGCCAGCCGGCAGCGCGGGCCTCAGCCTCGCTGCAGAACCAGCGTTCGCCCTTGGAGGTGTTTATCCGGGTCTGCTCGTAGTACTCGCCCCCGGGGATATGGTAGATGTGGCCGGAGCTGCTGATATTGCCCTTGATGCGGCAGGAGGATCCGGCCCGGGAAGAAGGGTTGGCTCCCTGGCGCCGGTGTATTTTCGCCTGCCGGTTTCGGTTCTGCTTGCGCCAGTCCCAGGGGGCGGTGAACTCTCCGGTCCAGAGGCCGCGGCCCTCGGCCCGCGCCGCGTCTTCGTCCGGGACATAGCGTGTCGAGTATTTCCGATAAGCCAATGCCAGGCCCTGCCGGACGAGCTGCTGCTGAAGGTTCCGGCCGTCTGCGAAGCATGTGGCGATCGCGCGGCCGTACTTGTCCCTGCCGCTGACTTCGCACCGGACGGGGTTTCGGCCGACGAGCTCGCGCATGGCCTGTGTCGCGGCCCTGCCGCATGCCCAGTGACGGCCGTCGCGGGTGCAGGTCTGTCTGGTCTCCGGGGCGTCGATGCCGTTGAGCCGGATCGGCTCGCCTGCGACGGTCAGCGTGTCGCCGTCAATGACGCGGGCCTTGCCGGTGAGCATTTCGGCTTGCGCCGGCAGCGCAAAGGCAAGCATTCCGGCAGCGGCGAGGATGGGTGAGAAGCGTCGTCGCAGAGATGTCATGGCGTGGTCAGCTCCTGAACAGGGGGCCGTCGTCGCGAACGGTCGGTTGG
>CAZZNP010000201.1:0-2525 GCA_964655785.1 uncultured Gemmatimonadota bacterium
GGCCAGCATCTATCGGTCGATGCGGGCTTGGGCATGTTGCGCTACGATGTCTTTCACGGGCCCGAGCCGCTCGACACACGGCAGGCCAAAAGTCAGCGGCACAGCGAGTTGCAAGCCGAATTCGAGGCGTGGTTGGCCGCGAAAAAAGAAGAGCGGTAAAGGGCCGTGCGACTCTGGACTTGTGACTAGGAACACCAAAAGACTGTCCATGAATAGTATAGATGAGCTACCGGCCTTTCCCGAGGGATGGTATTTCGTCGCAAGCCGTGAATCCATTCTGCGAGAGAAACTGATCGAGAAGAAATGGCTGGGCGAGGAAATCGTCGCTTGGTGCGACGAGGCAGGCCACGTCTGCGTGGCCGACGCGGTATGTCCGCACCTAGGCTCGTATCTGGGGCCGAAGGTCGGCGGCCAAGTATGCAACGGTCGCCTCGTCTGTCCGTTTCACGGGTTTGAGTACGATACGACCGGCCAATGCGTTGCGACTCCAAACGCCCCGGCACCCAAAGCCGTGAAACTGAAGGTTTACGAGACCAGAGAGATCCTCGGCATGGTCTTCGCTTGGTTCGGGAGCGGAGGTCGGCCGTCGCAGTGGGATTTGCCAACCGAGCCGACCACTGGACAAGAGTGGTGTGAACTGGGATTCAACACACTCCGGTTCCGCGGACATCCTCAGGAAACAGCAGAGAATTCCGTGGACTTCGGACACCTGCGCTACGTACACGGCTACGACAATGTGAATCCGGTCGGTTCAGTAACGGTAGATGGTGCCTATCTGAAGAGTTGCTTCGACTTCAAACGCGTTCGCAGAATCCTGGGTATAAAAGACCTCGTGTACGACATTTCGGCCGTTACCCATATTCACGGACTCGGCTACTCCTTCGTCGAAATCCACGAGAAAACCATTGATATGAATGCGAGATTGTGGGTACTACCTACACCCATTGACGGTACCCTTATCGATCTTGTACTGGTTGGCCAACTGCGGGAAATCCGCAAGCCCCGGCGATTCATCTCAGGCTTGGGGTTTCTGCCGCTGAAGCTGCGCCACAGACTGATGAATCGCATTTTGATGTCACAACAGAAACGAGATGTCCTGCAGGATGTGGCGATCTGGGAACGGAAGCAGTATCTGTCTCCCCCTCGGCTGTGTCAGGCCGACGGCCCCATAGGGAGGTACCGCCGGTACTGTCGGCAGTTCTATCCGGATCTGCCGCCCCGCCCCGCCTGAAGCGCCGATCGTGGGGGGCAATGGAGCCTCGTCCGCCCCGGCGGCGGTGAGCACCCCGATCGCTCAGGCCTCAGTAGATGCCCGGTATCAGGGCCCGGCGGTGCGCCGGATAATCGCTGAACGTTTCGAGATACCATCGATGGTTGCTCCTCGCCCTCGGAGCAAGATTTGCGACGGTGAACAGCATGAATGCAAGGCCGCACGACGACCAGGTCGCGACCGCCCAGCCCAACCATTCGAGGATTTCCCCGAGGTAGTTCGGGCAGGAGACGAACCGGAACCCGCCGCCCTGCGGTATCGCATAGCCGGTCTCGCCGGGCCGCCGCAGGCGCATGAGGGTGTTGTCAGCGTGGAGATTGAGCGCAAAACCGGCCAGGAAAATCCCAACGCCGATCAGGAAGCGGGGGTCGGCGAGCCATTCAGTGGCGTACGCGCCGAATTCCGAAATGAAGCGGGCGTTGATGTACGCGTTGATCGCATTGAAGAAAAAGCCGGACGCGACCAGCAGCAGGGGCGTCTTCCGGCCGCGTGCCCGGACGCGAAACGGGTAGACGAACGTCCGGTTCAGATAGTGGCCCTGCCACATGACCAGGAACAGCAGCGGCACGACCTGGAACGCGCCCTCGCCGTTGAGATAGACGACGAGGAAGAGCGCCGGCGCCGGCAGCTCCATGATGATCCATGCGAGCTTGGCGGAAACGTGTGGCCCCCAGCCCGCACCCGCGTAGTGGCGCCCGTAGGGCGCGGCCCTGCGGAGCAGGTACAGGAACGTCACGGGCGCCATCGCGAGGACAGCCCATATCAGCATCCCGTGCAGACGTTCTTCGACCATTTCACGCCTCTTCACCCAGCATGCCGTGTTCGTCGAACCAGCGGTACGTGTCCCGGATCGATTCTGCGAGCGAGCGCGGGTGGAACCCGAGTTCCGCCTGCGCCTTGGCGCTGGATATCCGCCGATTGCCTTCAGCCATGACGCGGACGGACACCGGCGTGTAGAGCGGACGACGTCCGCGACACCGATCCAGGACGACCTGGCAGGGTGCCCATAACCGGGCGGCGAATATCGGGAACTGGAGGCGAGGTGCGGGTACTCCGGTCGCCTGCTGGGAAAGCTCCGCCAGTTCGCGCACGGTGTGCCAGTGACCTGAGACGAGGTAGTTCTCGCCACATCTCGCCTGTGTCTCGGCGGCCATGATGGCCGCCACGACATCGCGCACATCGACCCAGTCGTAGCCACCTGCGATCAGCGCGGGAAGTCGCCTGCGGTGGAGGTCGAGAAATAGCTGCCCCATAG
>CAZZNP010000202.1:0-2522 GCA_964655785.1 uncultured Gemmatimonadota bacterium
GTGAGCACGCAGACCCGGCTCATGGCCGACTGCCAGGTCGTCGTCATCGATGACGACCCGGAGCTGTGCTACATGCTCAGCGAATTGCTGCGTACCGAGGGTTATGTCGCGGCGACGTTTCAGTCCGGCGAGGAGGGCCTGAAAGCGCTCAAGAACGCGCTTCCGCAACTGATCATTCTGGACGTGACCATGCCCGACATGGACGGATTCGAGGTGCTGCGGTTTCTGCGAATGGAATCGGACGTTCCGGTTCTGATACTGACGGCCCGGGGCGACGACCGCGACCGGATCACCGGGTTCGAACTGGGGGCCGACGACTACCTGCCCAAGCCCTTCAATCCGCGCGAACTGCTGCTGCGGGTGCAGGCCATAATGAAGCGCACGGCGCCGCTGGCGGCGACCGCGACCACCGAGGTGGGGCCGCTGGTGCTGGAGCGGCTCAAGTGCGTGGCGCACGTGGGCGAACGGTCGGCGAAGCTCACCAGCGCCGAAGCCCGCGCGCTGGAAGCCCTCATGCGCACCCCGGACCGAGTCGTCTCCAAGGACGAGCTCACGCGCTTCGCCCTGGGGCGCGGCCGAATGCCCTACGAACGGGCCATCGACACCCACATTTCCCACCTGCGCACCAAGATCGGCAAGGACATCGGAGGCGAATCGCCCATCCGAAATGTCCGCGGCGCAGGTTACCTGCTGTTGTCCGACTGGGTCCCGGGAGCCGCGTGATGGGTTTGTTCTGGCGCATTTTCTTCTCCTTCTGGGCAGCCATGCTGCTGTTGCTCGGCGTAATGGCCTACAGTGCCTTCCTGGTTGTCAACGCATGGAACCAGCAGAGCCAGCTGAGCTACAACGAATTGGTCGGACGGGCGGATGCGGTTCTGAAGGCGGGCGGCGAGGAACGCCTCAGGTCCTGGTTGCGCAATCCGAGCAATTTCCCGCCGGACTTGACACTGTTCGTATTCGACCCACAGGGCGCAGAAATTCTCGAGCGCCCGATTCCGCCGCCGGTGGAGACCACGCTCAACACGGCCGATCCCGCCAACAGGCTGCCGCGCTACCGGGTCCGGGAACTGGTCTCCGGCGAGGGCGTGGAGTACTCGGCCGTTCTCGGCCCCAATCCCCCGCCCATTCTCGGCGCTCTGGGTACCCCGCTGATGCGCTGGACCGTGATTGTCGCAGCGTTCGTCATCAGCCCGCTGGTGAGTTTCGTGCTGAGCCGATCGCTCACGAACCCCTTGCGCCGCGTGGTCGCGGCGACTCGCAGACTGGCCAGGGGGGACCTGTCGGCTCGGGTTGAAGTCGGTGCGCGCGGACGCGACGACGAAGTCGGGGAACTCGGCCGGCAGTTCGACCGCATGGCGGGACGCCTGGAGCGACTGATCACCACGCGCACGGAACTCTTCCGAAATGTTTCCCATGAGTTGCGGTCGCCGCTGGCGCGAATTCGGATAGCCATCGAGCTGGCCCGGCGCAAGCCCGATCAACTGAACGACCAGCTCCAGCGCATCGAGCAGGAGACGGACCACCTGGAACTGCTCACCCGCCACGCGCTGAGCCTGGCTCACCTGGAGGAGTCACCCCCCGAGACCGATTTTCAGGAGATCGATCTCGTGGAAATCGTCGAAGGCGTTGCGCAGGATGCGTCCTACGAGGCCGGAGCGAAGGGCAAGTCGGTGGTGTGGGAAGCCGGAACCAGGGGCTCGATCGTTCGCGCTAATCCCGATTTGCTTCACAGCGCCGTCGAGAACGTGGTGCGCAACGCCCTGCGCCATACGCCTGAAGGTACCCGGGTCGAAATCAGCCTGGAAGCGAAGAATGGCGTCGCGCGCCTTCAGGTGAGGGATGATGGCCCGGGCGTGCCCAGCCACGATCTGCAGAAGATTTTCGAGCCGTTCCAGCATGGGCGCCGGGGCAAGGGGACGGGTGTGGGGCTGGCGATTACCCAGCGCGTGATCTCGCACCTGAAGGGGAACGTCAGCGCCCGCAACAATTCCCGCGGGGGGCTCAGCGTTGAGCTGGAGTTGCCGCTCGTCTCGCCAGCAGCCGGCGGCGTCGGCGCCGGAGCGGTTCGTCACTGAGCCGTTGCGCTCTCCAGCCAGTCCATGACACGCGCCGCGATGTCGGCGCTGTTGTCGTCCTGCATGAGCATGTGGGAGTTGCCGCGAATGCCTTCCCCGGTCAGCTCCAGCATGTCGCCGCGGCCGCCCATCTCTCGAACCAACGCCGCGGTGGCCCGGCAGGATTCGAGCCTGCCGGTCTGATTGCGGGATTCGATGTAGTCGCCGTATACCGCCAGGAAGGGGATGTGGGCGATGGGCTCCACATCCTCCGCGGCCGTCGGGCACCCGGTGGGTTCGAGCACCACGATGGCGCTGACCAGTTCCGGGTTTCGCCGCGCGGTGTTGAAAATGACCGGACCGCCGGCCGAGTGGGGCATGAGCACCGCCGGACCCGTGCGCTGCAGCAGCGCTTCCAGCGCCAGGACGTTGGGGTTGTCCGATTCCACGGGCGGCAGCCCGCCGCCG
>CAZZNP010000203.1:0-2495 GCA_964655785.1 uncultured Gemmatimonadota bacterium
AAGGAGCAACTCATGTCCGTATCGAGACGGGAGTTCATGGGCATCGCGTCCGCGGCAGCCCTGGCTGGTATCGCGGGTTCCGCATGCAGCGGTGAAACCAATCAATCAACGGCGGATGCAGCGGCGACGCCGACCGGCGACGATCCCCTGGGCGTGCGTGGGGACTTCCCGGTCGCCACCGAAAGCCTGTATCTGAACACGCCCTACATCGGCCCGTCGCCCCAACCCGCGGTGGACAAGACCATCGAGTTCCTGGCGGCCAAGTCTCGCGATCCCATTTTGCTTGGCGCCATGCTCGAGGAAGAGGAAGCCGTTCGGGAGAAGTTTTCCCGCCTGATCCGCGCCGGCATCGGCGAGATCGGCCTGGTCTCGTCCACGAGCGAGGGTGAGAACATCGTGGTCAACTCCCTTGACCTGAAGGCCGGGGACAACGTGGTGATCGACGATCTCCACTACATGACTTCACTGGTGATGTACAGCCAGTTGGCCGAGACCCTTGGTATTGAGACGCGTATCGTCCGGAACGTGGATGGCGTGACTTCACCGGAAGCCTTCGCCGAGATGGTTGACGAAAACACGAAGCTGATCTCCGTGGCGTGGATTTCTAACCGGAACGGCTATCGCCAGGACCTGAAGGCGCTGGCGGACCTGGCCCATGCCCATGGCGCCTATCTGTACGCCGATGCCGTGCAGGGCGTGGGCATGATCGATCTCGACGTCGGGCCGACGGGGGTCGATTTCCTGACCACGGGTTCGTACAAGTGGCTTCTTGGCGGATTCGGCGTGGCGCCGTTCTACGTGCGGGAATCGGTGAAGGACGTGGTGAAGCCGGATCGCCTGGGATGGACCGAGCAGGGGTTCGAGGTCTTCACGCCGCCGAACAACCAGTCCGCCATCGTTTCCTTCAACCACGGAGCGGATCGCGCGGTACTCGAGAATCAACTCGCAGACGCGAATGTCCGGCTGTCCTTCCGGGAGAACGATGCCCAGATCCGCGTCGGCCCCGCTATGTTCAACAACGAGCAGGATATCGACGCCTTCCTGGACATCACGAAGGGGTGGAAAGAGACCGCCAGCTAGGCGCGTCGGCGCCTGCCCATACGCCATCGGACGACGATCGTTTCCGTGACGAATCCACTGTAGAGTGCGGCCACGCCGCGGATCGCCCCGTGCAGGTCGAAGAGGGCGAGTACGTTCACGACGATGACGATCGCGCCCGCCCGCGCGGGTCCGCTGGGCGCGATGGCGCCTGTCCGGTGGTCCCGCAGTGCGATCCCGTGCAGGTAGGACCGGATCGTGACGGCGAGGGGGAAGAAGGAGAAGATGATCAAGGGCACGGTGCAGCGCATGGCGAATTCATGGTCTACGCCGATCAGCGTTTCCAGGAGGAAAAACCGCACCGGGGTCCAGAACATCAGGGCCATGGTCCCGAAGGAGATCACGCCGCATATGGCCGTGAACCGGCGGATGACCTGGCCATCGGGGTCCTGCCGCTGAAAGGCGGGTGGCAGGTTCTTGAGCTCGTTCAGCCACCCGTAGGGAAGGTGGGCGAGTGCGTACACGATGGTGAGTACGGCCAGGGATTCCGTACCGTCCGTGCCCCGGGCCACGAAAAGGTTGATAATGGGCCGGCTCAAGGCCTGTATGCCGATCGTGACGGCCAGGGGCCAGTAGAACCTCATTACGTAGGCCGCGGTCAGGGTGTACGGTACCCTGGTGACCCGTTCGCGGCCAGCCTCCTGCCCGATTGTTTCGCGGCCAGCCTCCTGCCTGGCTGGCGCCACGCCAGCCTCCTGTACGGCCGCTGGCTCCCCTCCGGCACTCCCGCCCCTGTGCAGCGATCGGCGAACGAATCGCCGGTAGCCGTATATGATCACGGCCAGTTCCGTCAGGACGCCGAACCAGGTCGCCATGACGGGCAGTAGAATGGGGTCGGTTTGAACGGTCGGAGTCGGCAGGAACAGGAACACCGATACCACGCTCATGCTGATCCCCGACATCATGGCGTAGCTGACGATGTCCGTCCGCCGTACCTGCAGCAACAGGCCAGACAAGAAACGCGTGATCCCCACGATCAGGGGAATGGGCAGCAACAGCCCCAGTGCCCTTCGTACCGTGCTTCCGAGGGTGGGATCCACGGCGTGCAATTCGTCGATCACCAAGAGCCCAACCGGCGTATAAGCCAGGCACGCAAGGATCAGAAAGTGGGTGGCCCCGAACCCGGCGACGCACCGAAAGACCGTGTGGAAAGTCGCTCGGTCCCGGACGAGGACCATGGACATCTGCCGTGTCTGGGAGACCGTGCCGGTCAGGAACGACGTCAGACCCCATGCGATCCCGTACGCGGCGAGGGTCTCGGTAGGCCGGGGCACGCGGGCGATTCCGCCGTTGATAACCTGGATGCCCAGTTCATAGATCAGTTCGGTGACGACGAGGGGGAGGAGGAACCAGAACAGGGACCGGTACATGGTAGGAGAGTATAGCCGGATGGATGT
>CAZZNP010000204.1:0-2455 GCA_964655785.1 uncultured Gemmatimonadota bacterium
CGCCATCATCCCATCGAGACCGAACAGCGTCAGCGCCGAGACCATCGCCTTGCGCGTCCAGCCGTCTTTCGTCTTCACGCGGTCGAATCGCTCCACCAGCAGTACGTCCCTGCCGGCGGTATGCCTAAGACGCACGGGGGCGACGTTGAGTCCCGCACTGGCCGCAAGGCGCATGGCGACATATTCCGCCTTTACCACGTTATAGGTGTCGGCTGACGACGAGAACTTGGCGATCATCTTCGTGTCGCCGTCCTGGATCATCGCTTTCGGGCGCGCGCCGCCAAGCGACGTGCCGTGGAACAGCGCCTGGTCGAGATCGGGCGTCAGCGGTTCGCCTTTGTCGACATTCTCGGCGGCGCTCAGCAACTCTTCGAGTGTCGCGGCCTGAACGGCGCGCGGCACGTATTCGGATGGGGAGTGCTGGAAGTCCAGTGCGCCGATGCGGTCGGAGCCGGACGCCAGCAGACAGGTCAGTTCGTCGAGCGCATCGATATCGGCATCCCTGCCCATTTGTCCGAAGACCCGGTTCAGGATGACGCGACGGCCCCACGCATCGGGCGCGGCGTCGCGCAGGCATCCGGCCATGCCCAGACCGGGTCCGGGCGCAATCGGTCCGCTGCGCAGCGGCAGTTCCGGCTCGTAGACCGGAATACCGTCATCCGCTTCCAGATAGCTCTGACCGTAATTGAATATCAGCCGCTCGCCGTCCCGCGCGATGCGGCCGGCGACGACCGGTGCCGTCGCGCCGGGCAACCATATCCAGACATAGGCTTCCTCCGGCGCTTTCGTGCCGGGGCGATCAGAAGTCATCTTTCACCTTCGTCGTTCCCGTGCGGACGGACCGCGGCAGCAGGATGAGCTTGTCGCGTTCCATCGACAGATGACGCGTCAGCGTTGTCGGTTCGGCTTCGAACAGGCGCAGCCCGACAATGGCGGCCACCTCGAAGGCCGCGCCGATGGAGGAACCCATTTCGCCTTTCTCGATGCGTTGCACGAGGCCACGCGAAACCCAGGCGCGTTCGGCGACCTCGGCAACCGTGATGCCGCGCTCGATGCGCGCGTTACGGATCATCAGCCCGAAAAGCTCCGCAGCTTCCCGGGCATAGCGGGAATAGCTTCTGTGAGTGGGTTTGGCCATTGCTATTTTATCTATAAACAGGTCTTTAAAGGATTATATGCCCTATTTATGGATCATTCCAGCAGATTGCAACCAAGTTGAGAAGTTTGTGCGTTGCAACAGGACCCAGGGTTCAGTAAGAAAAAAGAGGAAAATCGCTTTACACCCAGCGGCGCGGGACCGAGAGCGCCACCGGCCGCCTCGCCACCACCCCGGTGTTTTCGAGGGCGCGATATTCCCCCTCCAACCGGAACGACGATTCATCACAGCCGACCTGCACGTCACATTCCACCGCGGCGTCCCAGTCGCCCCGGGAATGCTGAATGCGATAGTGGTACTCGGCCCTTGCCGACAACGGGTCCGGCTCACGGCAGCGATAGGTCAGCGAGCCCGTCGCCGCCACGGCCATCCGGTGCCCGCTGACGCGGTAGCAACCGTCGTCCTTGACGTACCTCCGCTCCGCCAGTCCCGTTTGCGGGTCCCGGTGAACCGTGCGTTCACGCCGCACGGGCCGCAACCAGTCCGGCGCCGGCGTGGCGGGGATGGCCGGACCGCAGGGACGATCGTACTTAAGGTCCACCAGCCGGTCCGCCGGGAGGATGGGCAGCCTGAGCGTGGATTCGACGGTTCGAACGGTCAGGCGCATGGTTCCTGGCGCCGGCCAGACCAGTGGCCAGGCCTGGGTGGAAACCGCCACCCTGAGGCGGTGTGCGGGGGGGATACGCTGCACGATGGGATCCATCCGAACCCGGATCCGGATCCATTCTTCAGGCCGAAGCGCCTCCGGCCGATCCGGCCCGTTCCGGTGATGCAGGTTCAAAAGACCGTACACGATCTGTGTCGAGGACCCGTCCGGGCGCAGGTCCACCAGCCTTGCCTGGATGGTTCCCGCATGGTCGGCCCGGCAGTACAGGACCAGTTCCGGTTGGCCGCAGAGAATCAGTTCCTTTCCGAGAGGGGCGCTGTCGAAACACAGCGAGCCCGCGTCCTCCGCGGCCTGATCCGGCGGCAGTTCGGGACCGATGCCATGGGGCAGCCATTCGGGCCCGTCAATGCCGTTTTCGAGGGGTGAGGCAATCTCCAGGTCCACGCGTTCCTGCTTCCCCCTGCCGGCCCGCCGCAGCACGCCGTCACCGAGAACCCAGACCTCCGGCACGATCTCGGACGGGGGCCAGCGGTCAAAGCCCAGCCAGCTGCCCGGCCGGTGGTCATAGCTGGTCGCCGGAGGCATGCTGCCCTGCAGGTAGAGACGCACCCGGGGCAATGCCTCCGCGCCGCTGTCTCGCCCCTTCAGCCACCGGTCCCACCATCGCACCGCCTCCTGCAGGAACCCGGCCC
>CAZZNP010000205.1:0-2420 GCA_964655785.1 uncultured Gemmatimonadota bacterium
CCGGCGGTCGCGGGTGTCTGGATCGGATCCATGCCGTACACGGCGCGTCCCCGGTTCACCAGACTCGCGAACATCCCCAGGTTGCCGTCCATCAGTGCCTTCTCGGCTCGGATCAGGAGCATCTCGGTGCCCCGCACCATCGGGAAGTCGGCATCCTCGCCGGTCTCACCGCCCGGCCGCGTGAGCAGGCCCTCGTTCTCGGACTTGAGCGAGGAGTACAGCGGCATCCGATTGCTCTCGGCCCGGTACTCGCCTCCGTAACCCGTGAAACGGTCGCACAGACCCGTGTCGCGGATGTCCCCCCGGGATCCGTGGCTCGTCCGCAACGTATCGGACCGCCATTCGCCGCACTTGATCCAGGGGGCCCTGGGGTCGTCGGCGAAGACCCGGTGCAACGGCGTGTTCCAGAGCGTGAAGTCGTCGTTCTGAAAGGACACGTCGAACCAGCCGTTGTCCTCCACCTCGGGATCGGAGTGGCTGTACAGGATGAAATCGTCGGGCACCTTCGAGGCGTGCTCCACGGCCAGATCCCAATCGCTCATCAACATCGCCGCCTGGGCGATGCCGCCGTGGGCGGCGTACATGAGCTTGAGCGGGTCGAAGATCCGCGAGTCCCCGTCGGGGATGGGCGCATTTGCCGCCACGGCGGCCTCGGCCACGGCGAGCGCGTTCTGCATGGCGTTCACCGACCGCCTCATGATGGAGTCGGTGTCCACCGTCCGGGAGGGGTCGTAGTGGTCGTTGGGACCCATCAATGCCCCCGCGCCCGGGCCGTAGTTGAAGACGGACTCACAGAACATCTCGCCCATCATGCGCTCGGCTCACCCGGAGATGATCCAGGAACGCGCGGTGAGGGGGTGATTGGAGATCCCCTCTTCCTCGAAGACGCGGGTGGTGACGTCCACCCCGTAGTAGCCCGCCCACGCGGCCTCGTGAAGTTGCGTCCACGGGAAGTTCCCGGGGCGGTCCGAGTAGTTGCGGTACTCAAGAATCTCTTCGCCGCTGGAGCTGGTGCCGTCGTTGTTGAAGTCGTCGGTGGCGGAGCCCGTGAACCACCAGACGCCGCTGAAATCGCGCATGCTGTCGTGGAGTTCGGAATTGATCCCCCGCACGAAGGCGACCATCAGGTTCGGATCCTCGATGTCGTCCTCGATGATCACGCCCTGGAGTTCGGTTTCGACGCACCCGGCCGCCGCCAGCGCAGCAATGACGCCCAGGAGTCCGGTGATCGAGCTCGTTCTTCTCTGTGTGTTTTTCATGGAAGTGCTCCTTGGCCCGGTCAGAAATTGACGCGCAGGTTGAACGAGAATTGCCTGGCTGGGGGCAGGATGTATCCGTTGCCCCGCGCCGTCTGCTGGGCGGGCCTGAGCAGCCCGTCCGGGTAAAGACCCGAGAATCTGGTGAACGTGAGCAGGTTCGTCGCGCGGAGCTGGATCGTGGCCCCCGTGAATCCGCCTCGCAGCCATTCCCGCGGCACCCGGTACGAAAGGCTGACCGCCTGGAGCCGGAAGTAGTCCGCCGGCTCCATCCAGTCTTCGTTGTCGGATTCGTTTTCCCAACATCGTCCGATCTCCTTGGCCGTAAACATGGAATACATGCTCGGATCCTCAGCCTCCACACCGGCCTTTACCGCGTTGTTGATGGGCCAGCACTCCGGCCACAGGCCGTCGGCCGCCAGCTCCTGGGCCAGATCGTCGTAGAGCCAGTGCCCTACCTGCGCGACGCCGAAAGCGTCCAGGATGAAATTGTCGAAGAGGGTGGCCCGCACGCCCAGCGACGCTTCGTGGGGCGGTCGGCTGGGCGCGTAGAAGAACGTGTCGGGCGCGTTCTCCACCGGGATTCCGTCAAGGATGCAGTCGTCATCGTCCGTATAGGTCGGTAGCTCGCCCATCGCGTCGGGATTGCAGATCTTCTTCCCGAACAGCGCAGGTATGGGGCGGTCCTTCCGATATCGGTTGAGGTAGCTGAACGAGAACTGCTCGAACTGCGGGTTCCCCAGGTCGACCATTCTGGTCTGGTTGTACTGGTAGTTCGCGTTGATGCTCACGCGGCTGCTGAAGCCCTCGAAGACCAGGAAGTCCACTCCGACCTCGATGCCCCTGCTGTCCCAGATCCCCACGTTCTGCGGAATGGACTCGTTGATGCCGCTGGAAGGTGCCGGGGCGACATTGATGAGGCCGTCGAAGGTCTTCCGGTAATAGGCGGTCCCGTTGAGGGCCAGGATTCCGTCGAAGAGGGATGCATCGAAGCCGCCCTCGTACTCCTGGGCGCGCTCGGGACCGATCCTGCGGTTGGCCAGGTTGTCGATGATGAAGCCCAGGTTGTTCTCGTCGGCCAGAGAAGAAGCCTCGAAAATCGTCACCGAGGCGGAGGCCGGCGGTGCCTCGCCCGATTCGCCGTACGCCGACCGCACGCGGAAG
>CAZZNP010000206.1:0-2400 GCA_964655785.1 uncultured Gemmatimonadota bacterium
GTCGCCTTCCAGCAGCGCCAGGTAGGCAAGGCCGTGTTCGATGCCGCTGGAGGTTTGCGGCAACCCATACCGCTGCTGCAGACCGGGCCAGCCGTCGGCGCGGTCGCGGAACTCGTGGCTGAAACCGAATCGCAATTGCGGAAGGGCCGCCAGGTCGGAAATCCGCTCCAGGCCGAAGCGCGACGCCGTCTCCCCGGTTACCGCGATGGCGTAGGTGTTGTTGAAGCCGAGGGGCGGGAGCAGTTCCGCACCGAACGGCGCAAGCCGGGCGTTCAATTCCTCTTCGCCCAGCTCCCCTTCCACTTCGAGAATGGCCTGCGCCAGGGTGCCCGTGTACTCGGGGTAGGCGTCGATTTCGCCCGACTCGAGCGCCTGGAAGGCCACCAGCGTGCCCCCCAGCCCGGTTCGGCGCCGGACTTCGAAACCGCGCTCCTCCAGCACCTGCGCCATCATCTCCGCCAGGAGGTAGCCCTCGGTGAAGGTCTTGCTTCCGATGACGATGGGCCGCGTCTGGGCGAAGGCAATCAGCGAGGTGCACAGTCCTGCCAGGAGCAGGATGACCCGCGGCGCCGCGCGGGGCTTGCTCCGCGAGCTGCCGGCGGCCCGCCGCCCTCCCCGGTCGGTTCGTGGCGCCGCCGGGGTATTCTTCAAGCTCCTGCGGTCTGTACTCACGATGCCCGCCCCTGGCCGAAGAGCCGCGCCACATAGGCATCGGAAGATTGCCTGATTCGCTCCACCGGACCCTGCCGGACGATTTCGCCGTCGCGAATGACGATGATTTCGTCGGCCAACCCCACCGCTTCGGACATGTCGTGAGTCACCAGCACCACCGTCGTGGACCCCGATCCCATGAGCTTGAGGAACTGTTCGTGGATGTCGGCCCGCGTCAGCGGGTCCACGCCGGAAAACGGTTCGTCCAGCAGCAGTATGTCCGGCTGCAGGAACATGGCCCGGCAGATTCCCACACGCTGCTGCTGGCCGCCGGAAAGCTCATGGGGGTAGCGGGACGTCAGTTCTCCCTCCAGCGCCATGAGGTTCATCAGTGTGCCCGTGCGGGCGCGAATCCTCGCATCGGACCAGCCTTCCAGCTCGCCCAGCAGCGAGATGTTCCGGGCCACACTCATGTGGGGAAACAGGCCGGTCCCCTGCACTGCGTAGCCGATGCGCCGGCGAAACGACGCAAGACCGGTCACCGGGACCGGTTCGCCGAAGGTCCGCACGGTGCCACGGTCCGGCCGCTCCAGGCCGTTGATCAGTTGCAACAGCGTGGACTTGCCGCAGCCGCTTTCCCCGACAAGGCCCGTCGTGACGCCCGGGGAAATGTCGAGATCGAGATTCCGGAATACTTCCGTCCGGCCATAGCTCTTGGTCAGACGCCTGAATTCGATGATGCCGCTCATCGGGCAGGTACGATACCATTACGGTGCCCACAGGGTTTACCGCGATGGCCCGGCAGGCCAGCCGCGGAATGGATAAACCTGGAGCGCCGATGAGCAAGCAAACGAAACCCTTGAAGGACGACCTGAAGGCCCGCCTGAGCCGGGAGCAGTTTCAAGTGACCCAGGAGGCGGGCACCGAGCGACCGTTTACGGGCAAGTACAACGCCCACAAGGAATCCGGCATGTACCTCTGCGTCTGCTGCGGAGACGAATTGTTCGCCTCCGGGGCCAAGTTCGATTCGGGGACCGGCTGGCCAAGCTTCTGGGAGCCGGCCACAGCCGAAGCTGTGGACACGGCCCGGGACACCAGCTACGGCATGGTCCGGGAGGAGGTCGTGTGCGCCCGTTGCGGTGCGCATCTCGGTCATGTCTTCAACGACGGTCCGCAACCCACGGGGCTCAGGTACTGCATCAACTCCGCATCCCTGGATTTCCAGTCCGGCGAAGGGGACTGATCCGCACCGCGCACGCACTCCCGCCCGCGCCCATTCGGTCAGGCACTGCCGGAGCTGCGCGCCGCAACAGGCGAAACCACGGCCGTTCACATGCTCAGAGAACTACGCGAAATCCTCAACAAGACCCTGGCCGGGACCGGGGAAGAAGATGGCGACCGCGATCACGCGCTGCGCCTGTCCACGGCGACCCTGCTGGTGGAAGTCGTTCGCGCCGACTACGACGAGGACATGGCCGAGGGCAAGGCGGTATTCGACCTGTTGCGGGGTTTCTTCGACCTCTCCGACGACGAAACCCGGCTGCTGATCCGCGAAGCCGAACTGGAGGCGGATCACTCGGTCTCGCTGCAGTCGTTCACGCGCGTTCTGCACGAGAGGTTGACCCTCGCGGAAAAGCGCTCCGTGGTCGAGATGCTGTGGCGCGTGGCCATGGCGGACAGCCGCCTGGACAAGCACGAGGATCACCTGGTCCGAAAGGTCGCGGGGCTGCTGTACATACCCCACAGCGA
>CAZZNP010000207.1:0-2395 GCA_964655785.1 uncultured Gemmatimonadota bacterium
CCCATCCTCCGAGTTCTTCATCGAGTTCTTTGCCGTGGACCTGATCATGGAGGATGGGGTCTGCCGCGGCGTCGTGGCCATCGACCTGGCCGAGGGCCGCCTGCACCGGTTCAACTGCCGCATGGTCATCCTCGCCACCGGCGGTTACGGTCGCGCCTATTTCTCCTGTACGTCGGCGCACACCTGCACCGGCGACGGCAACGCCATGGTCCTGCGGGCGGGATTGCCCCTGCAGGACATGGAATTCGTGCAATTTCATCCCACCGGCGTCTATGGGGCGGGCATGCTGATTTCCGAAGGGGTTCGCGGCGAGGGCGGTTTTCTGCTGAACTCCGAAGGAGAACGGTTCATGGAGCGCTACGCTCCGAACGCAAAGGACCTGGCGTCCAGGGACGTGGTCAGCCGGTCCATCACCATCGAGGTGCGCGAAGGGCGCGGTATCGGCCCGGACAAGGACTACGTGCACCTGCACCTGGATCACCTGGATCCCGACGTCATCGCCGAGCGCCTGCCGGGCATCGCGGAAACGGCCCGAATCTTCGCCAACGTGGATGTGACGAAGGAACCGATACCGGTTCAACCCACCGTGCACTACAACATGGGCGGCATACCCACCAATTTCCGCGGCGAGGCCCTGACCACCGACGAGGCCGGGGACGAGGTGGTGGTTCCGGGGCTCATGTCGGTGGGCGAGGCGGCCTGTGTCTCCGTCCACGGCGCCAACCGGCTGGGATCCAACTCGCTGATCGACCTGGTCGTCTTCGGCCGCGCCGCCGCAGAACGATGCGGCGAACTGATCGACCCGGACGATCGCGTCGCGCCCCTGCGCAAGGATGCGGGCGAGGAATCCGTGGAGAAGATCGACCGGCTGCGGCATGCCGACGGTGAGCATCCCACGGCGCAGATCCGGCGGCGGATGCAACGCGTGATGCAGGAACATGCCGCCGTGTTCCGCACCGGCGAAACGCTGCAGGAAGGCATCGAGAAGCTGAAACCTGTCTTCGACTCGTTCCAGGACGTTTCCGTGGCCGACCGCTCCCTGGTCTGGAATACGGATCTCATCGAGACGATGGAACTGGAGAACCTGCTGCTTCAGGCAGTGGTCACCATCGAGTCGGCGGCCTACAGGACCGAAAGCCGGGGCGCCCAGGCCCGTGAGGACTATCCGGACCGGGACGATGAGAACTGGTTGAAGCACACGCTGGTCTGGGTCGATGAGAATGCGGATGTACGCTTCGGCGAGCGCCCGGTACAGTTGGAGACGCTGACGGACGACGTCGAAACCATAGCGCTCAAGGCCAGGACCTATTGAACACTTCGAAAACGAGGGGTTAGCCCGCGATGGCACAGTTCAGGCTACCAGTTAATTCCCGGGTCAAGCCCGGCAAGACCCATCCGGCCGCCGCGGGTGCGGGCAACCCCCGCACATTCAAGGTCTACCGCTACGATCCCGATGGCAGCGGGCCGCCGAGGCTGGATACCTACGAAATCGACATGGATGCCTGCGGCCCCATGGTTCTGGACGCACTGATCAAGATCAAGGACGAGATCGACCCGACCCTCACCTTCCGCCGTTCCTGCCGGGAGGGCATCTGCGGCTCCTGCTCGATGAACATCGGCGGCACCAATACGCTGGCCTGCACGAAGGCAGTGGAGGATTTCCGGGGCACGCTGAAGGTCTATCCGCTGCCCCACATGCCGGTGGTCAAGGACCTGGTGACGGATCTGACCAACTTCTACGCCCAGTACGCCTCCATCCAGCCGTGGCTGGAAGCCCGGACGCCGCCGCCGCCGGACCGGGAACGTCTCCAGTCCAGGGAGGATCAGGAAAAGATCGATCTCCCGTCCGCGTGCATCCTGTGCGCCTGTTGTTCCACGGCGTGCCCCAGCTATTGGTGGAATCCCGACCGGTACCTGGGTCCGGCGGCCCTGCTGCAGGCCTGGCGCTGGATCGTGGACAGCCGCGACGAACACACCGGCGAGCGCCTGGACGCGCTGGAGGATCCATTCAGGCTGTACCGCTGCCACACCATCCTCAATTGCACCGAGGCCTGCCCGAAGGATCTCAACCCCGGCAAGGCGATCGCCCAGATCAAGAAACTGATTGCCGAGCGGCGCCACTAGGCTGCCAGCCGCCGTGGCCGCCGACCCCACCCACACGCGGCCGGCGTCGGGGGCGCCGGAGCCATCATCAGCAGAAAACGGCGAGCGCAACGAGCACGCACGCCTGCGGTGGCGATGCCGCCGCGGTACGCGTGAACTCGACACCCTGCTGGTGGGTTTCTTCGACCGGCACTTCCAGAGCCTGTCGGATGCGGATAAGCAGCGTTTCAGCCAACTTTTGGAGCTTCCGGACCCCGACCTTCATGACTACCTTATGGGGTGGCATGAAGCA
>CAZZNP010000208.1:0-2373 GCA_964655785.1 uncultured Gemmatimonadota bacterium
TCGCGATGTGGGACAACCGGGTCACCATGCATTACGCCGTTGCGGACTATCTGCCAGCGCGGCGATGCATGAACCGGGTGACGGTGGTAAGCGACCGGCGGTCTGACCCGGAGTCAGATTCCGCTTCAGGCCGGCGTCGGCCAGATCATGCGGCAGCGGCAAGCTGAGCCCCGCCCTGCCAAACCGAACAAGATGATTTGCGGCGGAGTGATGGCTGATATTCCAGGTTTTGCCGATCATGCAGTTTTCAGTCCCTGCTTGAGCATCCTGACGATTTCCTTTTGCGCATGAATCGCTTCTTTAAATGGAAAGCCTCATACCGGTTGTCACCAGTGCACCGCTCAGCTCCGACAGGACAAACCCGACCGTCAGGGGGTGGTCAATTTCCCGTAATAATGGACTCATCGCAATCCGGGGTGTTCCTGACCTTGACCGGTTCCGGATCAAGGGCGAGTTGACCGAGCACCGTGCCGGCATGGACGGGCCCGTGGTCAGGAAGGCGGGAGACGTGGCCTTCGAGCAGACCGGCGTGACGCACTGGTGGAAGAACGGCAGCGGCAAGCCCGCGCGCGCCCTCGTCGTCGATATCGTTCCGGCCAAGTGGCCGCCTCGTAAACGGGACCGGCGATACGGCCTGACGGCTTGCGTTGCCGGCGGATCGTCCGGCATCGCGCATCCATCTGGCGGCGGGCGGCGGGTGTGCCGGACTTGGCCGGCTGCCGCCTGTCCGAAATCCAGTTGCTGCGCTGAGAATACGTCAAGGACGACTACATCAAGCTCCCCGACGCGAACACCGGGGGGCGGGTCGTGCCGCTCCATGTGACGGATGGAACTGGGGCAGGATCGGTTGAAACGGTCTTGACGTTACACTTATTTCTGTTATTCTCGATATTACACTTGAACACAGGCCTGTGCGCTGCGACCAGGGCTCAAGGCCCTTGGCCCTTGCACGAGAGGAGGATCGGGATGAGCAACGCAACCGACGCAGTGGACCTCGGATATCGTCTTCCGACGCAGGACGAGATTGCCTGCGCAGCGCAAGCGGTAACGGCGCTGGCCGACGCGCGGGGCGGAAACGGCGTCCTCGCCATTCACTGTGACGACGGCGAGTCCGTTCGTCTGGCACCCGCGATCGCCGACCTGGTGATCGATCTTCTGGGCGGAGTCGCGTCGGGCCATACCGTTACGCTGGTTCCGATCGGCGCCATGCTGACCACGCAGCAGGCGGCCAGCATCCTGGGCGTCTCGCGCCCGCACCTCAGCAAGCTGCTCAAGTCAGGCACGATCCCGTTCGTTTCGGTCGGTTCGCACCGGCGCGTCATGCTCGCCGATTTGATGGCCTACAAAGACCGTCGCGACGCCGCACGCCATGCGGCGCTCGACGATCTCGCCCGTCTCGGCCAGGAGTTCGATGCGTCTTGACGCAACTCACGGACCCTCGTATCGCCCTGCTGGATGCCAATGTCCTGTTTCCCTTCCGCAAGAGGGACATTCCTTGCGCTTCCATCACGCCGGATTGTTCCGGGCGCGATGGACCGAACGGATTATCGACGAATGGACGCAGAATCTCCTCGAACAGAAGCCGCATCTCGAACCGAGTGTCCGCTCCCAGCGCCATGCGATGCGCGAGCATTTTGAGGAGGCGCTAGTCACGGGATACGAGCCGTTGATCGCGACGCTCGAACTACCAGATGCCGACGACCGCCATGTCCTGGCGGCGGCGATCTGCTGCGGCGCGCAGCAGATCGTCACGGACAATCTGACCGACTTCCCGGCCGAGGTCCTCACGCGCTTCGATATCGAGGCGATCGACGCCGACGGGTTTCTGTCCAGAATGTTCGATCTCTATACCTCCGAAGCGCTTGGCGTGCTGCGTGGCCTCCGGGAGGCGTACAGCAATCCGCCTTTCACGCCGTCCGAGTTCATCCGCGACCTGATGGTGAAGGGGCTTCCCGGGTTGGCTGCGCAGATAGAGGAGCACCGGGACGAGTTCGAAGCGAAAACGCTTCGGCGGCCCAGGCGATCGTCATGTCCTGTGCCCTGACGTACAGTGATACACACACCTCGGCACATTACTCATCTTGTATCTCTTGGTTGATGAAAAGGAGATGCAGGGATCGGGGATCACCAGGGGGAGGGCGTTGCGGAACTACCGGTAACGTAGTGGTGGATCGAATTGATTCGATCGGATAGAATTCGGACAATGAACAATCTCCAAATACAGTCCGTTCACAGTCCGTTCGACGATCCAGGCCTCGCATCCAAGGCCATCGCGGCATTGAGCCGCGCCGACGCGATGGGCCTGCTGTCCCGGCAGATCACCTGTCTTGACGATTCCCTGATGGAACAGCTCCAGTCGGCAATGGCCGAAGC
>CAZZNP010000209.1:0-1741 GCA_964655785.1 uncultured Gemmatimonadota bacterium
CCGTGAGCGCCACGGTGAGCGGCAAGGTGTTGAGCGAGGGCGGAGATCCGTTGCCGGCGGTGACCGTCGTATTGCCCGCGCTCGAAATCGGTGCGTTTACGGACGAAAAGGGCGTATTCCGTCTGGAAAACGTGCCACCAGGCAGCCACAAGATCGAATTCAGGTTTATCGGCTACCGGACGATCCAGAGCGAGATACTCGTTACCGAAAACAAGTCTCCGGTGCTCGAAGTCAGCATGGAGCCGGAGATCCTGATTGGTGATGAGGTCACTGTCACGGGCGACCGTGATCTGGCGGGCGAGCTCACCGGATCCAGCCAGTCCGTTCTCGTCCTGCCCCAGTCCGCCCTGGAGGAACGCCGGGGTCAGACGCTGGGCGAGACGCTTGAGTCCCTGCCGGGCGTATCCACCCTGTCCACGGGACCGGCTATTTCGAAACCCGTGGTGCGCGGAGTTCACAGTGCCCGAGTGCTGGTGCTCAACGCCGGTGTTACCCAGGAGGGACAGCAGTGGGGCGGAGACCACGCTCCGGAGATTGACCCCTTCGCCCCCGCCCGCATCGAGGTGCTCAAGGGCGCCGCCGGCGTGCAGTACGGCGCCGGCGCCATCGGGGGCGTGATCCGCGTCGAACCGCCGGAACTGCCCAGGAACCCGGGTGTGGGCGGCAGGTTCAATACGAATCTCTTTTCCAACAACAAGCAGGGGGCGGCTTCCCTCCTCGTACAGGGGGCGCTCCGCCGCTTTCCGGGACTCCAGTGGCGGGTGCAGGGGAGTCTGCGACGGGCGGGTGACGCCCGCGCGCCGAGGCACGTCATCAGGAATTCCGGATTCGACGAACGAAATTACTCCGTGGCACTGGGTTATACAACAGACCGGGTTGACACGGAGGCCTATTTCAGTCATTTCGGAACCTGGTTGGGCATTTATAAAGGCGCCCACATCGGCAACACCACGGATCTGAAACGGGCCATCGAGCGGGGCGACCCGATCATCGCGGGATCCTTCACCTACGATATCGGCAATCCGCGTCAGCGGGTGGATCACGACCTCCTGTCCGTTCGATCCCTGATACGTTTCGAGCGGAAGGGCAATCTCGAACTCCGGTACGGACAGCAGTACAACCGGCGTGAGGAGTGGGACGCCACCAGGAGCGGCAACCCACCGACCAGGCCCGGATTCGACCTTGGGTTGCAGACGCACAGCGGCGAAGCAATCTTCCATCACCGGAACGTTGGAAACTGGTACGGAAAGGTCGGCGTCAGCGGTATGCGACAGCGTAACGAGCGGTTCAGCACGGGGTTCCTCATTCCCGACTTCCAGGCCTACGGCTTCGGTGCGTTCGCCCTGGAATCCTGGACGAAGGGCAAGACCACGGTGGAAACGGGTTTGCGGTACGACTACCGCTGGACGGAGATCTACTCGAACGAAGGCCGGCGGGCCACCGAGATTGTCGAGGGTGGCATTTACACCTACCGCAACATGACGGGGGTTCTCGGCCTGATCTACGAGATGACCCCGACCCTGGCCGTCGCCGCCAACATCGGGAGGGCCTGGCGTCCGCCCGGTGTGAACGAGCTGTACAGCTATGGCGTTCATCATGGCACGGCGCAGTTCGAGATCGGAGACAAGGAACTGGACACGGAATCGAGCCTGAATACGGATCTCACCCTGCGGTACCGGGGGGATCGTGGCCGTGGCGAACTGGGGTTTTTCCGATCGAGTTACCGCAATTTCATCTCGCT
>CAZZNP010000209.1:1751-2335 GCA_964655785.1 uncultured Gemmatimonadota bacterium
TTCGGGGTGCGTTCCCCAAATTCACCTATGTCCAGTCTGACGCGGTAATCCAGGGATTCGACGGGTACCTGGAGTTCGACCTGACGCGGTATATAGGGACCTATCTTTCCGCCTCGCTCGTCCGTGGACAAAATACGGCGGAAAACCAACCCCTGTACCAGATGCCGCCCACCCGGCTGATCGCCGGCCTGGATTTACGCCTGCCTGCCGCCGGGCGCCTGCTGGAAGCCGGGATAGGGTTCGAGGGCCGCTTCGTCCTGCGGCAAGGGTATTTTCCCGAAGGCATCGACTTTGCAGATCCACCAGCCGGCTACAATCTCTTCGACATGCTGCTGCATGCGGAGCTGGCTGTGGCCGATCACCCGGTCCGTATGCAGTTCGGCGTGCACAATATGTTTAACAAGCGGTACCGGGACTACCTGAGCCGGTTCCGCTATTTTACCGACGATCCGGGTCGGAATGTTACGATCAGCCTGTCCCTGCCGTTCGGACGGCCCATGGAAGATTAGACGTTCAGCCCATGGAAGATTAGACGTTCAGTCAGCCCATAGATGATTAGCAGTCCAGTCAGCCCATGGATGATT
>CAZZNP010000210.1:0-2279 GCA_964655785.1 uncultured Gemmatimonadota bacterium
GTTCAACCACTGGCTCTTGTGGCCGCCTGAATACGGGGTTTTTCAGGGTCGACTACCTACCTGGCAGGATTTGCCCGTTTCATGCGGGCTTGATCCTTGGCCGGCCACGGCAGCCGCCCGTGGCGAAATCGGTCGCGTTACAGCGTCAGCCGGCATTCGGGAAGGCCGTGACCGGTACCATGTCCACGTGGCCGACGGGGAACTGAAGGCGGCAGGATGAGCGTTTCTCCTTCAACCGCAGCGGAGCGGGTGGCGAGAGGGAAAAATTGGTTCATAATGGACTTTTTCGGTAACGGGATGCGACAAGTTCCCGGGAAGAACCCCGAGAAATCACCATGCAATCGAAAACGCGGCTGCAGATTACCCCTCAACGGCGCTGCCGGACCCCGGAACCGGGGATCGGGCGGGAACGTACCGGCATCCGCCATTTCAATCCGCTGGTCATCCGGATGACCGACCCGGCCATGCAGGCGCCATGCCGCCTTCGCCGTAAACGTCATCCCCTAGCATTCCAGACGCAGGTTTAGCTCCAGGAGCCGGTCCCATGAACGAACTCACCCAAATGTTGAATGTTTCCGAGATCCTTGCAACGCTCGCTGGCTGGATCGACAACCATGTGCTGGTCGTCGACAACGCGGTCCAGGCCGGGTTGATCCTGCTGGCGCTGGGAATCGCCCGGCTGTTCGGCCCCAGGCTCAGAAGTGTCATCGGGAACCTGTCGGAGAACCAGGCCAAGCGCGCCGAACTCCAGGGTTTCCTCTCCCGCCTCGCCGACCTTTCCACCCCGATTGTGGCCCTGGTTTTCCTGTGGATCGTAGCCGAAGCGGGCGCCCAGTCCGCCCTGTACGGTCATTACCTGACGCAGACCGCGGCCATCCTGGCCGGGGCCTGGGTGATCATCCGCCTGGCTTCCGGGATCATCCGGAACGATCTGCTGTCCCGGATCGTGGCCTGGACCGCGTGGAGCGTCGCCGCGCTGGCGGCATTGGGGTTGCTCGATGCCGCGATCACGCTGCTCGACGGTGTCGGCATGTCCTTCGGGGAAGTCCGGATTTCGCTCCTCTCCCTGGCCAAGGCAGCCCTGATCCTCGGCCTGCTCCTTTGGTTCTTTGCAACGGTATCCACGGTGCTAGAGCGGCGGATCGGCCAGTCGAAAGACCTGACGCCGTCAGTCCAGGTGCTGGTCACGAAAATCATCAAGATCGTCCTGGTCGTCCTTGCTTTCCTGATTGCTATCGGCGGACTGGGAATCGACCTCACGGCCCTCACCGTGTTCGGTGGTGCTCTCGGTATCGGTGTCGGCATCGGGTTGCAGAAAGTCGTATCCAACCTGGTCAGCGGCCTGTTGCTGCTGATGGACAAGTCGATCAAGCCGAACGACGTCATCGCGGTGGGCGGCACCTATGGCTGGGTCGCGTCCCTAGGGGCGCGGTACGCGGCGATCCGGACCCGCGACGGGGTCGAATACCTCATTCCGAACGAGGAACTGATCACCCAGCGGGTGGAGAACTGGTCCCACAGCGACAAGGCCGTCCGGCTCAACATCCCGGTGGGGATTTCCTACAAGTCCGATGTGCGCCTCGCGATCGAGCTGTGCCGCGAGGCAGCCGCCGCCGTTCCCCGGGTGCTGTCCAACCCGGCTCCGCGTTGCCTGCTCATGGGGTTTGGCGACAGCTCGGTAGACCTCCAAATACGGATCTGGATCGATGACCCGTCCGAGGGCCGGTCCAATGTCATCAGTGAGATCTTGCTCCGGGTATGGGACCTGTTCCACGAGCGCGGGATCGAGATCCCCTACCCGCAGCGGGACCTGCACCTGAAGTCGAGCGACGTTCCCCTGTCCATGCAGGCCGCCACAAGTGCCGGTCACATCAAGGAGGCATAGTGCCTGCAGGACCTGACCGGCAGTTCGAGTGCGTCCAGTACGGCGGTGCCTCCCTGACAGATTGCGTCAGCAAAACCCTGCAGCCAGCTTGCTCTCAACACGATGACCTAAAAGTGATAAGACACAATAACCGAATACAGGAACATCGCCAAAACCGGCAAAGGGAACATTGGTCACCCCCGGGCCAGCCTGTTTTCGGGGTCGTAAGCGGGCTCGTTCACCAGGATCGCGGGACACATGCGTCCCAGCACCTCGACGACAAGGGAGCCATCCCGCCTGGCCGTGTCGGACGGAAGCAGCAGGAATGCAAGGTTCCGTCCGACCCGGTGTCCGTAGGAACCGGAAATCGCCACGCCGATCCGTTCGCCTTCCCGGAACACGGCCTCACCACCGA
>CAZZNP010000211.1:0-2231 GCA_964655785.1 uncultured Gemmatimonadota bacterium
GGCGCGCTGGCCATACTCGGCGGGACCGTGATCGTTCTCGCGATAGGCGTCCATTCGCTGCGCCGCAGGCCGGTCGCGACGTAGCCCCCTGCTTTCGAGGACCGGACAGTGCGCTGCCAGGACGGGGAGGCGCCCTGACAGGACAGGCCCGACGCGATTTGACCTTGTCCTATTGTGTACGGGTCGCCGTCAGCCCGCCGATCTGCCCGGACGGTTATTCCAGGAACGCGTCCTTCAGCTCTACGCAGGCATACGGCTCGAAAGGAACGTCAGAAGGGAAGACCGTATCCTGGCCGGTGTAAGCTCCGGTGAAATAACGCGAATCTTCCGCGGTGTAGCTTCGGGGAAGCCCCTGGGTCTCGGCGTCGTAGGTGAAGCGTTCCAAAATATGCAGGTCTTCGCTGTGCGGAACGAGTCCGCCCGGGCCGGCGACGATGAAGCCTTCCTCGAACCCGATCGTATCGACGATCAGCGCACCATCCTCCCAGCGCCCGATGGAGTGGCCGGCACGGCTTGGAACGATGTCCTCGGGATGTTCATCCAGGTCCATTCTGATCGTACGGACGATGTCCATGAACCCATACCTGAGCGTGATTTCCTCGTCCGTTTGGACGATCTCGTTGACGTGCCGATCGAACTCCCAGTCGAACAGGATGTTGACCGCCATGCAGTGGAAGCGCGGATTGTCCTCCTGATGGGTCAGCCCCGCGATGGCCTCCCGGCCGGCATCCGTCATCTCGAGCGCAGGCCCGCCGCCGCCCATTCCCGCCCCCATGGCAGGGGCTCCCATGGCCGGGGCCATTCCGCCGCCGGTAGCGCCGCCCTGGGGGTTGCGCTGCGGCGCGGCCCACGTGCCCGATAGCTCAAGCCGGCCCGCGACGAGCCGGTCTGCCGAGCCGGTGGGCGCGTCGAGAACCCGGCGTTGGTCATAGCGCTGCAGCACGCTGCCGTCAGCAAGAACGACGGACCGCAACGCGCAGGCGTGGGGCTCAAGTCTGCCCTGACTTCCGGTAACGGTGATCGTCTCGCCGATCGGGAACAGGTCCTCGGTCCAGCCTGCACGCCGCAGGAGGGAGCCCGCCTGCAACTCGCAGCGCCACGGCGTGACCGTGCCGTCGGATTCGGTGGCGTCGAAATAGATGTATCCGTGCGGATTGACGAAACGGACTTCGGTCACGGCGCCGGTGACCTCGACCTGCTGCGAAGCATCGAACTGCCCCGGGCCATGATGTGCGTTCGCGGCAAAAGGAATGATCGAAACCAATAGGTAGCAAGAGATGCGCATGCTGTGCTCCTGGTGAGGTATTTCGTGTCAAGGAACGAGTTCTGTCGCTCGTTTCCAGATTCAACCCTTTGATTATTTTGTCACATAGTCCGCCCACCTGCAGCGGGCGACTCCGTGCGAATGGCCCATGCGCATCCGGCGATAATTCAAATAGAATGGACGCACGAAGTGGGCTTCGCCCAAACCCGGAGGCTGAAATGAGATTCAGAAACCCGATCGCCCTGCTGGGGCTCCTGCCGTTGGCGGCAACCCATTCGCTGGGTCAGGAAATTCCTCCGGGCTTTCTGGATCCCGAGCCCATTCTGCAGGCGGCCGAGGCGGCCATCGGTACCGAGAACCTGCGCTGCGTGACGCTCTCCGGGTCAGGCTACAGTGGCCTGGTCGGGCAGCAGCGTCTCAACGGTTACAACGTCGACTGGCCCCGCGGCGAGCTGAACGACTACACCCGGATGATGAACTGGGAGACGGGCGTCATGCTGGAGACGTTCGACCGGCCGCCCGGACAGAACCCCGCGTCCTGGAAGTACGGTCAGGGCTGGCTCGGCGGGACCCCTGTCCAGCAGCACTCCAGGCAGCGGTTCATGGTCAACGGCGAGTACGGCTGGCACCAGGATGGCCCAGAAGGCGAGCCGGTGGCCGCCACACCCGAAGATGCGGCGAACTGGCAACTGGACATGTGGCTCAATCCCCACGGTTTCCTGAAGGCAGCGCGTCTGCCCGGCGCCAACCCCGTCGCCACCTGGCGCTGGGAGCTGGGCGAAATGGGCCGCGACGGTCCCACGACGACGCCGGAGACGGTCCGAATTGTCTCCATCACGGTTCTCGGCAAGTACCGGGTCGATGCGACGGTGAACAGCGAAGACCTGCTCCAGCGCATCCACACCTGGGTACCCGATCCGGTGCTTGGTGACTTCAATTACGAACACGAATTCTTCAACGACAGCTA
>CAZZNP010000212.1:0-2144 GCA_964655785.1 uncultured Gemmatimonadota bacterium
CACCGACACGATGGCAACGGCCAGGCCCAGCCGTTTGAGGGAGTAGTACAGCAACTGTCAGAAAACGGGCGGCCCGTAAGGGCCGCCCGTAAACGGTCAGGCTTGCTTGAACTCGGAAAAGAGGGATTCTCCGTTCGGTTTCAGGCCCGGTACGATGGTGTCGCGATGGATGGCGCCCACCACCTCGTGGGTCAGGAACACGTAGCAGCCACTTTCGTCCATGAGTTCCTGCATCTTCCTGTAGATCTCGTCACGCTTGCCATGATCGCTTTCCACAAGACCCTGCTCGTGCAGCGCCTTGTATTCGGCGTTGTTGAAGCGCTCCCAGTTCCACACGCCGACCTGCTCCGGTGTGAACCAGACCGTGGCCCAGCTCGGGTCAGGCTGCATCGAATACCGGCTGAGGACGAGCTGCAGCTTGTTCCAGTAATCGCCGTCCTTGGACCCGAGGGTCCAGAACGTACCACTGTCGTTCTGCTTGATCTCGCAGGAAATCCCCACATCCGCGAGGTTGGCCTGAATGACCTGGGCGGCGGTCAGACGTTCCGACTGGTTCAGGATGTCCAGGGTCACGGAAAGGTCCGTTGCGCCCTCCTGTTCCAACAGGGCCCGGGCCTTGTCCGGGTCGTAGTCGTAGGTCACCGCATCCCGGCTGCCCGGCAGGCCCGGCGCAATGATGCCGTTCCCGACCGACGCAGCGCCGAAATAGGCCGCGTCCACAACCTCCTCGCGATTCACCGCATGCTGGACGGCGCGCCGGATGTTCTGGTTGTCGAAAGGCGCCACGTCCTGGTTGATTCCCAGCCAGACGTAGGCCAGCGAGGGCTTCTCCAGCACCACCGAGCCCTCGGGCGGGTTGGCCTTGAGCCTCGGCAGGGATGAAACGGAAGTCCAGGTGTAGTCAAGATCGCCCGCCTCGAAGCCGCGTTCTGCGGTCGCGGGATCCTCGATGGGAATGATATGGATCTCGTCGAAGCCGCCGGGCTCATGCGCCCAGTCCGGGTTCCGTCGCAGTACGGTCTTCTGCTTCGGCTGCCAGTCGGCCAGGAGATACTGTCCCGACTGCGCCACGGGCTTGGTCGTGATCTTGTCGCCCAGTTCCTCCATGGCGCGTTTCGAAAGGATGCAGGACGCCGGCGTCGGCAAGGTCGTGGTCCACAGGGGAACGAACTTGTTTTTCAGATGAATCAGCCCGGACAGCTTGTCCTTGACCTCGACCTCCTTCAGCGCGGACCAGTCGCCGGCATAGGGGCTTTCCATGGCCGGATCGGCGAACCGCTCGATCGAGAACTTCACGTCTTCGGCGGTCATCTGACCATAGCCGTCGGTGAAGCCGATGTTGTCCTTGAGCGTGAAGGCGATCGTCACGTCGTCGAGCTGCTCGATGCTGTCGACGGCAATGGCTTTCCAGCCCCAGACGTCTCCCGCCTGGGGAATGACCAGCGGCGCGAAGATCGAGCGGATGATGTCGTCCTCGGGCAGGGACAGACGGAAGGCGGGATCCAGCACCTGGAGGTCCGAGTAGGACCGGACCGTCAGGACCGAGCCGTCCTGGGACAGCGCGAATCGGGGCACGGCCATCGTCGCGGCGCCGAACGCTCCGGCCGCCGCCAGGAAGGAACGCCGTGTCATGGTGGTTTGTTTCATGGGTTAACTCCTCGTGTAATCTGGTGTGGTTTTGGTTTCATAATATCGAGTTCGGATTCAACCCGTTTGTCGGTCATCGGACAATTCGATCGGCGGAACTGACTCAGTCCGCCATCCCGTGC
The DNA here is from genome assembly GCA_964655785.1 of uncultured Gemmatimonadota bacterium. GTDB lineage: Bacteria > JAAXHH01 > JAAXHH01 > JAAXHH01 > JAAXHH01 > JAAXHH01. The sequence goes on from CAZZNP010000212.1 coordinate 1,770, forward strand.
CGGGACCGGAAAATACGGGTGAGGCGTGAATTATGTCCGGGAACCGCCGCGATTCAAAGATTTTTTGCTGAAAAATACCCGCCAGCCCCGCCTGCCCGTATCATTCCATCCCCAAAACATCCATCAAAGTGCCGAAGAACGTGAAAAAACGCCCGGGGGCCAGTGAATCCGTCAAGCAAACCGAGCATTGCTGGATCAGAATGCCCGACGGCGTCAGGCTCTCCGCGCGCATCTGGTGGCCGGAGGGCCGTGAGCCCTTTCCAGCAATCCTCGAATACATTCCGTACCGCAAGCGCGACATGGTGCGCGCGAGGGATGAACGGAACCATCCCTACTTCGCGGCCCACGGCTATGTGTGCCTCCGGGTCGACATGC
>CAZZNP010000213.1:0-2108 GCA_964655785.1 uncultured Gemmatimonadota bacterium
TCGCCGGGTTCCATTTCGTACTCGATCACCTCCATGCCTTCCGCATCAGGATCGGGAACGGGCAAATACGCATCCTCATCCGGGTAGAAATCCTCTTCCGACAGCCACCGGATCGGCAGCACCGGCTTCGGCCAGCGGTGGGAACCCCGGACACACCGCAGGGAAGCCTCCCGCACGGGGTCCAGCGGCACCCAGAAAGTGACAGTCTGCGCGCAGTCGACGAAGTAGTAGGGTGCGTCCTGGTGCCAGGGCGTCTCCTTGGATGTCCCGGGTTCCTTGACCAGCACATGGTCATGAAACATCTGCACCGTGTCGGATTCCATCAAGTCCGCCGCGACCTCGGCGGCCACCGACAGGCGGACGACTTCCTCGAATTCCGGGATGCGGGTCCAGTTGCAGTAGTCGTCGAAGAACCTTCCCGCCTCCCCCTCGTGCAGGTTCTCGGAAGCGTATTCCCCGGGATGGGCCATGTTCCGGTCCACTCCCTGCCTCAAGGTCTCCACGTGGTCTGCGAACAATCCCCTGATGAGCACGACACCATCCTCCCGGTAAGTCCTGATGTGGTCCCGTGAAATGAGGTGATGAGGCACGAAATCCCCCCGTGAAGACAAGTACGTCGTTTCTTGCGGTTTGACGATCTCAATCATATTTCAATCGGCGTAATCCCGAAATACCCAGCAACAGAACAACCCGTGCAAGAACCTGAGGCGCGTTGGGGTTTTTCATACGATCTTCCAGACCAGCTCCACCTCGACGGCCGCAGAGCCAATGCACCTGTCACAACCCAGCGTCAGCAAGCACATCTTGGAACCGGAGGATTCCGTGGGTTTCAGATCGTCCACGCGCAGTCGCGGCGGCGGTTCCTCAACCACGAAAATATTCCCGGAGATGTTCCGCAGCCTCCTCGCCCCGCACGCCAACGACGCGCAGATCGGCGTAGACGCGGGGCCACGGAACGACACGCAATCCGTTTGTCACCCCGGCCAGCCGCCTGGCCGTGACCGTGGGGAAAGGACGGAGGGTGAGCCGCCCGCCTTCGATCGGCTCCAGGCCGGCATTCGCAGCCATCCATTCGAGTCGGGCGATCGTCGTTTCTTCGACATAGACCTCGCTGGACGTGACGGTTGTGAGATAGGGGGCAAGAAGCGATGCCGCTACGGTACCCGTGGTCGCCCACGAAATGCCCATACGGTCCCACTCCCGGCCAGTTTTCTTCAGGCCAGCAACCGGGTCACGCCAAGCTACTCCGACTGTGAGACTGATGGTGGGCATCAGTTCCGCGGCTGCAACCGCATATGAATCCAGCAACCGGTCCGGATCAGGAATTCGACGGGCGGCGTTGCGCCCACGACGCGCCTCAGCGTCCAAGAGCCCGAGATCGGTGAGGGTGCGCAGCGCACCTGTGGCACTTCCTGCGGACAACGCAGTAGCTGCCTGCACGGTGCCGACTGTCGCCCGCACGCCACAGAGTAAGGCTTCGGCGACGGCCATGACAGAGGGTGTCCAGTGAGGCGGCTTTTTCGGAGACTTTGGAGGGCGTCCACTTCTGGAAACGATTAACGAACCGCGTGAGATCTCCGCGGCGCCGGTTTCGTCAACCCAGCCGATTCCTGCGGCGGAAAGTGCGTTGCGGGCACCGGGTGACATGCAGCGGGCAACCGCAACGTCTGGTCTGCATTCCTGGTCGGCGATCAACTCTCGTGCCTGCCGCAACCTTCCCTCGCCGAGCCAAGTGACCCGGACGGGTTCCCCGTTGAGTTCGAGGTCGACCGAATGGCCTTCCTCCCGGCCGCGCCGGATTCGGACGGAAGGCGGGAGCACAGCCGCCACGGCGGTTTCGGAGCGATGGGCAATGTCGACTCTCGGCATGTCGTCTATCGGAAGGCATTATCCTCAACCAGGATTAATACCTCAAATTCACACTGATGTATAGAATTTCATTGAGTTATTATGATGACAAGTCACTAAGACGCCGTATCTACACCTCTGCCAAGCAGTGCAACCAGCCCACGGGTGGAGCCGTCCATTTCCGGTCCAGCGGCGTCCCCGGCGAACAGCCGGTCAACCGCGACCGCAAGCTCCTTGCCAAGCTCCACGCCCCACTGGTC
>CAZZNP010000214.1:0-2035 GCA_964655785.1 uncultured Gemmatimonadota bacterium
GGCATACGACGGAACACGCGCCGTGACGATGGCCGCCTCGGCCCCGGCATCCAGGTAATTCAGGGTCACGACGATGTTCCAGCGGTCCAGTTGCCCCTGATTGATCGGCTGGGTGCCCTGGTAGAGTCCGGTGGCATCCCCCAGTCCGATCGTGTTGGCGGTTGCGAACAGGCGGAACCAGGGATGCGGATGAATCACCCGGCTCTGATCCAGCAGCGTGAGCTTGCCTTCCACCTCAAGCACCCGGTGGATGACGAACATGACGTCGGGACGGCCCGCGTCGTATTCGTCGAAAATCAGCGCCACGGGCCGCTGCAGGGCCCAGGGAACAATGCCTTCGCGAAATTCCGTCACCTGCTTGCCGTCCCTGATGGCGATGGCGTCCTTGCCGATCAGGTCCAGGCGGCTGACGTGGCTGTCGAGATTGACCCGCACGCAGGGCCAGTTCAACCGTGCGGCCACCTGTTCCACGTGGGTGGATTTGCCCGTGCCGTGGTAGCCCTGAACCAGCACCCGCCGGTTGTGAACGAACCCGGCCAGCAGGGCCAGCGTCGTATCCCCGTCGAAGCAGTAGGCCGAATCCACATCCGGCACGTGCTCGTCGGCGCGGCTGAAGGCCGGGACCTCGAGGTCGCTGTCGATCCCGAAAGTCTCGCGGACCGATACCGTGGTGTCCGGACGATCCGGCAGCGGCACAACGGGGATTTTCGGCGCTTTCGAACTCATGATTCCATGCCCGGCGAACCGCCTATGATGACCGAATTGTCCACGACTTCAACCGGGACGGTGCCAGGGGCATTCGGCCGCCGGCGCCAGTCGTCGGGCTGCATCGCTCACCGCGGGTAGTACGGGGGAATCTGTGCGTCGACGTTGACCCAGACGGATTTTGCGTCCGTGTACTCGTGCATGGCCTCGAAACCCATCTCGCGGCCGTAGCCGGAACTGCCGACGCCGCCGAAGGGCGAGCCGGGATTCACCCGCTTGTAGCAGTTTACCCAGACCATGCCCGAGCGCATCGCCCCCGCCACCTTGTGGGCCCGTGACAGGTCCCGGCTCCACAACCCGCCGCCCAGGCCGTACTCCGTGGAGTTGGCCAGTTCGATGACTTCCTCATCGGACGAGAACGTGTTCACCGAAACGAACGGACCGAAGACCTCTTCCTGACAAACCCTGTCCTCGGGTTGCGCCCTGACCACCGTGGGTTCGACGTAATTGCCGTCGGCAAGCACGGGATCGTCGGGACGCTTGCCGCCGATGAGAATTTCGCCGCCTTCCTGGTAGGTGATGTCGCAGTAGCTTAGGACGGCTTTCTGCTGAGACGTGGACGTCAGCGGTCCCATTTCCGTGTCCGGGTCCAGCGGATTGCCCAGCCGGATGGACCCGGCGAGGGAGAGGAATCCGTCCAGGAATTCATCCGCGATTCGCTCGTGCAGCAGCAGACGCGAGCCGGCGATACAGGCCTGCCCCTGATTGTGGAAGATCGCGAACGCACTGCCGTTGATGGCCCCCGGCAGGAAGGCGTCGTCAAAGACGACGTTGGCGCCCTTGCCGCCCAGTTCCAGTTGCACGCGCTTGAGATTGCCGGCGGAGTAGTTGACGATCTTCCGTCCCACGCTGGTGGAGCCGGTAAACGCGATCTTCTGAACGTCCGGGTGCTCGGCCAGATGCTGGCCCGCCGTGCGTCCCGACGCAGGGACGATATTCACGACGCCCGGCGGAAATCCCGCCTCAGCCATCAGTTCGCCGATCTTCAGCGCCGTCAGCGGCGTGACCTGCGCGGGCTTGATGACCACCGTGTTGCCCGCGGCAAGCGCCGGTCCCATCTTCCAGCTTGTGAACATGAGCGGAAAGTTCCAGGGAATGATCTGGCCCACCACGCCCACGGGTTCCCGGGTTACGTAGTTCAGGAAGCCGGGTTCCACCGGCACGACGCTGCCCTGGACCTTGTCCGCCATGCCGCCGAAATAACGGTAGGTGAACGCGGTTCGCGGTACGTCGAGACCCGTGGTGTCGCGGATCGGGTGGCCGGTATCGA
>CAZZNP010000215.1:0-2029 GCA_964655785.1 uncultured Gemmatimonadota bacterium
TCAAGACCGTCGACATACACGCCCACGCATCGATTCAGGCCGTGGAGGAAGTCATTCGCGGCACGCCCGTGGAGCGGCAAATCGGCGGACCGCGGCTGCTCGAGCCGAGCCGGCTCACGATGATGGACGAGTGGGGTATCGACGTATCGGCTATCAGCGCCAACCAGTATTGGTGGTATGCCGCCGAGGACCGCGGTCTGGCGCAGGACATCATCCGCGTTCAGGACGAGGGGTTCGCGGCATGGGTCGAGCGTTATCCCGAGCGCTTCGTGGCCCTGACGTCACCGGCCCTGCAGTTCCCGGATCTGGCAGCCGAACAGCTCGACTACGCCGTGACCGAGCTGGGCTTTCGCGGGGCATCGATCGCCGGGCATGTCAACGGCGTGGTTCCGGCATCGCCCGAATTCGACGTGTTCTGGGCCCAGTGCGAGGAACTGGATGTGCCTGTCTTCGTGCACCCGGCCGGCGCGCGCAACATCGTCATGGAAGGCGGCCTCGACTACCGGGGAGATCTCGGCAATATCATCGGCAATCCGCTGGAAACCGCGTTCCTGCTGACGCGGATGATCTTCGACGGCACCTTCGATCGCTTCCCGAACCTGAAGATCTGCGGTGCGCACGGCGGCGGATTCCTGCCGTCCTACTTCGGCCGCACGGAGGTCGCCTGCAACGGCGGAGGCGCGGAAGACTGCCTCAACCGCAGACCGCCGCGCGAGTACCTGCGCACGCAGATCTTTGCCGACTCCATGGTGTTCTCCGATGAGGGCCTGCGGCATCTCGTAGCGGAGATGGGTGCCAGCCAGGTCGTTTACGGCACCGACATGCCGTTGGGCTGGCCGGATACGATGGACCTGATCATCCATTCGACGCATTTGAGTAACGCGGAAAAGGAGATGATTCTGGGCGGCAACCTGATCCGCCTGTTGCGTATCGACCGTACGATCTGACGTAGTCGTACGTGGCCGCTGCGCCGATACGCCGCAGCACCATCGTGACCGGGGTGGCGACTCGATGGTCCTGCCGCGGACAGTGGATCGAAATTGGGGCTCGAATTCTGTTGCGGTGACCAACACCGTGGGCGACAATTCCCGACTTCCAATTCCACCAGCCGGCACTACCCGATGGCATCAACCGAAGCGAACATGACGGCAGCCCCGGGGCTGCCCAGACGGCAACTTGCAAACGCGATTCGCGCACTCGCCATGGACGCCGTGGAGGCCGCCCGATCGGGTCATCCCGGCATGCCCATGGGGATGGCGGATATCGCCGAGGTCCTCTGGAACGATTACCTTCGCCACAACCCCGCGAATCCCCACTGGTGCGATCGGGACCGGTTCGTGCTGTCCAACGGCCACGGCTCCATGCTGATCTATGCGCTGGCGCACCTGAGCGGCTACCCCCTGGAGATCGACGAAATCCGGCAGTTCCGACAGCTCGGCCAGCGCACTGCCGGTCACCCGGAGCGGGAGCTCGACATCGCCATCGAGACCACCACCGGCCCGCTGGGGCAGGGGCTGGCCAATGCGGTGGGAATGGCCCTTGCGGAAAAGGCGCTGGCCGCAACCTTCAACCGGCCCGGCGGGATGATTGTCGACCACTTCACCTATGTCTTCATGGGCGACGGTTGCCTGATGGAGGGTATCTCCCACGAGGCGTGTTCGCTGGCGGGCACGCTGGGGCTGGGCAAGCTGATCGGCGTCTACGACGAGAACAATGTCTCCATCGACGGCACGATCGAGGGCTGGTTCACGGACGACACGCCGGCGCGGTTCCGTGCTTACGGCTGGCACGTCGTCGAGGACGTCGACGGGCACGATCCCGACGCAGTCATCGCCGCGTTGGAGGCCGCCCGGGCGGAGACGTCGCGCCCGTCGCTGATCTGCTGCAAGACGCTCATCGGCTGGGGCGCCCCCAACAAGCAGGGCACGGCGGATACCCACGGCGCACCGCTGGGGCCTGACGAGGTCGCGGCGACACGAACCGGGATCGGCTGGGAATACGATCCTTTCGTGATTCCGGATGAACTCCG
>CAZZNP010000216.1:0-2026 GCA_964655785.1 uncultured Gemmatimonadota bacterium
TGTTATCCTTGACAAGGTGCAACGCTGTAAAGAATTAGCTGGGACATAACACTAGTTCGGCAGGTCGCCGGTGATCTTCGCCAGCACTTCGTCGAACAGGGCCGCTTTCTTGCTGGGTTTCTTCTTGGCGCCGCCTTTGCCGCGCCGGTAGTTGTGAGTGTGATAGCAGGTGCGGCACTCGACCTTCGCGGGCGAGCTGTCAACGATCGAGACCACGGAGTGATTCGTCAACATCCTGCACTTCGAGCAGTGGTCATCGACCATGTCGCCAAGACGCAGTTCGGACATGATGCAACTCCTGGGAGGGACTCCCATTATCGCATGACGCGCCGGGCGTGTGCGTTGCGGAGCTATTCAGTGAGGCAGGCTACCGGTTCGACAAGCAGTAGAGATACTCGGCCGTCCGGATATACAACTCGTTCCCGACCGGCGCGGGTGTCGCCAGCGTGTGGTCGTTGAGTTGATTCTGAGCCAGCATCTTGAACTCGTCGCCGGCCTCCACCACCGTCGTCGTCCCTTCCTCGTTGGTCGCGTAGATCTTGCCGTCCGCCAGAATGGGCGATGCGCTGTACGTGCCGGGCGCCAGGCGCTGCCGGTCCCAGAGGATATCGCCCGAGGCCGCGTCGAACGCCATCATGATCCCGCGGTCATTCACGACGAAGATCCGCTTGCCATCGGTCGTGGGCGTGGGCACGTCCGAGCCCAGGTTGTTCTTCCAAACGAGATTGCTGTCGGTGATGTCGCCCGATCCGCCCGGCTTGAAAGCGATGAACGGCTTGCCGCGCGTGCTGGTCGTATAAACGACCCCTCCGGTGGTCACCGACGAAGCAATCGTGCGGTACATGCGTCCGTTCTCCGGGTTCAGGCCGCCCATGCGCCACAGCTCCTCGCCGGAATGCAGGTCGTGGCCCGTCACGTAATCGCCGCCCGAGACCACAAGCTGCAGCTTTCCGCCGACGGTCACGAGAATCGGCGTCGAGTAATCATCGGGCGACTCCATCACGGCATCCGTCCATCGGTCCACCTTCCACACCGTCTTGCCGGTCTTGGCGTCCACCGCGAAGACGTACGACGGATCGTCCGTCTTCATGCCGTGCAACACCTGGATGTAGAGCCGGCCGTCGTGCAGCAACGTGGACGATCCATACCCGTGATTCAATCCGAACCGGCCATAGTCCTGCTGGATCTCGCGACGCCAGATTCGCTTGCCCGCCATGTCGAAGCACGTCAGGGTGCCTGCGCCGGTGAACGTCCAGATACGGTTGCCGTCCGTGACCGGTGACGGCGACGCCAGATTCTGCTTGCGGTAGAGCAGGTTTCCGGTTCCGATCTGCTGCTGCCATTTGACCTTGCCGTCACTGCGCTGGATCGCCAGCAGGTACATCTCGTCGTTTTCGGCTCCCGGGTTGGGAGGCCGCGGCTGTCCCCGGCGGTAGTTCCGCTGCAGGATTTGAAAGCCCTTCTGCGCCGAGGTCACGTACACCGTGTCTTCCCAGATGATCGGGGTGGCCGCGCTCCAGCTCGGCAATGCGATGCGCCACTTGACGTTTTCGGTCTCGCTCCAATTCGTGGGCAGGTCCTTGGCCGTCGTGCTGCTCCCGTTCAAGTGCGGCCCGCGCCACTGCGGCCAGTATTCGTTCGGGTTCGCTCCCGTAAGGGAAACCGCGAGAACCAACGCCAGGACTCCGACTGATCCAATCAGCTTTTTCGACAAAGCCTCTCCTCCCATTTCCGACCTGAAGCATCCTTCTGGTCAAGCGGCATTGAAACCGGCCCGGATGTTTCCCTATTGTATGATCCGCACCGGGGTGGCGGGAAAACTGGCCTGAAACATCCTTCCGGTCAAGTGGCGTTGACAGCCGTTCGGATGTTTCCCGCTTTTTTGATCCGCGCGCGGGCGGAGGAAATACCGGCCTGAAGCGGCCGCCAATGCCCGGCCATCATATCACAGCGTACCGCCCCCTCCCACGCGAGGTTAAGTTCGGAAAGTTCAGCAAAAAGAAAAAGAAGGGGTCAAGATGTTTCC
>CAZZNP010000217.1:0-2001 GCA_964655785.1 uncultured Gemmatimonadota bacterium
GCTCTCATGACCGGTCTGAGTGCTGCGACGACAGGCGTTTACGTGAACCAGCCGGACTGGCGTACGATGGAAGTCTTCCAGAACATTCGTACGCTGCCCGGACACTTCCAGGATGCCGGCTACATAACCTTCGGCGCCGGCAAGCTGTTCCATTCCAGCACGTTCAACGCCTGGGCCTATTACGGCTACAACGACACCACGGCCTGGGATGCCTACTATCCGTCCCTGGATCGGCAGATCCCCGACGAAATCAGGCCCCACGACCTCCCGGCCAACGGCAACCCGCTGACCGTGAGGGTCGACTGGGCGCCGCTTTTCGCCGACGACCGCGCCATGGGCGACGGTCAGGTTGCTGCCTGGTCGGTGCGGCAACTCCTGACCGAAACCGAAGGTCCCCGATTCGATGCCGTGGGCATCTATCGTCCTCATCTGCCCTGGTACCTGCCGCAGAAATACTTCGATTTGTACCCGCTGGAGACCGTGGAACTTCCACCTGTAATGGAAGACGATCTCGACGACATTTCCGAGATCGCCAGAATGCAGGGCGCGGCCACCGGATTACCGATGGACGTACACCAGTGGGCGCTGGAGGCGGGCGTCTGGAAGGACGGCGTGCAAGCGTATCTCGCCAGCGTCAGCTTCGCCGACGCCATGATGGGACTCGTGCTCGATGCGTTGGAGCAAAGCGGGCGGGCAGAAAGTACGATCATCGTCCTGTTCTCCGACCACGGCTTTCATCTCGGCGAGAAGGCGCGCTGGCGCAAGCAAACGCTGTGGAGGGAAACCACGCGGATACCGCTGATCCTGGTAGCCCCGGGCGTCACGCAAGCCGGCAGCCGTTCGGACGTGCCGGTATCGCTCCTGGACATTTACCCCACGCTCACCGAACTGGCGGGGCTGCCGACACCGCAACACATGGAAGGCGTGAGCCTCGTGCCGCTGCTCGACGATCCCGAAGCAACCCTGGACCGAAAGGCCGTGGTGACGACATACGGATACCGCAATCACGCCGTCAGCAGCGACCGTTACCGGTACATCGTCTACTCGGACGGGTCCGAAGAGCTTTACGATCTTGAAACCGACCCACACGAATGGGCGAACCGCGCCGCGGACCCGGCCCTGGCGGACGTCAGGGCCGAGCTGCGGGAGTGGCTTCCGCGGCATGACGAGCCCGACGCCCGCGGGCAGCAACCGTGAGTGCCTGCGAACCGGGCAGGCGGGCGGGCCACGTACCCGTCACGCAGCCGTCGCGCCCATGATCCCGCACCGATCATGAATCGGATGCCGGGATCCTTGACGGCCGGCGTCTGCGGCGGGCTGGTATTGGTGGCGGTCCTCGCGGCCGGGTACCCTGTCGAATCCGCCCGCGCCCAGGCGGACTTCGAGGGAATATGGAATTACAACGTGCCCCTCAGCGCATCCGCCCGTCCCGCAAGCGACCTGCCGCTGACTCCTGCGGGACAAGCCGACTGGGACCGATACGACCCTCGGGACGATCCCCTGTTCCGATGCATCATGCCCGGTGTGCCCCGGGGCATCACGGACCCCTATCTGCTGGAAATCATCCAGCAGGAACATCAGATCGTGCTGCTGCGGGAATACTTTCATCAGGTCCGCCGCATCTACATGGACGGCCGCGAAGCGCCCGAGCACTGGCCCCTGTCCATGAGCGGCTACTCCACCGGACGCTGGGAGGGCGAAACGCTGGTGGTGACGACCACGCATCTGTCTCCGGACAACGCCATGAACATTCAGGGCCACCCGTTTTCCGGCGACGAAAACACCTATGTGATCGAGCGCTATACTCGCATCGGAGACGAACTGATACTGGAGGCGGTCGTCCACGACCCGACCTTCTACGAAGAACCGTTTTCCATCGAATTCGGCTGGGACCTCGTCCCCGACGCGGAGATATGGACGTACGAATGCGATCCCAGGTTCGGCGACTTCATGATCGAGGCGGACCCGCCGCAGACCGGGACCGATCGATGAAATACCCGG
>CAZZNP010000218.1:0-1614 GCA_964655785.1 uncultured Gemmatimonadota bacterium
AGGCCTGCCGATTCCCTCCTCCTCCAGCTTTCTGACCAGCGAAGCTTCGGTGTACCGGGGCGGGGGCTTTGTTTCACGCCGCTCAGGTTCGACGGACCGAAGCACCGTTATGGCAGGCCCAGGTCCGTGCTCCGCGGCATCGGGCGACGTTTCACTTTCCTCGGTGTAAATCCGGTCTCCTGTTTGGAGTGCCGGGAGAAGCTGATCCTTCCTGATATCGCCGTACACCTTGAGAAAACCGGGAAAGCGCAGCACCGAGCCGTTTGCACGAAAGGTGTGGTCGACATCGTCGATTCGGGCCGAGAAATCGATCACCGTCCGGTCCACCTGTGCGTCGGCCATTTGGGACGCGACCGTCCGACTCCAGATGAGTTTGTATAGCGCGAGCTCCTCCCTGCCCAGAAAGCGGGCAAGGCTGTCAGGGGCGCGGCCGATCTCGGTAGGTCTGATTCCTTCGTGAGCCTCCTGTGCCGCCTTGGACTTTGTCCTGTATCGTCTCGGACCTTGGTAATAGGCTGAGCCAAATTCACCCTCGATGTAGCGTCCGGCGTCACCCAGAGCCTTGTTCGAGAGCGTTACGGAATCGGTCCGCATATAGGTGATGAGCCCCTCACGATTTCCACCCCCCATGTCGATGCCCTCATAGAGGCGCTGGGCGACCCGCATGGTCCTGCGTGGCGACATTCTGAGGCGGCGGCTCGCAGCCTGTTGAAGCGTCGAAGTGGTAAACGGAGGCGCGGGCCGCTGCCGACTCGACTTCCGGTCCACGTTCCGGACCTGCCAGGGGACGAACTTCATTGCCCCCTCCGCTATCGCCGCCGCGCCATCCGCGTCCAGGGCAACGACCCGGTTCGAGGCAAGCTCGCCGGTTTCGGAGTCAAAGTCCCTTCCGGTGGCCACCGGACGACCCCCGACAGCCACCAGCGTCGCCGAAAACTCGTCGGCGTCGGCAACCAGGGTCGCCTTCGCCCGCCAGTACTCGGAAACCCTGAATCGCCGGCGCTCCTCCTCCCTGTCGACAATGAGCCGAAGAGCCACACTCTGAACGCGCCCTGCGCTGAGCTTGGTCCGCACCTTCTTCCAGAGGACCGGCGACAGGGTGTAGCCGTACAGCCGGTCCAGGACCCGCCGCGCTTCCTGCGCCTGGACCAGGCGCCGGTTCACCTCGCGAGGGCTGGCCAGCGCTTCCTCGATGGCGGGTCGGGTGATCTCGTGGAATGCGATCCGACGCACGGGCACTTTCGGTTTCAGGACCTCGATAAGGTGCCAACTTATGGATTCTCCCTCGCGATCCTCATCGGTGGCCAGCAGCACCTCGTCCGCGCCCTTCAGGATCCTTCGCAGATCCCGCACGTGCTGCCTGCTCTCGGGCGGTACGATGTAGGTCGGTTTGAAGCTGTGGTCAGTGTCTACCGCGAGCCGCCCCCAGGGCTTGTTCCGTATTGCCTTTGGCGTCTCGCCCGCGGAACGCGGCAGGTCCCGGATGTGACCGTAGGATGCTTCGACCCGATACCCCGGGCCGAGAAATCTTCCGATGGTCTTCGCCTTCGCAGGCGATTCAACTATCACCAGCTTCACTCGATGTCTTCCCCGGGTTTTTCGATCCTTACGGGA
>CAZZNP010000218.1:1624-1982 GCA_964655785.1 uncultured Gemmatimonadota bacterium
CTCCGATTTGGATACGACGAAATATCTCATTATCGCACGCAGGACCCGATTTGGAGATACGCCGTCGGTCTCGATCGCAATACTGCCGCGACGGTAGTACGGCTCCCGGTCGTCAAGCAGAGCCGTAGCGGTCCGGACGGGGTCGGGAACCTCGAGCAACGGCCTGGCCGATGTGGAACCGGCGATCCTCTCGAGGGCCGATGCGACCCCGACCTGCAACCAGATCGACACGGTACCTTTGCCCAGCGATTCCATGTGACCAGGTTGGGCCGGCCAACCCCCACCTACCGAAACGACAGTCCGCACGCGCCCCAACAACTCCCGTCCGACTTCCGATTCGCGGCCCCTGAAGTGGCCC
>CAZZNP010000219.1:0-1923 GCA_964655785.1 uncultured Gemmatimonadota bacterium
ACTTCGTCTGGATACGTGTCAACGAACTGGTCCTGCCCAACTTCACCCAGGCGGGATCGGCCTTTACCGCGGACGGCACCCGGGCGCATTACTTCGGACGCAGTTCGTTCACGCGCTGGGTCGTTCCTGTGGATGACCGCCGGTCCATGAGCCTGGCCTGGGCCAATTTCGGCGAGCGGGGCGACCCCCATGAATACAACAGCAAGGAAGGCTGCGAACTGATCGAACAGGGCGAGGTTGTGGACCGCACCCGTGAAGAGCGCCAGCGCAGGCCCGCCGATGCCGAAGCCGTCGAAGGCATGGGACCGATCAGCGCGCACCATGGCGAGAACCTGATGCCGACGGATCGCGGCGTGTCGCTGTACCGTCGAAAGATCCGCCAGCTCGTCCGGAATCTCGCCGGCGGCGAAGAGCCGGCCCAGCCCCGGCAACTCCAGGGCCAGGCCATTCGAACCTATGGCCAGGACACGATCCTGCGCCTTCCGGCGAAGGACGGGAATGACCGGAAATACCTCAAGTCGGTGACCAGGGCGGTGATGGAGATGCAGTTCGCCGCCGAAGGCATGCCCCTGGCCGATCGCGACGCACACATCATTGCGGAACTCGAGCGGATGGAGCGCGAAGGTCCGGGATGACCACCGCTCCTGATCACTCTTTGCAAGAACCCTCTTTTCCACCACCGGAACGTTGACATGGAACCTGCCGGCAAGTACTACATCCACGTCAAGAACAACCGGTGGGCGGCCGGCTCGTTTCCGAACACACCGGAGGGAGAAGAGGTATTCACGATTGACGCGGAGCGGTTCGGCGCTGCCCTGGCGGATTTCCCCGGCCTGGCGGACAGGATCGAGCCGTTCTTCGACTGGGACGAGGACAACTTCCGGTCATCCGTCGCCAGGGCGGACATCCTGCTGACCTGGAATCTTCCTACCGATGGACTTGCAGGGCGGGCGCCGCACCTGCGCTGGATTCACTGTATCGGCGCGGGCGTCGAGCACCTGCTTCCGCTGGACTGGCTGCCGGAGAATGTGGAACTGACCAACAACAAGGGCGTGCATTCCGACAAGGCCGGGGAATACGGTCTCATGGCGGCACTGATGCTGCACAACCACGTTCCCGCCATCGTTACCAACCAGCGCAACGAAGTGTACGATTCGCTCTACAGCACGCCAATCGCCGGCAGGACGGTCGTCGTGGTGGGTACGGGAAGCCTCGGCGGGGCGGTGATCCGCAAGCTGGCGCCCCTTGGCCCGAACCTGGTCGGCGTCAACCGGCGCGGCGGCGATGTGGCAGGCTGTGCCAGGGTCGTGCCGGCCGGCGAGATCGACGCGGTCCTGCCCGACGCCGATATCCTGTATCTGGCGATGCCCGATACGCCGGAAACGAACGGCCTGATAGACCGGCGGCGGCTGGACATGCTCAGGCCCACCTGCGGCGTCGTCAATATCGGACGGCAGTCGGCGATGGATTACGACGCCCTTTGCGACAAGCTCGAAGCCGGGGAACTGGCCGGCGCCGTGCTGGATGTCTTCACGCCCGAGCCGATTGAAAAAGGCTCGCGTCTGTGGTCGACGCCGAACCTGATCGTCACGCCCCATGTATCGGCCGATGACGGCGACCACTACGTGCCGCTGACCCTGGACCTGTTCTTCCGCAACCTGCAGCGGTTCGTGGATGGAACCGAGCTGCTCAATCGCGTGGACCGCGAATTCGGATACTGACATGGTGCGGGGAGATGTTCCATCGGGCGACACCGGGCCGGTAATCGAATGCCGGAAGCTCTGGAAAATATTCGGCAACGACGCCGACAGGGCCATGGATGCAGTCCGGTCGGAAGGCCTTGGCAAGGAGGATGTCCTGCGGCGGTTCGGGTGCGTCGTGGGCGTCCGGGACGTCTCGTTCTCGGTTGGGAACGGGGAGATC
>CAZZNP010000220.1:0-1792 GCA_964655785.1 uncultured Gemmatimonadota bacterium
GTCGCCGGCAACCCTGCCACCCGCGGTGTGAAGGCCATCTGGACATCCCACATGCAGGTACCGGGCGGCGAAGAGTTCACGATCTCCGACCGGCCCTATCCGCCCCGCTGGACCGAACCGCCAGCGGCGCCGACCGAAGTCTCCGCTGGCGCTGCCGTGGCGGAGGCAGAAGCCACGGACGGGATATTCCGGGTCTGGAGCTCCGTGCGCGGGTTTGGCGGCGAAATCGAGCCGCCCGTACTCACGGCGGAGGCACAGGCACTGAAGGACCGGTGGGATCAGGCCGTGGACGATCCGGGACTGCGCTGCGAAGCGCCGGGAATGCCCAACGCGATCCTCAATCCCTTTCCGATTCAGTTCATCGACGAGGGCGACCGCATCCGTCTGCTGATCGAGGAGTGGGACGGCAACCGGGTGATCTACATGGATCCGGCGACGACACCGGAGGACCCACCCGTCGACCGGCTCGGTCACTCGGTCGGCCGCTGGGACGGCAACACACTGGTGGTCGAAATCGACCACGTTTCATGGCCTTACCTCGATGCGCAGGGTACGCCCATGAGCGATGCCGTGACCATGGTCGAGCGATTCACGCCAAGCGATGACGAAACGCGCATGACTTACGAGGTCACCGTCACCGATCCCGTGTACCTGACCGAACCCGCCGTATGGCGGAGGTCCTACGCCTGGGTTCCGGGCGCCGAAGTCAAGCCCTTCGACTGCGCGCATCGGGACACGGGCCGCAGCGTCTACGAAAACTGAGATGTAATCGAAGATGTCATGCAACCACTGTTCGGCTTCGTGCGTCCACCTCAGCCGCGCCATAACCTGATCCGCCGTGCTAGTTCCCTGTCATCAATCAACCGATTGGCCCTGACGTCCTCCATCCCTCTCGCAACCATCCGGTCGAATGTCAGCGCCCGCATGATTTCCTCGTAGGAGGCGTCCTCCGGCTGGGTCTCGACTACCTTGCTCATCAGTTCCTTTGCTGTGGACATGCTCGGTTCCTCTGTTGAGATTCTGTACTCGTGCTTTCACCTTCGCGTTCGGCAGAGAATGGCCCGTCGACTTTGACGACAGCATCCATCCAGAACTGCCCTGCTCCGCGAAATCATGCGGATACGATGAAGCATATGCCATGCTGAACTTGGCCGAAACCCAGATGGCTATAACGCAGCTACGATTCAGCGGGGATGGTCCACCCGGCAGGGGGTGGGATCCCAGCCGCTGTCATCGTCTGCCTGCCTGAAGTGGTTCGTGACCGCGTAGGGTCGCGTCAGATTGCGGGGATCGGTCACGATGCTGGTAATTACCATCCAGCGATCGCCGTTGGGTTCGGTGAAGACATCGAAGTGCTCCTCAAGTACCGCATCGCCGCTGTACGGCACACCGTTTTTGCGCAGGTAGCCCGGCAGCATGTTGGTGGTGGTGACCTTGAGGTACCGGGCATCCTCGGCGCCGGACTGGCTCACCCAGGACGCCGCCGAGTGTCCCTGCCATGATGGCGGCCCGGCTTCGGCCTCGTCGAAGTGCAGCAGGCGGGTCTGGGTACCGGAGTCGATGTCGATCTGCAGCGTTTCGTCGTCGGCCCACTGGATGTGCAGCCGCCCCGGCAGGCGCATGATTGCGGCGGCGCCGTAGCTGCGGCATTCGTTGCCGACGTCGTCGCCGGGGTTCCAGGCATCGGCAAGCTGACGTGCCTCGCCGGTCAACGGCAGCAGGCTGTAATTGCCCTTGGGCGGCATCAGCATGCGCAGGTGCCAGTACTCGCTGACCACGGAGACCCAGTACC
>CAZZNP010000221.1:0-1719 GCA_964655785.1 uncultured Gemmatimonadota bacterium
CTCGTCCTGACGGCCCTCTCACCCACTTCGCCTCGCCACGTGGTGAGAAATGCAGACTAGAAGAAATGTTTGACAGCCGGTGAACCGTTCGGCATCCGCTTCCGATGGTTCTAATCGCTGCCGTTCAGGCGCCAGCGAACCACCTGGGCGTACCAATTGCCATCAACGGACCGGCCCTTTGCGTTCAAGGGGGTGTTGCCGAGAGCCGTGACGATCGTGTCATCAGGGAGGACGACGCTTGCGGCGTAGCCGTGCCCGGGGCTCAACCGGTACGCCTCCGGAGCCCAGGTTTGCCCCTGGTCGCGGCTCACGCGCGCCCGGACGTCACCTTCTTCGTAGGGATACCGCCGCTCATGCGCCAGCACGACCGTGCCGTCAGACAGTTGCACCAGATGTCCATGGGCCTCGCCAAAGGCGATGTCCATCTCTCCGCCGGCGTTGCTCCTGACGGGCCGAAAGTCCGTCCAGGCATAGCCCCCGTCTGACGAATCCGCCAGGAAGACGCGCTTGCCAACCGAGCCCTGTTTCTGGTCGGCCGCGGACAACTCTTCGGGCTCGTTGGGCGGCGCAGGGGCTTGCGCGTAGCGTTGATAGCGGATGGCGGCCAACAACCGGCCCGAAGCGAGTTCGAGCAGGTTCGTCTCGGTGCCCCAGGTCTGGAGCAGGGTCTTCTCTTTCCAGGTCCGTCCACCGTCTGTCGAGCGGTAGACATACGTCGTCCAGTGGGCCGGACCACTCCAAGGGTTGTTCAGCTCGCGTTCGCTTCCGGACGGACCCAGACGCGTCGGCCAGAGGATCGTCCCGTCCGCCAACTCGGTCATGCCATTCTGATTGCCGCCGGCTGAACCGAAGGGAGAACGGTCCGCGATGCGGCTCCAGGGCCGCCACGTCTTCCCGCCGTCGACGCTGCGGACGACAAAATCGGTCTCGTGTTCCGGGGCATGGTAGGCCCACAGCAGCGTCCCGTCCCTGAGGACGACGAACGAGTCGTAGTTCGCCCTCCCGGTTACGGGCGGATCGAACGAGTCGACATCGACAGGCCGGGACTCCCATTGGCGTCCGCCGTCATTGGACACGAAGATCCTGGCGTACAGCGCGACATAGATCGTCCCATCGGAACTCATGCCGATCGCCGGGTCGCCCCGCCAGGGCATGCCGGGGTAGTCCAGCGGGATGAATTCCGCCGGCAGGGCATCGACCTTCCGCCCGTCCCGGAGGACGGCGACCTCGCCGTTGGGCATTATGGGCGCGAAGTTGGAGGAGCGGTTCACCGAACGCGAGCCGGTGGAAGTTTCATCAGCTCCGCATCCCGCAAGCAACAGGAGCCCTAGGCAAGCAAACGTGACCACACACTTCAAGGAGGCATTCATGAGATGAGTCCAGCCTGCATTTCTCACCACCCGACGGTCGAAGCACGCGAAAAAAGGCCGTGTTTCGTGTTTCGTGTCTCGTGATTCGTGAAGGCTAACAGCGAACGGAATCATCGGAATCAGCACGGCGCATCTGCGTTCTGGATCAGACAGGAAAGAATGAGAGTTTTCCTATCGGCAGGGGACGAGGAATCTCGTGGAACTCGGCAGATCAGTCGTCCCACCGGTTATCGATCCCGAAAGACAAGTGGCGCGCCCGGAGAGATTCGAACTCCCGACCTTCTGGTTCGTAGCCAGACGCTCTATCCAACTGAGCTACGAGCGCGTTTTGCGAGGAAGCAACTACGAT
>CAZZNP010000222.1:0-1684 GCA_964655785.1 uncultured Gemmatimonadota bacterium
CGAAAATGGGCCGTCCCTGCTGAGGAACCCGGATCGGAAAGGCTTATAGCGACGGTGGATCACTCTCATATCCGCGGGTTGGCTACCGCCTGACTTCACTTCGTCGCGGAGCTGCCTCTCTCTGGGTTCGTGGGTCCTCTGGCGCAGCGGCCAGGACCACAATCTTGGACCGAGGGTTCTCCTGACCGGCCTTTTCCGGTCCGGGTTCCTCAGCAGGGACAAGGGTTGGCGAGGGTTCACGGTTCGATCAGGCTTTCCGGGTCAGGCCGAAACGGCCCGCATCCTGTGATCGGCCCTGGAACCGGCAGGCACGGCCTCCCGGACGACGGCCCAGACGAAGCCGAGAAGCTCCCGTGCGACGGCGGTGGCCACCTTGGTCCGGACTTTCCCCACGGCGTCGAGCCGCCGAAACCGCCCACAGAGGCGTTTCTGCGCCTTCCATGCGATGGCCTGAACTTCGGGTGGCGCGAGTTCGCCTTTCTGCCGCATATGCAGGGTCTTGCGCGCCGGGAACCGGTAGGACCATGCCGCTTCGATCAGGATGCGCCGGACACGCCCGTTGCCGGTCTTGGTGATGGCGCCCTTTCTCCGTCGGGATCCCGAGGAGTGTTCGGAGGGAACCAGGCCCACGAAGCCCATCAACTGGCGGGGATTGTCGAAGCGACTGATGTCGCCGAGTTCTGCCAGCAAGGTGGCGGCGCACAGCAGATCCACGCCACGCAACGCCATCAGGGCTTCGACCGTGGGTCGAAGGGACCACTCCTGGACCGCTTCCCGGATCTGAACGTCCATCTGGGCGACATGGGCCTGCGCGCCCTGAACCGCATTCACGTATTCCTGCATGACGATCTGCTGGCTGGGCTGGCCGAACTTCTGCTCTGCCAGCCAACGAAAATGGCCCTGCGTCCACCTGCTGCGTCCGTACACTCTTCCGTGGCGAAGCAGGAATGCACTGAGCCGCTGGCGCGCCCGCAGTTCAATCCCTTTCATATCGTCCCGGGCGCGGAGCAAATCGCGCATCGCCTCCTGCTCCGGACCCGGAACCCAGACCGGCGTGAGGTCGCCAGAGCGATGCTGGCGGGCCAGAGAAAGCGCATCCCGCCGATCCGTCTTGACCCGGTCTCCCGGGCGGCGGGGAACGAGACTCGGAGCCACCACGACACAGCTGTGCCCCGCTTCCTCGATCGCTCGATAGACCCCGTACCCGCACGGCCCTGCCTCGTAGCAGAAGCTTACAGCCTCCTTATCCGGACTCAGCTTCGAAATCAGACGCTGCAACGCCTTCGGCGTGTTCGGTACGACCCCGTGTGATACCGGATCCTCTCGCCCTGGTACCGCATACGCCACCGAAATCGTGTCCTTGTGGACGTCGAGCCCGACATACTTCGAGATGTACATCTCGTGATCCTTTCGCTTGCCTTCAGTTGCGTCTCTTCGCCGGCAGAGCTCGTCTCGGACGCGGATCCGATACACCGAAGCCGAACCGGCGCCGGCTTGCCGACGGGGACCATCCCAGAGTCCCAGAGGAGGCAAGCCGGCAGGTCGCCGACTCGCAAGACCGGCCCCACACAATGTGCTGACCAACGATAACGATGAGCATGCACCTTGCGCCGAGACGACCGGCCAACCGCGCACCCCGGAGCCACCTTCTCGCTGAATGGTCAATTCATCATTATGTCTGGGT
>CAZZNP010000223.1:0-1682 GCA_964655785.1 uncultured Gemmatimonadota bacterium
CACTGGCTCCAACAATATAGGTAGTTGCCTGCAGCTCTTGATAGATGTTTCTTAGTTGAGATCCTATCCAACCTAAATAACCCGGAGCCGCCATGGAACCCAACCTCGGCATTCTCTCCATCGTGCCACCGGCCCTGGCCATCGTGCTGGCCTTTGCGACCAGGAACGCCGTGTATTCCCTGGCGGTGGCCTGCCTCGTAGGCGTTCTGATCTCCGGCCAGGGTCCCCTGGGGTTTTCCCAGCTGATGATCAACGCGATCGGGAATACCAGTTTCTCCTGGGTGTTCCTGCTCGAGATCTGCATTGGGATCATGATCGCCTTCTTCATGCGCACCGGCGCCATTGAGGCCTTCACCCAGTTCGTGGCCTACCGGAAGTTGTCGCGCAAGGGCGTACAGCTCTGGACGTGGATGTTGGGCATGTTCGTATTCTTCAGCGACTATTTCAGCCCGCTCTTCGTCGGAACCACGATGCGGAGCCTGGCCGACAAGGCGCGGATATCCAGGGAGAAGCTGGCCTATATCGCCGACTCCACCTCCGCTCCGGTCATCGTCCTCCTGCCCTTCACGGGCTGGGCGATCTACATCTCCGGACTCACCATCGGCATGGGCCCCATAGCCGATGCCGGCGATGCGCTGAACGCGTTCATTCATTCCATACCCTACAATATCTACGCCATAACGGCGGTCATCCTGGTCGGACTTATCGCCTCCGGACTGGTCCCGGAGTTCGGCCCCATGAAGAAAGCGGAACGCCGGGCACTGGACGAAGGCAAGGTGCTGAGAGACGGCGCGGTCCCGCTTATCGGACGGGAACTGACCGAGACCCCCATGTTCCCTGAAATCAAGCCGCGCCTGTTTCTGAACTTCATCCTGCCGGTTATCCTGATTGTCGTCATCGTCCTGGGCTCGTTCATTCTCACCGGCTCCGCGAAAACGCTGGAAGCCTATCTCGCCGTCGTCATTTTCCTCGGCGTATCGATCCGCATCCAGGGCATTCGGCTGAACGACATCATGGACACGGCGATGACGGGCATCAAGGGGATCATGCCGGCCATCATGATCCTGGTTTTCGCCTACACGATCAACCAGTTAAGCAGAGACATGGGCACGGCCGACTACATGGTATCGATTTCGAGTGATTTCCTCACACCGTCCATGCTTCCACTGGCGACCTATCTGTTAGCCGCCATTATGGCCTTTTCCACCGGCACGTCCTGGGGCACCTTCGCCATCATGCTGCCCATCGCGGTACCCGTGGCCCTGGTCTATTCAGGGGACGCGTTGACCGACATCGTTTACGCGACCATAGCGGCCGTGGCCGGCGGCGGCGTTTTCGGTGACCACTGCTCTCCACTTTCCGACACCTCCATTCTCGCATCGACGGGAGCCGCATCGGACCATATCGATCACGTCAGGACCCAGATCCCCTATGCGATGGTTGCCGCCGTGCTGACGGGTGTCGTCTACCTCGTCATGGGACTGACCGTGTGGAGTTGATTTTCTTGCGTCCGGCTATTTGCGTCCGACCGTGCGGACCGGCCGTTAGCGCCCGACCCCGCAGACCCCGCGGACCGGGCGGACCGCGCGAACTCGTCAGCTTGGGCCTGGTCCAATTCCCCTAACCCTTTGATGACATCAATCTTGCTCCAACGTATCCGATCCCTACGGGCGATTCTCATC
>CAZZNP010000224.1:0-1653 GCA_964655785.1 uncultured Gemmatimonadota bacterium
GCCGTAACGAAGGCCTTCAGGGTTCTTCGGTCCACCACGTCCCTGGCCGTAATGCCTGGGCTGCCGTAATCGATGGACTCCTGAGCCACGTGCGATGCATTGAGGTCGAACCCCGCGAGCAGAAGGATCGGTGTACCTTGACGGGCCCTGTTATAGGCGCTGACATAGCCTTTGGCCCCTGGGATGCCCGGCCGCTGGCCCGGTCTGGGGGTGGTCGCGTCAAACGCGGCATGCGGTTCTTGCCGCAATGTGCGCACAATTGCAGCAGGGTTGGCCAGGTCCGCAGGGGCGACGCCCAACGAAAGAAGAATTTCCGCAAGAATCGCACGGTTGATGGGCCGGCCTGACAATGTCATGTCCCTGGAGTGGACAAACACCCTGCCGTCCAGTGTCAGCTGCACCAGGTAGGTGGAGCCGGAGCGCCAAGGTCCTCCGTCCTGCCGGATAAGACATCCGAAGTGATACGCCTGTTGTACGCTTTCTGTGGACACACGCTTGAATTGATCTCTTGCCCCCAGGGCAAAGTCCTGCAGGCTTGCGCTGCCGTCTTCGACCTGTTGCGCCGTCACGCTCGGATCTGGGGAAGGTGTTGTACCGGGTGGAAGCGGACATGAATCCTGCATCTGCCCCAGGGCAGTGCCTGTACCAAGAACGGCACCTGCCAGCACGAATAGGCCAGCATAAAGCACCTTCGATATCGAGGAGAAAAAATTACCGGTGTTCATTCTGACGAACCTCCTGATGGAAAAATTATTATAGTGTTACGGGGATTACGCATAGACATAATAACTATACTACATCTCCCCCAATGCCAAGATAGCGGATTAGCGTCGAATGTGAATACCTCGCGGGTCGTTGTCGAAAACCGCACATGTCCGGACCCGCCGCCCCGGTGCACCGGTAGCGGGGACCGCGTTTGCCTGATCGAAGCGGCTGTCGCCTAGTCGGACTCCGCGCCCGGTTGGCCCCACGTCATCGGCCGCCAACTCGAGGCGGGGACGCGGATCATGGTGGTCGACGCCTTCGTCGAGTCCGGCCGGTACTGCCGCGCCTCTGCGCTCAAAGCCGTGTGACGTAACGGAGCGGGTCGCCGGCATCATCGGCCTCTCGCCGATTGTAGTGTTCGACGAGGATGGCGGCCTCGACCAGCGACAGCGACATCAGGTAAAGACGATGTTCCGGGGCCGGCATGTCGCCGCCGAAATGGCTCTCCAGATGGTCGAAGATCTCGTTGACCCGCAGCATCATCGCATCGTAGAAGGCGCGGATTTCCTCCATGGAAGCCGTCACCTTTTTTTCGATTCTCGCCCGCTCCGGCTCAAGCGCCCAATCCGTGAAGGGCTCCAGCTCCCTGAACATCTCCGGCGGCAGCGGCTCACTCATCGCGCAGTTTCCGTCTTTTCATGTCGAAGGGTCATGCAAGCCGGTCATTGCCGACGCAATCGTCCAGGATTTTCCGAAAGTGGCGTATCGGCACTTCGTCATCCTGCAGGAGGATATAATGACTTCCAGTATCCGGTCCTGGCAGAAATTCCGGATTCCTGCTGCTGTCCCGGGTACACCGCCGAACGCCGCGCAGCAGGTGACTACCATGCAAACAAAGCGTTTCCGGCTTGATCGGGCCGCCGCCATCTGCATCCGGCCGTCGTTTCC
>CAZZNP010000225.1:0-1641 GCA_964655785.1 uncultured Gemmatimonadota bacterium
ATCCGCCGGGCCCGTCCATGCTGGCCGGCAGGCCGTCGGTGGCGCAGGCGGCGTAAGCAAGGTTGGCACCGAGCATCATGGAAGCAGCCACGATTCCGGTGGAGGCAAGGGATTTCTTCAATTGCATGTCAGGTTTCCTCCTGGGTAACTTGATGGTGTGAGTGAATTATCATTTTCGTCCTGCCGGGCCCCGCGACGGTCGCCGGACTCCGGGCAGGGACACGGGCCGGCGCAACGACGCCGATCGCTCCGTGTCGAACTTGGGGATGGTATCCAAGTCACCGGGCCCTGTCGAGTATCAATTGCGGAAATCAATTGCGGCAATTGCGGCAAGATCACTGCGGCCGGTTCATTCCCGGCATCCGCGATGACCGGTTCCGTGCCGGAATTCAAGGACCAGTCATCCCGGGACGGCACCTACGATGCCCAGGGCGGGAACAGGATTTCCGCCAGCATCAGCCCCCTTTCCAGGGTCCAGAACGACGCCAGGGCGATGCAGGGCAGCGCCACGGCCCAGTGCACGGCGACGAGGGCGGTCCGGCTCATCCGGGCCACGCCCAGGAGCACCACCCAGACGGCCGCCACGATCAGCACCTGGCCGATTTCCACGCCGACGTTGAAGGAGATCAGGGATTTCCAGAGATGGGCGCCGCCCGGCAGCAGCAGTTCATGCAGCACGAACGAGAAGCCGAGCCCATGGACCAGTCCGATTCCGGTCGTGACCGCGTAGGAGACGACGGAATCCGATGCACGCCGGCTGGACAGCAGGACGATGACGGCGGCATAGATGATCGTCAGGGCGATGGCGGTCTCCACCGCGGGGATGAACCACGCCCCGCTCGGCACAAAGCCGAGAAATCCGAGTATCAGCGTGACCGTATGGCCCAGGGTGAAACCGGTAACGCGCCACAGCAGGCCCACCAGACCCGCCGCGCCCGCCGTCAGGCAAAGGACGAACAGGACGTGGTCCAGGCCGATGAGGATATGGACGACCCCCTGGCGGACGAAGGTGGAGACCGCCGCCCAATCCGAATTCCTGATCTGAACGGGCTCGTTCAGAAGGCCGGTGAGCCTGTGGACCCGGACGTTCCCCGGGAAGTAGTCCAGGAACAGGTTCGCCGTGTCCTCCTGCTTTTCCAGCCCCGGATCGAAGGTGCTCCGGTAGGTGTAGGTGTCGATGGGCGTATCGTGACGGTAACGGAGCAGGAGATCGGTGACCGATGCGCCGACATGGATTTCCGGGTAATCATAGGGAAACAGCTCCCCTTCGAACGCCCTCTTGGCCTCTTCCAGGGACGAGAAGGGTGGCTGCTCCAGGCCGGGATGGATCCCGACATCGACAATTTCCGCCCCGAGCACCTTGCCGTCCACGGAAATCTCCTGCCCCTGCTCGGCCAGGGAGGCGAATTCTAGGGGCGCCCCCCGGATGGCATCGAGGTCGAGGTAATGCAGCAGGGTCTCGGATTCGACGCGGTTGTAGGTGAACGGCGCGGGCTCCGGGATGCCGCCTTCATCCGCCTCGCCCACGAGGCCCGCCAGAAAAATCGGTGTCGGCAGGCGCATGTAGACATCCAGCCCCTGGCCGGTATGGACCACGTGGATCGTGCGGATGTTCAGGTCGAGGTTGAAATGCGCCTGGGC
>CAZZNP010000226.1:0-1631 GCA_964655785.1 uncultured Gemmatimonadota bacterium
ACCGTTCCAGCGGCTCCGTGCAGCGCCCGGCGGTGAACCCGTAGATCACGTCATGGCCATCAGCCTCTTCCAGGCGCTCCAGGGCAGGTTCCGGGGCCAGTACGGCCTCCTCGCGCACCATGCCCTGCTCCACCCTGGCGAAGTAGATCCGGGAGTCGAGGGGAATCACGATGTGAAGGCGGTCCGGCAGGGGGGCGGAGCCGGATTCGGCTATCCGGGTCTCCAGCCAGGCGTCGATCGCAGCGGCGAAGGAGACGCCGGCCTCGTCCGCGACCCACCAGGATTCCTCCTGCCCGTCCGCGGAGCGGGTAACGAGCGCGGCCTTCGACCTGGTGCGGGACAGGTGGCGCAGGATCTCCCGCGAGCGCTCCCATCGGCTGCCGGCCGTGGACAGCGCCAGGGGCTCGCTACCGTAGACCAGCGCCAAGCGCTTGCCGTCAATGCGATCGTTTGCCGTCAGGCTCATCTCTTAACCCTGTACCCGCGTCGCAGTGATCAGCAGGAGCGTCTCGCGCCGGCGGTCGGACCGGTCCCGGCCGAGCGGACCGAGGAACGGGATCCGGCTTCTCTTCGCGTTCCTGGTCTCGTTCTGGGAAAACGACGACAGCAGCTTTGGTTCTCCATCCGACAAC
This sequence comes from uncultured Gemmatimonadota bacterium, assembly GCA_964655785.1. Classification (GTDB taxonomy): domain Bacteria; phylum JAAXHH01; class JAAXHH01; order JAAXHH01; family JAAXHH01; genus JAAXHH01. The sequence continues at coordinate 633 of CAZZNP010000226.1, forward strand.
GAGACGCTGATGACGCGGTTGAAATCCTCCGTCACGAAGTTCGTGCCCTGGATCCCGCTGAAGTTGTAGGGGTGTTCTCCGACCTCGGATGAGCGGGACATGCCCATGCGGACCGTGATGCGGTCGTCGACAAGCGTCGGCTGCAGATGCATGACGAGCCCGGTCCTCAGCTGCTCGAACTCGACCTCGGGGGTGGCGATCGCGTTCGCGCCTTCGCCGACCACCTCGAAGCTGATCTTTGAGACGTACTGACGGGTCCTGGTCACGTCCACGCTGGCCACCCGGTTGTTCTGCACCTCTACGGTGTCGTCGTACTGGACCGACGCCTCGCCGAACTCGTCCAGCCATTCGATCACGGCGCCGCTGCCGGTATAACGGCCAGGAGCATCCGAGGGTCCCAGGATTCCGAAGTTGGAAGTGGTCCCACCGGCGTAAGCGGGCAGGCCGCCCGGAAGGCCCATGATCACGGAAAGGGGCAGATCGCTGCTGTCGCGGAGCAGCTGCAGCAACAGGTCGCGTTCCTTCCTGTCCGTGAACTCGACCTCGAGTATCGAAAGGGCGATCCGGACGATGGCGGCGCTGGACCCGTTGTACCGGTACATGATCCGCTCCACCTTCCGCATGGCGTGTGGCTGGGCGGTAACGATCAACAGGTTGGCCGAAGGGGCGATCGTGACCCGGGTGCGCGGATCGATCGCGAGACCTTCTGCATCACCGCCCAACCCGAGCACCCCCTCGACGGCCTGGCGGATCTCCGCCCGGTAGGGATCTAAAGAGATCTCCGCGGTGTTGTCCGTCTGGGCGGCGCCGGCGTCGGAGAGATTCCGAAGCCCCAGGCTGGATTCGGTGCTGCCGGGCTGCGTGGCCAGGGCGAAGTACCTGGTCTCGATGTCGTAAACCTGGATGACATCCCGCTCGACGACATAGCTCCAGTCGGCCTGGGCTGCGATGGCGTCGAGGTGCTGTCGGATGGTCCTGATCCGTGGTGACCACCGGACC
>CAZZNP010000227.1:0-1616 GCA_964655785.1 uncultured Gemmatimonadota bacterium
CGACGGAGAACACCAGTTCCAGCGCCGGCAGGGCAGCCAGTTCGCCGGGCCCCGGCTTCCACACGAGGGCGTAGCGGATGGCATCCGCATGGCGGTCGCGGCGCTCCCAGGGCACTGCCCTGAAACCCGCCTCGGCAAAGGCGCTTTCCCAGGCCGGGAACTGGTCGAATTCGGACTTGATGACGATGCAGTCAGTCATGGCAAGGGGCGCGGAAATCCGGGATTGTAGTGCCGCGGGAGCCGGGTGTCCCGGCTACCTGCCTGCCTTTTCGGGCCGTTTGCCGTGCCCTTGGCTTTCATCAGGACCCGGTTCCCGATACGGGCGTCCTGCAGATACTGTAACCGAAATACCGCGGCCGTTGGCTCGGTAAGCGGAATGCGCGTTAAATTCTGACCAGGAGGCAAGTCCATGAAGAGCCAATTGACCGCGATTGTTGAACGTGAGGGAGACGGATATGTCGCCCGGTGTTCCGAGGTAGATGTAGTCAGCCAGGGGAACACCGTGGCCGAAGCGCGAGACAACCTCGCCGAAGCGCTGGCCCTGTTTTTTGAGACAGCCCCTGCCGGGGAAATCAAAAGACGCCTGCGTGACGAAAATTTGCGTCGCCACCGGTGAAGTCACGATCCGGCCCTGTATCTGACGCTGATTTCCCATTACTTGCTGTGATTTTACCAGCTCCGCGGAGTTGCGATCTCCCTTGAATCCTCCCACTTCCCGCGAAAAACCGGATCCCGGATTGCCCGGAATCTCCATCTGCTGAAGTTCGTCAGGAAACTGCGCACCTGTGGCTATTCGGGATCCTGGGGCGTCCACAGGATCGGATAGCGGGTTTACACGGGCTCGAACCGGATACGCAGCCGGGTTCCCGTTGCCTTCGCGACCTTCTCCAGTGTGCGTGTGGATGGTGGTATCCGCCCGCTCTCCAGGCGCGCAACCGCCGATTGCGTAGTCTTCATCCGTGCGGCCAACTCCGCTTGGGTGAATCCGGCGCACCGGCGCGCCTCAATGAGTGCGCGGGCCACCTCGAACTCCGGCTCCAGGCGCTCATAGGCTTTGCGATAGTCCGCGTCCCGGCTCCACCGCTCGTGCAGTTCTTCAGATGTGCTCATTGCGATACCTCCTGGGCGCGTCGCAGCGCCAACTCGATTTCCCGGTGCGGCGTGCGCCGGGTTTTCTTGACAAACGCCCGCACCACCACGACCTGCTGGTCCGTCGCGGTAACGTACAGCGCCCGCGCGATGCCGTCCCGGCCGCCAAGGCGCATTTCCCACAACGGACGGTCAGGTGCCTGACAGGCGGCATGCCAACGCGCTCAAGGCCGACTGTAGCGATCAATCTGGCGATGCGGACGAACCGCGCCCGCATGTCGGCGGGGAGCGCGTCGAGCTCCCCGTCCACGGTTGCATTCAGGGTTCTGACGCGCCAGGCCATACGGCCACATCTTATAGCATGTGTGCTATGGAGCCAAGGGCCTCCTTTTCCCGTGAGTATGGCGAGTGGACATTGTCCACGGGGCACGCTGGATCATACAACCCGCATGTGGTATTTGATACTATTCCTCATCCCCCGGGATCGACCCGCCAGTGAACCAGGACCCTGCCGCCACGGAATTCAA
>CAZZNP010000228.1:0-1566 GCA_964655785.1 uncultured Gemmatimonadota bacterium
TCAGGGCGAGAACCGATCAGGGTGACGCGGAGCGCTGCATCACCTCCATGGTGGAGCCCCCCGCACCGTCATGAATCAGGCGCCGCGATGGATTCCAGAACGGGCGCCGCCCAGGCCTTGTGAGCGCGGATTTCCGCCAGGCTGAGACCGGAAAGTTCGTAGGGCAGCACCAGCCAGCGGTCGGTTTCGTTGACGAAGTAGTCCGGCGCCGGGCGACCCGCAACCGGCCGGTACCAGACCGCGGCAACCCGAATCTCCTCCGGCGTGTTCTGGCGCAGTTTGCGGCGCAGTTTCTCCTTCACCGCCTGGACACTGTGGCCGCTGCTGAAGACGTCGTCCACCAGGAGCAGCCGATGTTCGGCCTCCAGGCGGTCCTCGAGGTATTCCAGTCCATGGACCCGGATGCGATCGGAGTTCCGGATCATGTCGGGATAGTCCTGCATGCCCCGGTAGGATGTCCGGATGGCGATATGGTCGGTTTCCACGCCCAGGTACTGCAGGCATTCCTGTACCACGATGCCGGCCACACTGCCCCCGCGCCAGATTCCCACGATGTAATCCGGGCGGAACCCGCTGGAATACACCCGGCGTCCGAGCCGGAATCCGTCCAGAATCAGTGCCTGCTCCTCGATGTAGATTTTTTCGGCAGTCCGGGACGGATTCATGGGCTAGAATTGTAGCATGACCGAGAAACTCTACCTGAACGCCCAGGATCTGCTGGACGATGCCATGCGTCTCGGCGCCATGGTGGTCAACAGCGGCTTCAGGCCCAACTTCATGGTCGGCATCTGGCGCGGCGGGACGCCGATCGGCATCGCGGTGCAGGAGGTGCTGTCCTGGGCCGGGATCGAAACCGACCATATCGCGATACGCACCTCATCCTACGACCAGTCCATCGACCGGCGGGGACACTCAGTGCGTGTCCATGGTCTCCGCTACCTCGTGGACCGGGTCAACGCCGAGGACGGGTTGCTCCTGGTGGACGATGTCTTCGACACGGGCCTGACCATACAGGAGGTCATCGACAAGCTGCGGCGGAAGGCACGGCTCAACACGCCGCGCGACATCCGCGTCGCCGTTCCCTGGTACAAGCCTTCGCGCAACCTGGTCGGCAGGGCACCGGACTACTACCTGCACGAAACCGGGCGATGGATCAAGTTTCCCCACTCCCTGGAAGGGCTGAGCGATGACGAGATTCGGAAATTCCGGCCCGAAATCTGGGAGGTGCTGAACGAATGAGCGACACCGACCTGTGCTACCTGACCGCCGTCGAGGCCCTGGTCCTCTTCCGAAGCGGCGACCTGTCGCCGGTGGAACTGATGCAGGCCGTGATCCGGCGGGCGGAATCCATGCAGCCCGGGATCAATGCATTCACGGACACGTTCTACGAACAGGCGCTGGCGGCGGCAGCCGTGGCCGAGAAACGCTACCTGGGGGGCCGCCCGCGCAAACTGGAGGGCCTGCCCCTTGCCGTCAAGGATGAACTGCGCCTCAAGGGAACCCGGCGCACCTCGTCCTCCCTGGTATTCCGGGACCGCGTGGACGACGATTCCGACGTCATCATCG
>CAZZNP010000229.1:0-1566 GCA_964655785.1 uncultured Gemmatimonadota bacterium
ATCGGCTCGCGGTTCGCGTTCAATCCCCGCCTCCAGTTATCCGGATTCCTTCAGCACAACTCCTTGACGTCCAGGGACATTCTGAATGCTCGACTGTCCTGGGAATTTCGCCCGCTGTCCTACCTTTACGTCGTTTATAACAGCTCGGCCAACGATGAAGATCTCATACCTGACTACACGCAACAGCAACTGCTGATCAAGTTCACGTACTTGCTCGAGCTGTGAGGGACCGGCGATTCTGGCGTCCATGCGAACTCCACCGGCGCTGAACCGCAAGAGCGCACTTTTCGCCGGCCACCCGGCGTCGGGAATCCGGGTCTTGCTACGCTATCCGACCGTGCACGCCGGGCATAACCCCCGCACTTCGACCGTCTTCCGCTCGGGCTCGAAACCCAGTCGCTCTGCGTCCCGGCCCAGTGTGAGATCGATGCCGGGATCGTGGATTTCCGCTGCCGACTCACACTTTCGGCAAATCAGAAACTGACCTGTATGTTCGGTCTCGGGGTCCGCGCATCCCATGTATGCATTGATGCTGTCGAGCCGATGAATGAGTCCCGCTTCCAACAGAAAATCAAGGGCCCGATACACTGTGTTTGGCGCCATGCTCCCATCTTTCTCGTCCATGAGTCGCAACATGTCGTAGGCCCGGATTGGCCCGTGCCGCGACCAGACGAGTTCCAGAAATCGGCGTCGCAGCTTCGTGAATCGCATGCCGCGCCTGGCGACGACGGATTCCGCTGTTTCGAGCGCCTCACGGACGCAACGGCGGTGGTTATGCCGCGTAGGCGGGAAGTCACTGATTACGCGAGGTGAAGCCATGTCCATACCGATGACACGAAGTCGATGGCAGGTTATTACATAACCCAATTGCGGTAAACCGCAACCATCATCGGGCGGTGGTAAGTGGTCTCGGCCGCGTCGAACATTCGGGTCAGGATCCGCCCTTGCTGTTGCTCCAGTTGTTTGACCTTCCAGCAGGGCGGCGGCCGCAGTTCAAGAGTATGGATCAGACGTTGTCGGCCAGGATTCGTGCGGCCCGGCGCCGTACAGTATGTGAATCCACCCGGTGGGCGTCGCCGTGACCGTCCAGGATCGACATGAATTCCTCGAGGGCGGTGGCGACATTTTCGTTGATCAGGACGTAGTCGAAGTTTTTCCACTGGGCCATGTCGGTCAGGGCGTCGCGGAGGCGCCGGCCGATGTTTTCCTTGGAGTCCGTGCCGCGGCCCCGCAGGCGACGCTCCAGTTCCGCGCGGCTGGGGGGCAGGATGAATACGCTGACGGCGGAGGGTTCGCGGGCCCTGATCTGTTCGGCTCCCTGCCAGTCAATCTCCAGCAGTACGGTCTTGCCATCGGTACGCAAGGCGTCCACGGAGTCCCGGCTGGTGCCGTACCAGCGGTCGAAGACCTGTGCCCATTCCAGGAACTTGTCCCCGGAGATCATGTCCTGGAATTGACTCTCCGTTACGAAGCAATAGTCAACCCCGTCCTCTTCCTTTTCGCGCGGCGGGCGCGTGGTATAGGAGATGGAGAAGGCGAGATCGTCGCGTGAATCCAGTGCCTTGT
>CAZZNP010000230.1:0-1561 GCA_964655785.1 uncultured Gemmatimonadota bacterium
GGACATCACGGGCTAGATCAACCGCGTCATGTGGACGATCGGCTACACCGCCCTGTCGCCGGAGCGGATCAAGCTGCACATGGCCAACCAGCACACCTTCGACCGTACGACGTTGCAGGCGATTGGCGGTCCTGCCGACGGTGACTATTACGGCATGCCCTGGCCTTCCTGGGGCCCGCCGGAAATGGGCCACCCCGGCACGCCCAACCTCTACGACATGTCCAAGCCGGTGGCAGAGGGCGGCCTGACCTTCCGCGCCCGGTTCGGCGTGGAGCGCAACGGCGAGAACCTGCTGGCCGAGGGTGTCTATTCGGTCGGTTCGGAGATCCAGGACGGCTATCCCGAGTTCACCATGCAGATGCTGATGGACCTGGGATGGGACGGGGATCTGACGGACGCTGAAAGGGCGGCCATCGACGCCGTGGCCGGGCCGAAGACCAACTGGAAGACCGACCTGTCGGGCGGCATCCAGCGGGTCGCGATCAAGCATGGCTGCGCGCCGTTCGGCAATGCCAAGGCGCGGACCGTGGTGTGGAACTTCCCGGATCCGGTGCCGCTGCACCGCGAGCCGCTCTACACCCCGCGTCGGGACCTGGTGGCGGACTATCCGACCTATGAGGACCGGAAGTTCTACCGCCTGCCGACCATGTATGCCTCGATCCAGAAGCAGGATTTCTCGAAGGACTATCCGATGATCCTGACTTCGGGCCGCCTCGTGGAATATGAGGGCGGCGGCGAGGAATCGCGGTCGAACAAGTGGCTCGCCGAACTCCAGCAGGACATGTTCGTGGAGATCCACCCGAAGGACGCCAACGATCTCGGCGTGCGCAACGGCGCGCAGGTCTGGGTCGAGGGCGCCGAGGGCGCCAAGGTCAAGGTCATGGCGATGGTCACCGAGCGTGTCGGAATCGGGGTTGCCTTCATGCCCTTCCACTTCGGCGGGCATTTCGAAGGCGCGGACCTGAGGCACAAATATCCCGAAGGCGCCGACCCCTTCGTGCTGGGCGAGAGCTCCAACACGGCGCAGACCTACGGCTATGACTCGGTCACGCAGATGCAGGAGACCAAGACCACTCTCTGCAAGATCTACGCGGCCTGAGGGAGGAGAAGGAGATGGCAAGAGCTAAATTTCTCTGCGACGCCGAACGTTGCATCGAATGCAACGCCTGCGTCACCGCGTGCAAGAACGAGCACGAGGTGCCGTGGGGGATCAATCGGCGCCGGGTTGTGACCATCAACGATGGCAAGCCGGGCGAGCGGTCGATCTCAGTTGCATGCATGCACTGTTCGGATGCGCCCTGCATGGCCGTGTGCCCGGTGGATTGCTTCTACCAGAACGAGGAAGGGGTGGTCCTGCACTCCAAGGACCTGTGCATCGGCTGCGGCTACTGCTTCTACGCGTGCCCGTTCGGCGCGCCGCAGTTCCCGCAGGCGGGCAATTTCGGGTCCCGGGGCAAGATGGACAAGTGCACCTTCTGCGCCGGCGGACCGGAAGAAACCCACTCCACCGCCGAGTTCGCCAAATACGGGCGCAACCGGATCGCGGAAGGCAAGCTGCCGC
>CAZZNP010000231.1:0-1532 GCA_964655785.1 uncultured Gemmatimonadota bacterium
TGGGGGAACTGCTCCGTACGCAACCCTTCTTCGGCAGCCTGGCCCTCAGGCTGCCTCTTGTTCCCGACTCCACGAGGAAGACGATTGGATGCGATGGGCAGAACATCCGGTATTCGCCGCGGTGGATCGCGGAGACCGATGCCCGCCTGGTGGCGACCGCCATCGCCAGGGTGGTTCTCGCCTGTGCCCTGAAACATCACACACGGCGCGATGAACGGGATCCGGAGCGCTGGCAGCGCGCCTCCCAGCTCGTGACCCACGGGATGCTGCGGGACGCGGGGTTCACCCTGCCGGACGATGCCGAGGCGTGGGAGGAGATGAGCGTGGAAGAGGCCTACAACCGGTTGCCGGATCCTGAACCGGAAGATGGCGGTTCCGGCCAGTCCCCGCCGGATACGGGCATGGAAATGCCTGAATCAGCCGGGGGCGGTGACGATTCCGATGAAACGGAAGATCAGGATTCGGATCAATCCTGCAATTCCGATCAATCGGATGATTCGGACCAATCAGGCCAGTCGGGCCAGCCAGATAACCCGGATGATTCCGGCGGGCAGGACGATTCCGGGGATCAGAATAACTCCGGTGACCCGGACGATGCCAACAATCGGGACGATTCCGGAAATTCGAATGATTCCGGAGATTCAGGAAACACGGATAACCATGATCAGCAGGATGATACTGACCGGCAAGACGATACTGGCCCGCAGAATGACCCGAACCCGGATGGTTCAGATGACAAAGCCGAATCTGAAGCACAAGAAAGCCACGACCCCGCCGGCACCGGCGAAGTCATGGATTGTTTCCGGCCTCAGGATCAAGCGGCAAACGCGCCCGGAAGTGCGGCCACGGACGAGACCCTGAAGAACGAGGAAGAGAAGAAATGGGACGAGGCCATGCACCAGGCGCTCAGCATCGCCAGGGCCGAGGGCAAGGTGCCGGGGCAGGTCAGCGAAACCATCCGGGACGCCCATGCGGGCACGCTGGACTGGCGGACCCTGCTCCGCCAGTACATGGTCGACGCGGTCAAGCGGGACTACAGCTGGAGCGTGCCCAACCGGCGCTTCATCGACGGCGGGCTCTACCTGCCCTCGATCCGGACGGACGGGATCGAAAGCATCGCCGTGATCATCGACACCTCCGCCTCGATCTGGTGCCGGCCGCAGATCCTCGAGATGTTCTGGTCCGAGGTGCGCCAGGTGGTGCAGGACATCCAGCCCGGGGAGGTGATCGTGCTGCAGGTGGACACCGTCCTGCAGGACATCGGGGAATATTCCATGGAGGACCTGCCCGACGAGATCGAACTCAAGGGCCGGGGCGGAACAGATTTCCGGCCGGGGTTCGCTTGGCTGGAGGAACAGGGGAAACAGCCGGGTGTCTGCCTCTACCTCACCGACATGGAGTGCACTTCCTATCCCGATGCTGAACCCAACTTTTCTGTGGCGTGGATCAACTGGTCGAAACCGCCCGCCGACTGGCACCGGGAGCCCTGGGGCGAACGGATCGACATGGCTGGAATCTGAAACCGGTGTATC
>CAZZNP010000232.1:0-1517 GCA_964655785.1 uncultured Gemmatimonadota bacterium
GAGGTCAACATGCCTTTCTGGCTCCAGCTCGTGGGCAACGGGCTCACCACCACCTGGGCCGCTCATCTCGGGGCGGTGCTGAGTCACGCCACCTGGCCGGCTATCACCTGCATCAACCTGTACAGCCATCACCTGCTCACAAAACCCGTGGAGGTCGTGGGCGGCTTTCACCGGGTTCCCGAGGAACCGGGCCTGGGCGTGGAGGTGGACGAGGAAGCGGTGGAGCGGTGGAGGGCACCGGACCAGACTGTCCAGAACCTGAGGGAAAAGGGTGAGTTATACGACAAGCCCAAACCGCGTATCATCAATACCGTGGTCTATCCAGACGACACCCGGATACATATAGCGCCCATGAACAGGGCCTACAGCTATTTCATCCAGGGCAATGGACCGGCCCACTCCGATGGCGTCTATCTCGAGATCGAGCACGACGACGGTTCAAAGGACTGGGAGGAACTTTACGAAAACGCGCTCGAACATCCCGTGCGCAGCAAAGGTTAAGACGGAGCACGCAACAGGAGACGATTTACCATGATTAAGATTGCCGAAATACTGAGCACGGGACGCAACGTCCTGTGGGACCAGGTCAAGCAGATCGGCGTGGACCACGTAGTCACCAGCATGCCACCCGCGGTAGGGAATGAAAAAGGCTGGGAGTACATGCCCATGCTGCGGATGAAAAACAACTTCAACGATGCCGGTTTCGACGTGGCCGTCATCGAGAGCACGCCGCCAATGCACCGCATCAAGCTGGGGATCGAAGGTCGCGAGGAGGAATTCGACAACGTCTGCACGTTCGTCGAAAGCATGGGCCGGGTAGGGATCCGGACCTGGTGCTACAACTGGATGGCGATCCTGAACTGGACGCGAACCTCGGCGACGGTCCCGTCACGGGGCGGGGCGGTCGTCACCGGCTATGACCACGCCATGATGAAGAACGCGCCGCTGACCGAGGCGGGCGAGGTGCCCGAAAGTCAGCTGTGGGAGACGCTGCACGAATTCCTGGAGCGGGTAACGCCGGTCGCCGAACAGTACGGCGTGGAAATGGCCATGCATCCCGATGATCCTCCCCTTTCGCCGCTGCGGGGCATCGGACGCATCATGCGATCGGTGGACAACTTCCAGAAACTTATCGACCTGGTGCCGAGCCCCATGAACGGAGTCACCTTCTGCCAGGGCAATTTCGCGCTCATGACCGACGACCAGCCCGCGGCCATTCGTCACTTCGGCGCGCAGCGGAAGATCTTCTTCGTTCACTTCAGGGACGTGCGCGGGGACGTTGAGAACTACGTGGAGACCTTCCACGACGACGGTCCCACCGACATGATGGCCTGTCTGCGGGCGTACCGGGATATCGGTTTTGAAGGCGTGCTGCGCCCGGATCACGTGCCCACCATGGCCGGCGAGGACAACGACCATCCGGGTTATTCCGCGCTGTGCCGGCTCTACGCCGTCGGATATATCAGGGGATTGAGAGAGGCGGTCTACCGAGAGGACGGGTAGCGGGAACGGGTGGA
>CAZZNP010000233.1:0-1507 GCA_964655785.1 uncultured Gemmatimonadota bacterium
TGAATGGCCCCCACTCGCCAGCCCAGCGATAGAGTGTGATGTTGACTGGCGTCATACTGCTAACCTCGTAGTATCTTGGTCTGCGTCAGGGCAGAGTCTGTACTCCAGTACGAAAATTATCAAGCTCATGAATGTCGTTCCTTCCGTTATAGTGCGCCATGAAAAGACCCCATAGCCGTCAGGAGCTATAGTCGCCAGGGGTCGGATTTGCCCAGACAACCCCTCGGAGACGGAATGGTTCACCTCGAAAGGTCGGTATCGCTGAAAGTTGGCGGATAGGTATACCGCCACACCTTTTCGGCCACGTCCTCCCGGTTCCAGTGCACGGACAGGGTGGACTCGATTTCCAGTCCACTGCGGCCAGACGTTGAGACCATCGAACTCCGGATCCGTGTGGTTCCGTCCTCCCGGCTGATCTCGATCAAATGGTTCATCGTGCAAATCAGGACATAAGGGTCTGTCGTGTCGATACGGTAGTGTGCCGAGGTCCGAAACGAGATCGCGAGATTCTCTTCCGGGAAACTGAGGGTGACGCGCGGCAGGGTCCAGGAAGAAACGACCCGGCCATCGGCAAGTTTCGCCGGTACTCTTTGCAGCGGCCCCTCTGAATCGCTTGCCCAGGATTTCCGGACCGGAAGTTCCCGGGCCTCGGGGAACGGCACCGACAATCCTGCCGTGTGAGGGGGGACAGGCAGGTTAAGTTGGGCACCCTGTGTCATGACCTTGACGGATGCTGGCCTGGATGTAGGCCAGGTCAGGGGCCAGTATGATGTACCAAGTGCCAGCCGAATGCGATTGCCCCGAGCAAACCGGTAGGCGGTGGAAGGTAGCCGAATACGAAAACGGACGACATTGCCGGCGGAGAAGGTTGATACGGTGTCGAGCGTCCCATCGAGGACGAGGTTGCGGACCTGCCGGACTACGAGGTTGGAGTGCCCGTCGGGCGTAACCTCGCACAGACGGCACACGAGCTGTGCCTCCGTCATATCCCGCGTGATATCGCAGGACAGCTCGGCATGGCCGACCAGATCGAGGTCCTCTTTGAGCGGGGCGGAATCGAAACAGAGCGAACGGTTGTCATCCGCCGATTGGTCGAGCGGCAGCCCGCCCACCCGTCCGAAGTAGCCGGTGTCTCCGGCGCATTCCCCGTGACGGAGGTCGTTTGGAATTTCGAGGGACTGGGTTTCCGCAGGAGGGCGGTCCGTCAGGCCGACGGCGGACAGGAACAACGTGGCGCCATCGGCTTCTTCGTGGCCGGTCGTTTCGATCCATTCCCCGTTTCGCATGGCAAGCCGGTCCACGGGCGGATCGAACTCCCGACGCCAGAGCCTGAGGCGGGGCCAGTTCCGGATGTTTCCGGTCTCGTTCCCAAGCCAATGATCCCACCACTCAAGCGCTAGGTCCTGAAAACCGATCGCGGGGCCGGGCTCTCCCTGGTCCGGATAGTGATGTCCCCAGGGGCCGACGACGCCCCAGCAGATGTCCGGCCGGGCCTGCACCAGTCCCA
>CAZZNP010000234.1:0-1501 GCA_964655785.1 uncultured Gemmatimonadota bacterium
GGGTCATTTCTTGCCGCATCGGCACGGGTCACTGGTTCCCGGGAACGGCTGTTAGAAATACCACTTCAACGACAGCAGCGCATAGTCGCTGTTCCTCAGGCCGTAGCTGGCGTTCCCCGGATCGACATTGAAGAAGGACTGTGCTTCCAGACCCAGGCGGGCGTTGTTGAACATGCGTCTGCTGCCCTCGACACGAAGGCTTTGAGAGCCGTCCTTCAGGTCGATCACGGTTCCCGCCAGTATTTCCGTGCCCTCGACGTCGGTGAAACCGAAACGCATGCCCAGGAAGACATCATCCTGAAACAGAATCGTGCCGGGATCGTCGCGGCTGTCGTAATGCAGTTCCGCCAGCAGTCCGAGGTCGAACAGGCCGTCCCTGAGTCCGTAGAAACTGTATTCGAACCCGCCCACTGCAGCGGTGAAGTCGTCTCCCGCGGCCCGGTGGCCGAACGTGCGCCGGATGGCCTCGAACTTCCACAGCCAGCTTTCGGTGGTGATCTGGAGGTCCAGGCCGAACTGCTCGATCTGCGGGTAGAAGGGACGCAGCATCCCATTCATGTGCGGCACGAAACCGGGTTCCCTCGAGGTGCCCCGGAACCAGGATACGCCATAGTCAAGGACATCCCAGTAGCCGCTGAAGCGGACCGCAAGATCCACATGGTCCCGTCCCTTCCCGGATTCATAGAGCGGGTCGTCACTGACGGCAAACGGCAACGACAACGGGCTGTCGGCGGACAGGAAAGCGCGTTCGCGGAACCCCGGCAGAACGTAGAACGTGAGGGTGCTTTGCCCGAAGGAGCGGCCGACACTCAGCATCGGTTGCCCCAGCTTGTCCTCGCCGTCGATGCCCTCGAGATGGTCGGTCTGGTTGATGATGTCGACCAGGTGGCGGGATTCCGCCACGCCCCAGAATACCTTGCTGACGCCTGCGAGAAACTCCCAGTCGTCCATGACATGCAGGAGGTACATTTCCCGGATGTCGCCATGGCGCCGCTCCGGGTCACGGCTGTCCCAGCGGCCGAACGGAACGAATCGCCAGAGCGTATTGCCGTCGTCGAAATCGCCCCGGAAATCCGGCTCGAGGCTGACGGCGAAGTTGTCATCGTACCGTCCGGAGCCGGCCGGATTCGAGACGAATGCCTGCAGCTCCAGTTCCATGGCTACACTGACCGCAACTTCGCCGGCGAACGAGAGGGCGTGGAATGCAAGCGCGGCTGCACCCAGCAACGCGCGGAACATCCTGCCCCTGGTCATCCCGCGCGCGATGTCCGGCACCATTATCGCAGCCGCTTGAGCGCGTTGTGGTTGAAATCCTTTTCATGGAGTTCGGTTTCGAAGTCGTAGTTCCGCCAGAGCAGGGTGGTGGATTTTCCGGTCTGGTGGTTGGTGACTTCGAACCGGTCGGCGCGCCAGTAACCGCCCGGGTACTCGTTGTAACCGATGAATTCCATGGTCTTCAGCAATGCATCCTTGCGATCGTAGAACTCGATCCTGATCAGCC
>CAZZNP010000235.1:0-1501 GCA_964655785.1 uncultured Gemmatimonadota bacterium
GGCCGCGCAGTTTCTTGGTGCCGAAGATCAGCAGCACGATGACCAGGATGATCAGCAACTGGAATGGACTAATACCGCCAAAACCCATGTTCTTTCTCCAATTTCGTTGAGAGTGAAGTTGTCCGCAGACAGGGACCGTCGCCCCACCACAACCACCGGCGGGCCGTGGCGCCGGAGGATTGATCGAAACCGCACATTCTAGCTGGAATCTGGCTGAGTGCGTGAATTTTTTTCCGTCAGCCCGGACCGCCCCGAACGGGATTCCAGCACTGCCCGCACTTCTGCCAGCCCGACATCGTACCGCGCCAGCATGACCATGAGGTGAAACAGGAGGTCTGCCGACTCCTCGGCGATCTCCTCCCGATCGCCGGATTTTGCGGCCAGCATCACCTCCGTCGCCTCTTCGCCGATCTTCTTCAGGAGCCGGTCCTCGTCCCCATCCAGCAGGCCGGCCACATAGGATTTTTCCGGATCAAGGCCCCTGCGGCGGGCAATCACGGACTCCAGCTGCGCCAGGATCGATCCGGCAGTGGCGTCATGGTCAGGGGTTGCCATAAATCTCTCCGGCGTCTTTCAGCACCGGGTCCGCCGCCACCCATTGCTCCCCCTCCCGTCTGAGATAGAAACAACTGTGCCGCCCGGTATGACAGGCTATGCCGCCCACCTGCTCCACCTGCATCAGGACCGTGTCGGCGTCACAGTCGATGCGGATCTCCTTCAGCTTCTGCACGTGTCCGGACTCCTCCCCCTTGCGCCACAGCTTGTCCCGCGAACGGGACCAGTAGACGGCACGGCCCTCCTTGAGGGTGAGGGCCAGCGCTTCACGGTTCATCCAGGCCATCATCAGCACCCTGCCGGTATCCTGTTCCTGGGCGATGGCGGCCACCAGCCCGTCCCCGTTCCACCGGACGGCATCCAGAATTTGCGCGTCGTTCATGTTCCTGCGGTTTCTCTCGCTCGATCTTTCCGGGATACTATCTGGCGGTCCTTTGGCGGAATCACAACCTGACCTCGATTCCACGGGCCGCCATATGCCGCTTGGCTTCCCCGACGGTGTACTCCCCGAAATGAAATATGCTGGCCGCAAGCACGGCGTCCGCCCCCCCCTCGATCACCCCTTCGGAGAGGTGATCCAGAGTTCCCACGCCGCCGGACGCGATCACCGGAAGGTTGACCGCCGAGGTGATTTCCCGGACGAGGTCGAGATCGAATCCATGACGGGTGCCATCACGGTCCATACTGGTCACCAGGAGCTCCCCGGCGCCCAGGTCCTCCATCCTCCTTGCCCAGTCCACCGCATCGATACCGGTGGGATTGCGGCCGCCGTGGGTGAACACCTCCCACGTCCGCCGGCCGTCGCCCCCGTCCGGGGCACGCTTGGCGTCTATGGCCACAACAATGCACTGGTTGCCGAAATGCCCGCTGGCGTCCCGGATGAAATCCGGATTCCGCACCGCCGAGGTGTTGATGGAAATCTTGTCGGCGCCGGCATCCAGCAGGC